>NC_014209.1:1065000-1372500 GCF_000092965.1 Thermoanaerobacter mathranii subsp. mathranii str. A3
CTATACAGCTTTCTTTTAATCCTAATGCTAAATTTGTTGTGGGAATGAGTGTTGAGTCTTCTAACACGATAGGTGTTTTGACTAACATGGATGGTAAGATTTTAAAAAAGATAAAATGGCAAACTAGCATTGGAGAGCAAGCCTTTAATGAAATTATAAATGGGATACAAGAACTGCTTAAAAGTGGGAAAAATGTAATAGGA
This sequence comes from Thermoanaerobacter mathranii subsp. mathranii str. A3, assembly GCF_000092965.1. Classification (GTDB taxonomy): domain Bacteria; phylum Bacillota; class Thermoanaerobacteria; order Thermoanaerobacterales; family Thermoanaerobacteraceae; genus Thermoanaerobacter; species Thermoanaerobacter thermocopriae. Next base: position 1,065,204 of record NC_014209.1, read on the forward strand.
ATTGGTATTGGCCTTCCTGGAATTACGGATATACAAACAGGAGTTGTGAATGCGCCGGGACTCAAATGGAATAATTTTGAATTAAAGAAAAAGTTAAGTAAAATTTTTAATTATAGCATCTATGTTGACAATAGTGTAAATTATGCTGCTCTGGGAGAAAGATGGATTGGTTGTTGCCGCGAAATAGAGAATTTTGTGCTGATAAATATAGGAAATGGTATAGGTTCGGGGATATACGTAAATGGTAAATTATTGAGAGGTAATGCTTATGCTGCAGGAGAAGTAGGGTATATGGCTACAGGAGAAGATGTTTTTAAAAATACCTATTCTTATGGGGACTATGGCTATTTTGAAAGAAAAGCTTCTTTGTCTGCTTTAGTGGGATTAGTTTCTAAAGATTTGCCTCATATAAATACGATAGAGGGTGTGATAAAAGGATTTAAAGAACAAAATCCTATTTGTGTACAAGCTGTGTCTTGTTTTATTAAAAATTTAAGCATGGGTATCGCTAATATTGTAAGCATTTTAAACCCAGAAGCAATAATAATTGGAGGAGACATCTTAAATTATGAAATTGATATTATTCATGAAATTAAAGAAAAAGTAAAGAAAATTGTGCCTTTTGATTTTGGCATTAAAATGGCTCAACTTGGAGAAGATGCTGCTGCTATTGGAGCAGTAGCAGATGTACTTTTAAATACCAATAACTTAATTTTGCTGTAAGGAGGTTTATAAAAATGAGAGTAATAATAACTGTAGACTATAAAGAAATGAGTAAAAAAGCGGCAGAAATTGTCAAAAGACAGATAAAAGAAAGGCCTAATACTGTTTTAGGGCTTGCTACAGGTTCTACACCTCTTGGAATGTATAAGTATTTAATTGAAATGTATAAAAAAGGAGAAATAGATTTTTCCAATGTTATTACATTTAATTTGGACGAATATGTGGGCTTGTCTGCAGAACATCCTCAAAGCTATCATTATTTTATGTTCCATAATTTTTTCCATCATATTAATATTAAGAAAGAGAACATTCATATTCCAAATGGAGTGGCCTTAGACTTGGAAGAGGAGTGCAGTAGATATGAAGAGGAAATTGAAAAAGCAGGTGGGATTGATTTACAAATATTGGGGATTGGGGTCAATGGACATATTGGGTTTAATGAACCAGATGAAAGTATAGATACAAAAACTCATGTGGTTACTTTGACAGAAGATACAATAAATGCCAATAAAAGATTTTTTAAAAGCGCAGATGAAGTACCAAAAAAGGCGATTACTATGGGCTTAGGAAGTATCATGAAAGCAAAAAAGATTGTCCTTTTGGCTTCTGGGAAAAATAAAGCAAAGGCAATAAAAGAAACGATAAAAGGACAATTGACTACAAAGGTGCCTTCTACTGTTTTAACGTTGCATCCTGATGCAACTATAATAATTGACAAGGAGGCTGCCTCACTTATACCTGATGAAGATTTAAAAGAGATAGAAGTGATTGTTTGATAGGCGAAAGCCTATTTTTTTATTGTATTTGAAGAGCGAAAAATTAGATGCGGATTTTTATTTAACAAAATTTTGTAATTGAGATATAATATAATTAATACAATTGTCAGGAAAAGATAAAGGCATTCACTATTTCAAGTTAAAAAGAGCTATTTTAAAAAGGGGAGATAAGTCGTGATAGGCATTATGTTAAAGGGCCTTAAACTTTACAGCCACAATAGATGGCCACGTGAAAAAATAATGGAATATAGCAATAAGCGTATGAGAGAAATGATAAAACACGCCTATACTTCCAGTAATTTTTATAAAACTCTCTATAAAAGCGTAGGAATAGAATATAAAGCTTTAGACACTATTCCCATTGAAGAATTACCTGTGATAGATAAAGAAATGGTTAGAAATAATTTTTTTGATATAGTTACTGATTATATTTCTTCCAAAGAAATAGAAATGGCAATGAAAAGCAGCGAATTACTAGTGAGGGTGGGAAAATATATTCTTGTTCATACTTCTGGAAGTACAGGTAAGCCATGCAATTTTCTTTATGATAGAGATGCTTTGGATATGATCGAAGCTAATATGGTACGTATAAGCATTGGGGGCAAAAATGAAATTGGATTACGTGATTTTCCTATAAAAGTACTGTATGTGGCTTCTGTGGGAAGTGGTTATGCTTCTACTGTACTTGCTATGAATGGTATTAAGAAATATGGGGCTAAAAGTCTTGTGCTGAATGTTAGTGAGCCTATTGAGACTTGGGAAGAAAAAATTAAAAACTTTTATCCTAGCTATTTGGCTGGATATCCTTCATGTATAAAAATATTGGCTGACATGCAGCAAAGAGGCGAAATAAATATAAAACCCAAAAAAATAATTACAGGAGGAGAACCTTTAAGTAAAGAAATTTCCAATTATTTAAGCTCAGTTTTTGATGCTGACGTGATAGATTATTATGGTTGCACAGAATCAATATTTTTAGGTGTCGGAGCAAGCTGGTATGAAGGTATGTACCTTATGGATGATATGAATTATGTGGAAGTTGATGAATTTGGAAGGTTAATCATAACCCCATTGTATAACAAAATTTTTCCTCTTATTCGTTATCGACTAAATGATGTGGTTGAGGGGTTTGATAAAGACTATCGTGGTCATTTACCTTATACTCATATTAAAAGAGTTGTGGGAAGAGAAGAAGAGATGATGTGGTTTAAAAATGAAAGTGGTGGTAGGGATTTTCTTCATCCTCTTTTTATTGATGACCTTGATGTTGAAGGAATAAAAGAATATCAGTTTATTAAAACAAGTGATGAAAGTCTTATATTAAACTGTGTCAAACTTCCTAATGCCAAGGAAGGTGTTGAAGAGGAAATCAAAAGGCAATTTAACCAGTTTTTGATTAAGAAGAAGCTTAGAAATGTAAAATACGAGGTACATTTTACTGATGCACTTCAGGCTGATAAAGTAACTGGAAAGGTAAAAATGGTTATAGATGCTACAAAATAAATTAATTATTACGTATCTTTAAACGGACATAGATAAATACCTTATTGTACTATAACTGAAATTGTAATATAATATTTGATAGTCATACCCTATAGGGGAGGGAGGTGTAGATGTGCCAATTTACACTGCATTTTTAGCAGGAATTGTTTCTTTTTTATCACCCTGTGTTTTGCCTTTAATTCCTGCTTATGTATCTTATATTTTTGGAAACAAGAAGAATAATTTAACAAATTTATTGCTTTTTGTATTAGGTTTTAGCATAGTGTTTGTACTAATGGGAGCGACAGCAAGTCAAATTGGAAAGCTGTTTTTAGCGTATAAAGATATTTTTAGAAAAGTAAGTGGGATAATAATTGTGCTTTTTGGACTTCAAATGACTGGAATTTTTAGACCACTATTTTTAAACAAGGAAATTAAGCTGATAAACATGGAAAACGTACAAACTGGTTATATAGGGTCATTGGTACTGGGTGTAACTTTTGCTGCAGGATGGACACCTTGTGTTGGGCCAATTCTCGCCTCGATATTGTTGTATGCTGGTTCTGTTAGTACATTAAGTGTAGGTGTGATACTTCTTTTTGCGTATTCCATGGGGCTTGGTATACCTTTTATAATTACAGCCTTATTGATTGACAAGTTTAAAGGTATGTACAAAAGGATTAATAAAATATTGCCTTATATTGAGGTAGTAAGTGGGATTATTCTCATAATATTTGGAGTTCTTTTATATTTTAACATGTTAATCAAAATAAGTGGATATTTTTATTAAGAGGTGGTTAGTGTGAAAAATAAAAGTTTAATTTTTACTATAATTGCTGTGATAGTTATAGGGGTGCTTATTTTTGTGCTGAATAATTATACAAAAAGTGCTCAACCTTTCCATTCTCAAGTGGCAGAAAATAATATTTCTAGCAATAATGAAGATCAAAATACAAGCTCAAATGCAAATTCAAATTCAACTGAGCAAAGTGAGCCTAAGATAGGGAATCAAGTAGGAGATATAGCACCAGATTTTACGTTAAAAGATTTAGATGGCAATACTGTGACTTTGTCGAGTTTGAGAGGAAAAAAAGTTATATTAAATTTTTGGGCGACGACTTGCCCTTATTGTAAAATTGAAATGCCTGCTTTAAATCAGTTTATAAAAAACCATAAAGGTGATACGGTCTTACTTGCGATAGATTTGGGTGAAAGTCCATCAAAAGTTAAGCAGTATTTAGAAGGGAAAGGATATGAATTTACTGTGTTACTGGATACTGACTTAAGTACTATTTACGATTATCAAGTTCAGTTTATACCTATGTCTTATTTTATAGATAGAAACGGGGTCATAAGGGCAATTAGCAATGGGGCCATGACATATGATGAAATTGAAGAGTATTATAAATCAATTTCTCAATAAATGAAAAGGCAAAAAAGCAAATAAAAGAAATGTATAAACAATCAGTTAATGTCACGAATATGACTTTTGCAAAAGCAATATACAATTCTGAGGTTTTAAAAAGGAGTATCTTTTATAGGAGATACTCCTTTTTTAGTAAAACATTATGCTATCACATTTAAAACTTGCCGGTCATTTACTACTTTTATATAATTTACTTCCGGGTCTTCGGTGCCTTGTATGCTTAAGTTAGCCTCTTTCATTTTATCTACATATTCTATAATTTCTGATGTTATTCGTTCTCCTGGGCAAAGTACTGGAATACCTGGAGGATAAGCCATCAAAAATTCTGCACTTATTTGCCCTACACTTTCTCTTAGAGGTAATGATACAGTTGAGGAGCCAAAAGCATATCTTGGTGATACTACTTGTTCTGGTATTTCTGGTATATCTATAGGTTTTACTATTTCAATGTTTTCGTTGTATAATTCATCACTTATTTCTCTTAAAGCCCTTAAGAGATAATCGACTTTTTCCTTTGTATCACCAATAGAGAATACACATAAAACATTATACATATCTGAAAGTTCAGGTTGTATATAATATCTTTCTGCCAATATTCTCTCTAACTGATGGCCGCTTATTCCAAGGCCTTTAGCTGTTATTGTAACTTTTGTGGGGTCAAAGTCATAGGCTCCATCACGGCCAACAATTTCTTCACCAAAACAGTAGAGTCCTTTTATATTGTTTATCTCTCTTCGAGCGTACTCTGCTAATTCTATTGTTCTATCTAATAATTCTTTTCCTTCTGTAGCCATTTGCATTCTTGCAACATCTAAGGAAGCCAACAATATATACGAAGGACTTGTTGTTTGGAGTAAACTCATTACTTGTTTTACTCTATTAATATCAATTCTATCGCCTTTAACGTGAAGCATCGAGCTCTGCGTCATTGAGCCAATAATCTTATGAGTGCTCTGTGCACAGATATCAGCTCCTGCTTCCATCGCTGAAATAGGCAATTTTTCGTTAAATTTAAGGTGTGGTCCGTGAGCTTCATCCACCATGAGTATAGCGTCATAGTCATGAACAATTTCAGCAATTTTTACTATATCGGTAGAAACTCCGTAATAAGTCGGATTTATTATTAAAACAGCTTTTGCATCTGGATGCTCTCTTAAGGTTCTTTCTACTGTTTCTGGTGTGACATTTAATGCGACACCGATATTTTTATCAATTTCTGGTTGCATATAAACAGGTATAGCACCACTTAATATAATTCCTGACGTTACAGATTTATGAATATTTCGAGGTACAATTATTTTTTCGTCTTCTCTCATTACACTTAAAATCATTGCTTGAATGGCACCAGATGTTCCATGAATAGAAAAAAAGGTAGCGTCGGCACCAAACGCTTCTGCTGCTAATTCTTGGGCATATTTAATTGGCCCAGTAGGCTTGTGCAAGCTATCTACTTGCTGAAACACTGTTACATCCATTGACAATACATTTTTGCCTACAAAATCTAAGAATTTTTTGGCCATTCCCACACCTTTTTTATGCCCTGGCACGTGAAAAGGGATAGTATTGTTATTTACATATTCCATTAAGGCATCAAATAAAGGAGTTTGGGCTTGATCAAACTTTTTCAACGCATCTAACACCTTCTTTCATAAGTTTTGGCTCAGAATAAAAGCCTAAAACCTTGATATAAGTAATTCAAAGGCATAGGCTTTGCAGAGCTTTGCTTTCCTTAAAAATAATTTCAATTCATTATAAGACATATTGCTGTAAATTTCAATAATAAGTTTTATGTTAATTTAAAAATATTTTTAGAGAAAGTTTTAAACTGCTAATCTAGTCTTTAATTACACTATACTATATAGTATGAGAAAAACCCTGAAATGTCAAATGCATTTTTGTAATAAGTAGAGGTTTTCTGTATAAATTTTATTTGCGATTTTTACTATAGCAATTTATAATAATAAACAAAACGGTATGACAATATGCGTTTTAATGAGGTGTGGAAATGCTTAGTAAAGATGTTGTGCAAAGAGTAAAGGACTTATCATTAAAAAAGTTGAAAAACATGAATTTTGATGTGGATCAATATTTAATTGAGGAAGCAACTACGGAAGCGCAAAATTTAATAGATTACAAAATTATTCATCAAGTATGTGATAATTTTCATATTGATGAGAGAGAAAATAAAATAATCTTTAAAACTGGAGATTATTTCTTTGGGGATTATATAGTAAAAAATTTAAAAGAAGCGGAATATATAATTTTAGCAATCATTACACTGGGAGATAGAATAGATAAAAAGGTAAATGATTATTTTTCAGAAAGTAATTACACAAAAGGAATGATTTTAGATGTTATTGCAGGCGTGTTCCTTGAAATATTGACAGATAATTTTTGGAAAGAGGTAAGAAAAAACGCGGAAAAGTATGGCAAAGAAGTTACAGATGTTTTTTACCCAGGAAATAAGTGGGACATAAAAAATCAGGCTGTGATTTGCAAACTTGTGGACAGTTCAAAAATCGGTGTAAATATTAATCACAGTTTTATCATAACACCCCAAAAAACAGTGTCTTTTGTATGTGGAGTAGGGGAAAACGTGAAAAGACTTGAAAATAAATCAGTTTGCAATAATTGTGAAGCTAAAGATTGTATTTATAGAAATTCTTTTGGTGAATCTAAATATAAAGTAACTGTTCATTTTAGTGGCAACACAAAAGTTATTGAAGTAAGTAAAGGAGAAAATTTATTTCATGTTCTTGTTAAAAATGGAATAAAACTTAACAATTTTTGTGGTGGCAGTCGGATTTGTGGTCAATGTAAAGTTATATTAAGTGAGGAAATTGATATTTCTGATGATGAAAAATACTTTTTGACAGATAAAGAAATAAAAAACAACATTCGGCTTGCGTGTTTTGTTGAGATAGATAGGGATTTAGAGGTCAAGGTACTTTCTGAAGAGCAAAAAGCAAAAATATTGACAAAAGAAAATGATTTGTTAAGTATTGAATTATATCCTCGCGTAAAAACTTCTACAGTAGAAATTAAAAAACCAACTTTACATGACCAAAATGACTATGTTAAAAAAATTAAAGAGGCTGTAGGTGGAGAAATAGAAGTTCCTTTAAAGTTTTTAACGAATCTTCCTGAAGTTTTAGAAGAAAATGATTATAAGGTAAATATTACTATTAGGAAAAATGAAATAATTTCGATTAAGGAGGTCACTTCGAAACCATACAATTACGGTATAGCATTAGATATAGGAACTACTACTATTGCTGCTTATTTATATGACTTAGATGAGGGGAAAGAAGTAGATGTATATTCATGTTTAAATCCGCAAAGGACTTTTGGTGCTGATGTTGTAACGAGAATAACTTATAGTATTACTAATTCTCAAGGATTGTATCAGTTGCATTCAGCTCTAATAAATAAAATAAATGAAATTGTAGAGGAGTTTTGTGTAAAAAATTCTATAGACAAAAGCGATATACATGAAATTGTGGCAGTAGGTAATCCTACAATGATACATTTCCTTTTAAATGTATCTTCCAAGAATATAGCGATATCTCCTTATGTGCCGACTTTTACGTCAATGATAGAAATAAAAGCAAGAGAGATTGGTATAGAGATAAACAAGGAAGGATATTTAATAACATTACCGCTTATATCTTCTTATGTAGGAGCAGATACTGTGGCAGCAGTTTTGGCAAACAAAATTGACCAATCTGACGAACTATGCTTGCTTGTAGACATAGGAACCAACGGCGAGATGGTATTGGGGAATAAAGATAACCTTATTGCTTCTTCGGCTGCAGCAGGCCCTGCTTTTGAAGGAGCAGGAATAACTTTTGGACTAAATGGCGTAGAAGGAGCTATAGACCATGTAGATTTTAGTAAAAGAGCTTTTTATACTACAATAGGAAATAAAAAAGCTAAAGGAATATGTGGTTCCGGTATTGTAGATATTATTTCTGAACTTTTGAAGTATGGCATTGTTGATAGTACTGGCAGGCTTTTGTCTAAAGAAGAAGTTAAAAATGTACCTGTTGATATTGCAGAAAGGATAACTCTTTACAAAGGTGAACCGGCATTTTTAATAGAAAATGGAATATATGTGACACAAAAAGATATAAGGCAAATACAACTGGCAAAAAGCGCCATACTTGCTGGCATTAACATCATGATAAAAGAAATAGGTATTGATGTAAATGAAATAAAAAAAGTTTTTTTGGCAGGAGGATTTGGAAATTACATTCTTCCTGAAAGTGCGATAACAATTAGGCTTTTGCCAAGGGAACTTCAAGGCAAAATCCTTCAAGTAGGCAATAGTGCTGGGATTGGTGCGATAATGGCATTGCTTTCTGATAAAGAACTGAAAAGAGCAATACATTTACAAAATAAAATAAACTATATAGAACTATCAACCCATGAAGATTTTCAAAATGAATTTGTAAAAGGAATGTATTTTTAATAAAAGTGGAAGTCAGAATATAAGAAATGCATTAAAATTATAACAAAGGAGTGTTTGTAGATGACAAAAGAAGACCTTAAGAAAAAGCTTGATAAAATGGATGGAAAGGGGTATAAAGCTTACAAAGACCTTGAAGGGGAATATGAGTTTGAAAAATTTATACTGTATATTGACCATGTTCAGGGAGATCCTTTTGCATCGCCTTCAAGGATAAGGATTAGAGTGCCTCAAAATATAGCTGATTTTGAGTTTTCTATGTATAACAATCCTTCAAGGCAAGTTGCTTTAGAAGATTTTTTGATAAGGTCAGTTTTTGAAGTTATAAAAAAGTTACCTTCTTTAAAAGGTACAGGACATAGTGGGGACATTTATATTGATAAAGGCGGTCAACAAATAATTAAAAGAAGTGCAATGGTAGTTAATAAAGATTACGTAGAGGCAAGATTGAGCATAGGACTTCCTGCTTTTGGTAGACGAATAAATAGCAGTGGTGCCAAAAGAATATTTCTTGAATTTTTACCTCAAATTGTAGAAAAAGGACTTTTAAAAAAGAATCTCAATATACAAGATATATGGCTATGGGTTGAGACAGTGGAAGACCAAGATTACCTTAGAAGTCAGCTAAAAGAAAAAGGGCTTGTAGCTTTTGTGGCTGATGGTGCGATTCTTCCTAGAGAAAGCGGCATAAGTGATAGACCTTTAAAAGGCGGTAATGTAGTACCTTTTGAGTCGCCGAATAGCTTGAGGGTTAAGTTTCAACTTCCGAATCGAGGAGAGATAACGGGGATGGGAATACCCGAAGGAGTTACGCTTATTGTGGGCGGCGGTTATCATGGCAAGTCTACCTTGTTACAAGCTATTCAAAAAGGAGTATACAATCACATACCAGGTGATGGCAGAGAGTTTGTTATAACTGTAGCTGATGCAGTAAAAATAAGAGCGGAGGATGGCAGAAGAATAGAAAAAGTAGACATAAGTCCTTTTATAAATAATTTGCCCAACGACATAGATACTACAAGGTTTACTACCGAAAATGCCAGTGGCAGTACTTCTCAAGCAGCAAATATTATTGAGGCGATAGAAATAGGTACCAGCTTGCTGCTTTTGGACGAAGATACTTCAGCTACTAACTTTATGATAAGAGATGCACGTATGCAAAAACTGATTGCAAAAAAGGAAGAACCTATAACTCCTTTTATTGATAGAGTAAAACAGCTATATAAAGATAAGGGTATTTCTACGATTTTAGTTATGGGTGGCAGTGGAGATTATTTTGATGTTGCTGATTGCGTAATTAAAATGCACGACTACAGACCCTATGACGTTACGCAAGAGGCAAAGAAAATTGCCAAAGAATTCAAAACGAATAGAAAAGTCGAAGGAAATAGTGAACCTATAGTTATAAAGCCAAGAGTTCCTCTTAAAAAAGGACTTGAAATAAAGGGTAAAAAGATAAAATCAAAAGACGAAGATACTATTAAATTTGGATATCAAGAGATTGAATTGGATTATGTAGAACAATTAGTAGACAAAAGTCAGACAAATGCTATTGGGGAGATAATACGATATATTGCCGATAAATATGTAGATGAAAAAAGCAATATAAAAGAAATATTAGAAAAAGTATATCAAGATATAAATAAAAAAGGACTTGATGTGGTATCTCATTTTTATGGTAAGCATCCTGGTAATTTAGCTTTGCCGAGGCTTTATGAAATAGCTGCTGCATTAAATAGATTGCGAAGCTTTACTGTAAAATAAAAAATAACCTCCTCAGCCACACGGGATTCGCTTGAGGAGGCTAATCCTTCATTTTCAAATGATGCCTTCCAAATTTTTGTGTAAAATCCTTGTGGTTAAAATATGATCTAGTGTACTTTAACTTTACTCTAAACAAAAAAGGGTTGTTATGGTATAATAAATATGGATGACAGTTCCATTCTTATGTGTATTTTTAGGATACTTCAATTTTTATTATACACTAATATGGATGTAAAAATTAATTAAAATTATCAGAAACAAAAACCACAATATATATGATATAGTTATTAACACTCTTAACCAAACATGAAAGAAGTGAAAAAGGATAAAAAAAGACAAAAAGAGGTGCAGATAGTGGGCAAATAATCATGAACGATGTGATTTTTCTAGTTTTGCTTTATCCACAGGTAGTAAACGTGCATTTTACCATATGATATTAGTAGAAAGTTGTTTTTTTTTGTTTCTTAATTCTTTCTTATACTTGGTCTTTCAAATATCCTTTTAAACATCGCAATTAGCTTAATACGGTTTTTCTAAAAGGATATATCTTCAATTACGTTTTTGTGATCTCGTATAAATGAGAATATATTACCTACAACTGATTATATTGCCTTAATATGCTTTCTGTTGCTAAAATAGATGGATTGATTTACTATAGAAGTTAAATTAAAATTTGAAAAATAATTATTTTTAGTATTTTTAGAAAAGGAGGAATAAGGCTTGTTTAAATTTAATTCTGATATTCAGATGCTAAAGTATGAGGTATTATACAAAGTAGCAAAATTAACATTAGAAGATAAACTGGAAGAAGAATATAATAAAATACCATATGAAATAATTCCTGGCTCAAAACCTAGATTTAGATGTTGTGTATATAAAGAGAGGGCCATTCTCGAGCAGAGAACAAAACTAGCAATGGGTAAAAATTTAGAAAGAACTCTGAAATATGCTATCGAAAGTGAGGAACCCATTATACAAGTAATAGATATAGCTTGTGAAGGATGTCCTATTAAAAGATACAGGGTTACAGAGGCATGTCGTGGTTGCTTAGCACATAAATGTATAGAAGTTTGCCCTAGAGGTGCTATTTCTATAAGAGATAAGAGAGCTCATATAGATTATGATAAATGTATTGAATGTGGTAGATGTAAAGATGTATGCCCATATAATGCGATATCGGATACTTTAAGACCATGTATACGCTCTTGTGCAGCGAAAGCAATAACTATGGATGAAGAATTAAAAGCTGTTATCAATTATGAGAAATGTACTTCCTGTGGAATGTGCACATTGGCATGCCCATTTGGTGCTATAACAGATAAATCATATATTGTAGACATAATAAGAGCTATAAAGAGTGGAAAAAAGGTTTATGCATTAGTGGCACCTGCTATAGCATCTCAATTTAAAGATGAGACAGTAGGACAAGTTAAATCTGCTTTAAAGAAATTGGGATTCACAGATGTTGTAGAGGTTGCACTTGGAGCTGATCTTGTTGCAATAGAAGAAGCAAAAGAATTTAGTGAAAAAATAGGTGATATAAAAGTCATGACAAGCTCCTGTTGTCCTGTGTTTGTGACTCATATTAGAAAAAGCTATCCTGAGCTTATTCGAAATGTATCAACAACAGTATCACCCATGACGGCTATCTCAAAATATATTAAAAAGTTTGATCCTGATGCATTAACTGTTTTTATAGGTCCATGTACCGCAAAAAAATCAGAAATCATGAGAGATGAAATTAAGGGAATAACAGACTATGCCATGACATTTGAAGAAATGGTGGCTGTACTTGATGCAGCGGGAATAGATATCAAAGAGCAAGAAGACATGAAAGTTGAGGATGCGACACTATTTGGAAGAAAATTCGCACGATCTGGCGGTGTAGTAGAAGCTATAAAAGAAGCAATAAAAGAAATGGATATTGATATAGAACTTAATCCGGTTATTTGCAATGGACTTGAGGAATGCGACAAAACTTTAAAAATAATGAAAGCAGGGAAACTTCCCAATAATTTTGTAGAAGGAATGGCATGCATTGGTGGATGCATTGGAGGCGCGGGTGTTATCAATAGCAATGTAAATCAATCAAGGTTGACAGTAAATAAATTTGGTGATACATCGACATACAAAAATATAAAAGAAAGACTTGATATACTCGATATAGATGAAGTTGATTTTCATGTGCCACACGAAAAAATACAAATAAATCATGAAAAAAAGCTTAAAAAGAGAGAGTAAAAAAGAATCAGTTAACATCTTTATCTGTTCTATCTTTAAGTATGACCTTTTTTCTATATCTTAATCTTATGCATGAAAGTGAATAATTTTGGTTAAAATATTTAATTAGGCATACTGTAAGCTTCTCTCTAGAACCTTTGAAAGACCTAGGGATTCAAGGGTTCTAGAGAGAAATTTTTTCGGGTCTCGCCCACCTATAGGTATTTTTTCAAGTCTTTCAAGATACACGCATATTGTAGATAGAAAAAAATAAAACTTGCAAAATTACAACCTCACATGTTACAGAGCTTTTATAATCAAAAATTAGAAAACGAGAGAGCAGATGGGAAAGGTGGCTTATCTACAAGAATGGTAAGATACTTACATGTAATTATCCGACAAGCGTTACAGCAAGCAGTAAAAGAAGGATTGTTGACTAGGAATGTAGCTGATGTCACTAATCCTCCCACTATAAAACAAACAAATAAGACCTTTAACAGAAGAAGAATTGTTAAAATTCTTTGAAGTAACAAAAGATGACAGGTTATTTGCAGCTTATGTGGTAGCAGCTACAACAGGTTTAAGACGTGTACTAAAAGTAAAAATGGTAAGCGAAGCATAACATTAACCGATGATGTTATAAGGGAATTAAAGGTACATAGAAAAAGGCAGATACGAGAAAAACTTTTATTTGGAGAAGCATATCAAGATAATGGACTGGTATTTTGCAAAGAGGATGGAAGCCCTTTAGACTCTAGAGAATTCACAAAGTGTTTTCAAAGGCTTTTAGAAAAAGCAGGATTACCAAAGGTGAGGTTGCATGATTTAAGGCATACTCATGCTAGCCTCCTTCTAGCCCGTGGTATACATCCTAAAGTGGTACAAGAAAGATTAGGGTACAGTAGCATAACTATGACATTAGACCTTTACAGTTACTTAGTACCTGGTTTACAGGAGTTAGCAGCGCAATCCTTTAATGGACTCCTTAGTAAAACAAAAAACCTTGGTAAAACCCAAGGCTAAAGATAAGCTTTGTATATAATGCGTAAAAAAATACGTAAATTTTGCGTTCCCGAAACCCGCAATGAATACTAATTTTGCGTGTAATACGTAAAATGCGTTAAAAAAATAGACAAGGTAGATATTTTTAGGGTATCCTTTTAAGAGATACCCTTTTCGTTGCATTACTAATTGCATTATTAGACCTATATTTAAAGGTCTTCCAGAAAGTTCAAAACTCTGGAGACCTTGATTTTTCTGGTGCCGAAGGTGGGAGTCGAACCCACACGGGGTGTAAGCCCCACTGGATTTTGAGTCCAGCGCGTCTGCCAATTCCACCACTTCGGCAAGTTACCACATTTGATATCTTATCACAGGTTAATGAAAATTTCAATACCCTTTTTATAAAAAGTGCTATTAATTTACCTGGTCATTATTTATAGATTCCTTTATTTGTGATATATTTATATTTACAGGAGATTTTCCAAGGTTGGTGATATTGTGGAAGAGTTAAACAGAAATGAAAAGATAGAACGTGCAATTTTAGTAGGAATCATTTCAACAGTAAAAGATGAAGAAAGTATGGAAGAATTAAAAGAGCTGACTTTGACAGCTGGTGTAGAAGTAATAGGTGTTGTGACGCAAAAGCGTGATACAATCCACAAAGCTCATTATATTGGCAAAGGTAAGTTGGAGGAATTAAAATTTTTTGTTGAGAATCAAGAGGCTGACCTTATTATTGTCAATGATGAGCTTACTGGTACTCAAATTAAAAATATGGAAGACTTTTTAAATGTAAAAGTGATTGATAGAACTAATCTTATCCTTGATATATTTGCTAAGAGGGCAAGGTCAAAAGAAGGTATGTTGCAAGTAGAATTAGCACAATTAAAGTATCGTCTACCACGTCTTGTAGGTATGGGGGGACAACTTTCAAGATTGGGTGGTGGAATAGGAACAAGGGGACCTGGTGAGACAAAATTAGAGGCTGATAGGAGGCATATACAAAATAGAATAAAGGCAATAGAAAAGAAACTGGAGGAAATAAAAAGGCATAGAGATTTACAAAGGAGTAGACGTAAAAAAAATCAAGTTCCTGTTGTAGCTATAGTAGGATATACAAATGCGGGCAAATCCACACTACTTAATGCTCTTACAAAGGCAGAAGTTTATGTGGAAGATAAATTATTTGCAACACTTGATCCTACTGCCCGAAGACTTATTTTACCTTCAGGGAGAGAAGTGATTTTGATTGATACCGTAGGTTTTATTAGAAAATTACCCCATGACCTTGTAGAGGCTTTTAAATCTACATTAGAAGAGGTTAAATATGCAGATTTATTGCTTCATGTAATTGATGTGACTTCACCAGATATGGAGGAAAAGATAAAGGTTGTAGAAAGGGTTCTTTCAGATTTAGGGGCTATTAATATCCCTAAGATAAATGTTTTTAATAAAATTGACCTTTTGGAAGTTGTACTTAAAGGAAATGAAAGAGAAGTTTATATTTCCGCAAAAAATAAAATTGGATTTGATAATTTATTGGAGGCAATAGAAAGAGAAATTTTTAAAGATGTGGAAGTAGTGAATTTTCTACTGCCTTATGATAAGACTAAAGAATACAATTATTTAAAAGAAAAAACAAAAATAATTGAAGAAAATTATAATGAGGACGGGATAATGATAAAAGCTGAAGTTCAAAAAGAAACAAAGGAGAAACTCAAAGATTTTATTATCGTTTAATAGCGTTGTATTCTGCTTTTTCTTGAGCCTTTACGTTTTTAACTATTTGAACAATTTTTTTATAAGCTTTTTGCGTACCATAAATGACTAAAGGCCTTCCTATAACAGGAAATTTTAAAGCAATAGAAGTAAATCCGCCAATTTTCATAATCCAGTTTGTAGTACCAGTCGTGTCAATCAAAAGCAGTCCTTCGTTTGTATTGAATATATGATAGTATAAATCTTTAAGAGCTGGCTCAATTAACTTTTTGGCATTTTTTACCCCCATAGAATATACGTTGTTGCCATATTCATCAGTACCAATAGGAACGATGTGTCCCGGGTCATTTTGGCCATTTAATTTATCGAACAAAGATATGCTTTCTATTTCTTCTTTAGATGGAATTCTGTCCATTGGCAGTTTTCCAGTGTGTATGTAAGATGCTATTACAGAAGTATGCGTTCCGCCATAACAGTGATAAATTATATACATTTGAAACTCCCCTTCCTTGTTTTTTACATTAAATATTTTTTATAATTTAGAGATTTTTATACTGGTAAGTTGATTTTTTTTGATGGAAAAATTAAATTTTGATGTATAATTGTGGAGATATGGATAAAAATAAAAATAAAATTAAAAATTTAAGAAGGAATTTAAAAGTTTTTAAAGAATATTATATTAAAAGAAAAAAATAAAAATTTTAGGGGGCTTGTAAATGTTAATAAGAGATTGCGCTGGAGGAGTTGTATTCAAAGGAGATAGTGTATTCATTCTTAAAAATGAGAAAGGGGAATGGGTGTTACCAAAAGGGGTTATTAGAAATAATGAATTGCCTATTGATGTGGCCATAAGGAGAGTCTGTACTGAAACAGGCCTTAAATCTGTTGAAGTCCTTTCTACTGCTGGTGAAACCAATTACGAATTCTATTCTGTTACCCGTCAACGTCCTGTCTTTAATAAAATTACTTGGTATCTCATGACTACTTTTGAAGAGGAATTTAATATTAGCAAAGAAGATGGCTTTGTCGATGGAGGTTTTTATCCTATAGACAAGGCTTTGGAGATGATTACCTATAGTCAAGACAAATCGCTTGTAAACGTTTCTTATTTTAAATACAAGACGTTGACGAAGGCTTTGGCATAGGCGAAAAAGCTTTGATGAAGCCTAATAAAGCCGGTAACGGCTTTATTTTTTGATTATATTTTGGTATAATTACAAAGGGGTGCTATTTTGGCTAAAAGTTATAAAACGCTATATTCTTACGGAGTTGCTGAAATCGAAATAAAGCGTTCCAGATTTATTGGACATGCTAAACCAGTTTCTTCAGAGGAAGAGGCGGTAAAATTTATAGGGGAAATTAGAGCAAATCACAGAATGGCAACCCATAACGTTTATGCTTATGTTATTGGAGAAAATGATGAAATTCAGCGTTTTAGTGATGATGGAGAGCCTTCTGGCACAGCAGGTATACCTGTATTAAATGTGATAAAAAAAGAAGGATTAAAAAACGTTGCTGTTGTGGTTACAAGGTATTTTGGTGGAATATTATTAGGAGCAGGAGGATTAGTGAGAGCTTACACAAAAGGGGCAAAAATAGGTATTGATGCTGCTGGAATAGTAGAAAAAATTCCTGCGAAAAGTATAATCCTCACTTTTGATTATACTTTGCTGGGAAAAATTCAAAATGAGCTTCTAAAGAAAGGCTATTATGTTAAAGATATTATGTATTCAGATAAAGTTTCTATAGTATCACATATTGAAGAAGACCGTCTATTGGAATTTCAAAGTTTTATAAATGATTTGACAAGTAAAAGGTGTAACATAAAAATTGAAGGGGATGTATACCTTCTTAAAAAAGGTAATGAATATTATGCACCATAAGCTTAATTTCTTATAAAAATGGTGAGGAAAAGAAATGGAGATTCATCAATTGATTTAGGAGGTAAAAAAAATGGAGTTAGATAATTCCTATGTAGACTATGTTGAAGAAGCAATGAAAAGGAAAGTATGGGCTGTAGTAGGAGCCCTTCCTCGAGAAAGTAAATATGGATATAAAATTTATCGAGCTCTTAAATTAAACGGGTATACTGTTTATCCTGTTAATCCTAAGTATCAAGAAGTAGATGGAGATCCTTGCTATGACTCTTTGTCCAGCTTACCTGTGATACCAGAGGTTGTAGATATGGTAGTTTCTCCAAGTATAGGTGAGCAGTACGTAGAAGAGGCTGCAAAATTAGGTGTAGAAATTATTTGGTTTCAACCGGGGGCAGAAAGTGAGGAACTGGTGGAAAAAGCCAAAAACCTTGGATTAAAAGTTATTTATAATGCCTGTGTAATGTTGGAAACAGACAAGAGAAAATAAGAGGAGAACTATCTCCTCTTATTTTAATTATTTGCGGGGCTTTGAGAAAAGTTCATATATTCCCATACAAAATAAAAAAACAGCGAATATTTTTTTTAATATAAAAGCTTTTGTAATTGCTGCTATAATAGCTCCGACAACACTTCCTATTATTCCACCGATTATAATAAACAATATAATTTTATATTTGATATTTTTCTTTTTAAAATGGTATATTAGTGCGATAATTGCTGTAGGAATAAAAGAAAAAAGATTGACACTTTGAGCAATGTGTTGCTCGGTTCCAGCAAAGATTGTTAATGCAGGAATGAGAATTGTTCCTCCTCCAATTCCCATTCCCCCTACAATTCCTGAAAAAAGTCCTATTAAAAATAGTTTCATGATATCCACATCCTGACGGAAGCTATAAGCATTATTATTCCAAAAATTTTTCTTAATAAAGGTATGGAGATTTTATTAAGAAAATATGCGCCAATAAATCCTCCTATTGTACTTCCTATAGCTATGTTAATGGTTATAGGAATGTCGGTTATTCTATTTTGTAAATACACTAAACTACTGACTAAAGTAATAGGTAGTATGATTGAAATCGCCGTAGCATGAGCCTTATGGTCTTCTATGCCAAGTAAAAAAACCAATGCAGCGACTATTAAAGTACCTCCACCTGCACCTAAAAGACCGTTTATAATACCAGTTATGAATCCTATAACGAAAAGTTTTAGTTTGCCAGTCATTTTTTATCACCTTTTGTAACTTGATATTATTATTTTTTCTCTAAAAATGTTTGATATTCTAATTTCCATTTGACATATGTTACGTAGAAAGTTTAAAATTTTTATAGTAATGTACAAATGGAGGTAAATTTTATGATTGCTAACAATGTTTTTGAGCTGATTGGAAAAACGCCTGCTGTTAAATTAAATAAAATTGTGGAGAAAGAGTGGGCAGAAATTTATCTAAAATTGGAATTTTTTAATCCGGGTGGCAGTGTTAAAGATAGAGTAGCTTTTGCAATGATAGAAAAGGCAGAAAAAGAAGGTAAATTGAAAAAAGGAAGCGTAATTATTGAACCTACAAGCGGAAATACAGGCATTGGGTTGGCAATGGTAGGAGCAGCAAAAGGATATAAAGTAATAATAGTTATGCCCGATACTATGAGTATGGAAAGAAGAATGCTTTTAGCGGCATATGGTGCTGAAATAATTCTTACCCCTGGCAGATTAGGAATGGAAGGTGCCGTAAAAAAAGCAGAAGAATTGGTAAAACAAAATAAAAATTATTTTATGCCACAGCAGTTTGAAAATTTTGCAAATCCGTTAATTCATGAAGAGACTACTGCTAAAGAGATAATTGAAGATTTTAAGGATGGTATAGATGCTTTTGTGGCAGGTGTAGGTACAGGGGGAACTATTACAGGAGTTGGGAAAATATTAAAAAATAAATTTCCTAATGTAAAGATTATTGCAGTAGAGCCTTATTCAGCAGCGGTGCTTTCTGGTAAAGAGCCTGGTCCTCATAAAATTCAAGGGATTGGAGCAGGTTTTATTCCAAAAGTGTTAGATAGAGATGTCATAGATGAAGTAATTGCTGTAAAAGATGAAGACGCCTTTGAGGTGACTCGCCTTTTGGCAAAAAAAGAAGGTATACTTGGAGGAATTTCTACAGGTGCTTCTTTATGGGCAGCAATTGAGGTTTCTAAGAAGTTAGGCAAAGGGAAAAAGATTTTAGCAATGGCTCCTGACAGTGGTGAGAGGTATTTGAGCACACAACTTTTTAGAGAGGATTAATTTACAAGCCCTATATTATTGTGTTAAAATATTTTAGGCCACAGTGAAGGAGGTTTTTTTATGTCAGGGCATTCAAAATGGGCTAACATAAAGCATAAAAAAGAAAAAATGGATGCTAAAAAGGGGAGAATTTTTACAAAACTCACCAAAGATATTATAAAAGCGGCTAAAGAAGGCGGTGGTGATCCTAATACTAACAGTAAGTTAAGGGATGCTATAGAAAAAGCAAAGGCTAACAATTTGCCGAATGAAAATATACAGAGGGCTATTAAAAAAGGTACCGGTGAATTAGGAGGAGCTAATTTAGAAGAAGTAATATATGAAGGATACGGCCCTGCTGGTACTGCTATAATTGTTGAAGCTTTGACTGACAATAAAAACAGAACTGCAGGTGAAATACGGCATATTTTTGATAGGAATGGTGGTAGTTTAGGAGCAGCCGGTTCTGTTACGTGGATGTTTGACAAAGTTGGAATTATCACTGTTAGAAAAGATGATTCTATTGATGAAGAAGAACTTGCAATGGTTGCAATAGATGCAGGTGCAGAGGACTTTTCTGCAGAAGATGAAGAATTTGAAATAATTACTGAACCGTCAAATTTTCAAGAAGTAAAAGAGGCAATTGAAAAAGCAGGCTATAAAATTTCGGAGGCAGAAGTTACAATGCTTCCTAAAAATACTATACAATTAAGTCCTGAAGATTACCAAAAATTCGAAAAATTAATTGACAAGTTAGAAGAAAATGACGATGTACAAAACGTTTATCACAATGTGGAAATAGAAGACGAGGATGAGGAATAGAAGAAAGAGATAGAAGAAGCTACATTTCTTCTATCTCTTTCTTTTCTTTTTCTGTTAAAACTTTGTGTAAGTCTAAATTAATTATCAATCTGTCGTTTAAATTGATAATAGATGTTATGTACTCTTTTCCAATTCCTTTTATAATCTCTGGAGCTTCTTGTACGGAACTATCGTCTACATGTAACACTTCTGTTACTGAGTCAACGATGAAACCTACCGGTCTGTTAGTGACATTTACTACGATAATTCGATTATTGTCATTTTTCTCTGACAAAGGCAAATTGAAGCGCTTTTTTAAATCTACAATAGGGATGACTGTTCCTCTTAGATTAGTTATACCTTCTACGAAAGTAGGCGCATCGGGTACTTTAATAATTGCTTGGAGCCGTATAATTTCAATTACCTGATTGATGTCAACGCAAAAGTCTTCATTGTTTAATTTAAAAACTACAATTTGATTTGCCACTTCATCATCTCCTCCCTTATGAATATTATTCGATATTTTTTGACAAAATCCTGCAAAGAGAATAAATTTTTTAAAATTGGTTATAATTACATAAAACAGGAGGAGATGTTATGAAAAAGCTAATTTCCTATAAAATGGTTATGATATATATGTTAGCTATATTTATAGGAATGATGGTTGGATATTTAATTAGTGTTAAAGATAACGAAAAGGAAGGAAGGGAAAAAAATATAGTTTATGAGCAGGGGATTTCTTCTCAACAAGAAGCTCTTGCTAAAAAATTAATTTCCCAAAGTAAACTTATATTTGAAACTAAGTATCTTGAAAATGGAGAAATAGTGCGGGAAGTTCAAAATTTAACCCCTTCTCTTTATGGGAAGAGCAAGGAAGAAATTGAAAAGATATATACTGGTTGGAAAATTAAAAATTTCGATGAAGAGGAAATAGTTCTTTACAGAGAAAAAGAAGGGTTGCCTGCAGATTATTATATAATTTCTAGTATAAATGGATATGTTGTTTTGCTAAAAAGTGATGGAAATGGCAATAAAGAAGTTGTGGAAAAAACAGATATTCCACTGGATAGTTTAACACCTTTTGACAAAGAAAGAGTGATGAAAAATATAATTACAAAAGACAAAGATGAGGCGTATCAAATATTAACAAATCTAAGTTCTTAGGTTCTCCTTAATTTTAGGAGAACTTTCAGTTTGTTGACAAAGAACCAAAAATTATTTAAAGTAGATATTTTACATCGTTGCTCCGAAGTTCCAAAGCGACAAAGCTAAAGCGCGACTTTCGGATTACGGCGGAGTACCGGGCACATTCGACGTCCTGTCTTAGGTGCCCGCCTCCGCCCTCCTGGCTTCGGCCCCGCCTCCATCCTCAGTCTTGCTAAGCTTTGTTAGCGCTTTGTCACAAGTCGCAACTTATGTAAAATATCTACTTTACGAAAGTTTGTCATCAGTCTGTAGGTTCTCCTTAATTTTAGGAGAACTTTTTCTTGTTTATAAAGGCTATTGATGTTAAAATAAATAAAAGGAGATGGATATAATGAGGGTATTAGGGATAGATCCTGGAATTGCAACAATGGGTTATGGTATAATAGATTATAAATCCAATAAATTCACTGTTATAGATTACGGGGCAGTTACTACAAAAGCTGGTATTGATAAGGCACTGCGCCTACACGATATATACAATGGAATTACATCGCTTATAAAATCTTACTGCCCTGATGTAGTAGCTATAGAAGAGCTTTTTTATAATAAAAATGCGAAGACTGTCATTACTATTGGAGAATCCAGAGGAGTTTCTATTTTAGCTGCTGTTAATTCGGGAATAAAAGTTTTTGAATACACTCCTTTGCAAGTAAAACAAGCAGTTGTGGGGTACGGAAAAGCAGATAAGCATCAAGTTCAGCAAATGGTGAAGGTTTTATTAAATCTTGATCAAATTCCTAAACCTGACGATGTGGCTGATGCCTTGGCGGTTGCCATATGCCATTGTCACAGTAACAATATGATTGAAAAGTTGAGGTATTCAAAATGATTGAGTATATTAGAGGAATGATTGAGGATATTGGACAAAATTATGTAATAATTGACTTTATGGGTATAGGCATAAAGGTTTTTGTTCCATTTTCTACTTTAAAAGCTTTACCTACTAAAGGGAATATTACTAAGCTTTATACATATTTACATGTGAGAGAAGATGGTTTTCAAATTTTTGGCTTTAAAACAAAAGAAGAGTTAGATTTGTTTGAAAAGTTATTATCTGTTAATGGGGTAGGGCCTAAAGGTGCTTTATCTATTTTATCTGTGGTCCCTATTGATAATTTTGCAAAAGTAGTTAACACTGGCGATTATAAAGCTCTTACATTAGTTCCGGGAATAGGGAAAAAGACTGCTGAGAGAATTATTTTGGAATTGAAAGATAAGCTTCCAAAGGAGATAGTTTTTGAAAGTGATAATAATCTTTCAAATGAGGCTTTAGAGGCTTTATTGGCATTAGGTTATAGTAAAAGTGAAGCTATTTCTGCTTTGGCAGATATTACTTGTAACAGTGTAGAAGAGACTGTAAAACAAGCCTTGAAAAAATTAATGAAATAGGGTGAATTAAATGGAGGAAAGAATACTAACTCAAAGTTTTACACAGGAAGATGCCTCCGAATATAGTTTGCGTCCTAGGTGGCTTTCTGAGTATATAGGTCAAGAAAAGATAAAAGAGGAATTAAAAATTTATATAGAAGCTGCTAAGATGAGGAAAGAGCCCCTTGACCATGTCCTGCTATATGGTCCTCCTGGCCTTGGAAAAACGACTTTAGCTACGGTAATTTCTAATGAAATGGGAGTAGGAATAAAAATAACCTCAGGTCCTGCTATAGAAAGGTCGGGAGATTTGGCAGCAATTTTGACTAACTTACAGGAGAATGACATACTTTTTATTGATGAGATTCATAGACTCAATAGAAGTGTAGAAGAGATTCTATATCCTGCAATGGAAGACTTTGAGTTGGATATAGTAATAGGAAAAGGTCCAAGTGCCAGGTCTATAAGGCTTAGTCTTCCGCGTTTTACTTTAATTGGAGCGACGACAAGGGCTGCTCTTATGACTTCTCCTTTGAGAGACAGATTTGGGGTTATAAACCGTTTGGATTACTATTCAGTCGATGAATTAAAAGAAATAATTAAAAGGTCAGCGAACATTTTAAACATTGGAATTGATGAAGATGCTGCTTTGGAGATTGCGAAAAGGTCCCGAGGGACTCCGAGAATTGCCAATAGGCTTCTAAAACGGGTAAGAGATTTCGCACAAGTAAGAGGAAATGGATACATTAATTTTAAAACTTCCAAAGAAGCGCTAGACGTATTAGGTGTAGATGAGATGGGATTAGAATACATTGATAGGAAGATTTTGGTTTCTATTATAGAAAAGTTTGGCGGTGGCCCTGTAGGAATCGATGCTATTGCTGCATCAATAGGAGAGGATGGTGATACAATAGAGGATGTTTATGAACCTTATCTTTTACAAATAGGTTTTTTAAACAGGACTCCGCGGGGAAGAGTTGTTACAAAATTAGCTTATGATTACCTTAAATATCCTTATATAGAACAGGGGAGGATAGAAGGTGTTTGATAGTTTTGGCAAAATGTTGATATTGATGGGAGCTATATTGATTTTAATAGGGGTGCTTTTTTCTGTAGGTTCAAAAATTGGCTTAGGGCGTCTACCAGGGGACATAGTTTATCAAAAAGGAAATTTCACTTTTTATTTTCCTCTTATGACAAGCCTGTTGTTGAGTCTTCTTTTGACATTACTTTTATGGATTTTTAGAAAATAACATATGAAAAAGGGGTTGTAATTTGTGAGGTTTAGAAAATTTGTAATAGTAGGTATAATTAGTGCTATGATTTTGACTCTTTTACCTTGTTCTACGGTGAATGCTGACATTAGCGTACCGAAAATTATAAAAATAGGGCTTTTTTATGGACAAACTGCCAAATCTTCTTATCAACTTTCATCCCCTGTAGGTTTTAATTTTGCATATGAAAATAATACAGGAAATTTGGTTAATATTTTTAGCACTAGTATGCAAAACGTGCAAGTTATAAAAGATGATAGTTTTTATTTGATGATGGGAAGCTATGATGATTTTGAAATGGCAAATAGTGAGTATGCGAAAATAGTAAATCGAATTACCAATGTCTTAATAGGATTTGATGGAAAATATCATATATACATAGGACCTTATTTGACGCTAGCGGATTTGCAATCTGCCTATGAGATTCTTTCAAAAAATTATACCAATATATCCAAGGTGTTACCGGACAAAAATATTTTGATACGCAATGGAGCAAAAAACTTGTTTTTGTTTAATATGAACGCTGATTTATATGTAAGTAAGCTTAATCCTGAAGGTATTCCTATGGCAATAGAATCAAAACGCTACAGAGGCATGTTTGAGTTTAGAAGGCAACAAGACAGTGATATGACCGCTATAAATGTTGTACCTTTGGAAGAATATTTATATGGTGTTGTGCCAGGAGAAATGCCTGCATGGTGGAATATAGAAGCTTTAAAAGCACAAGCAGTGGCTGCACGAACTTATGCTGCTAAAAATGTAGGGAGATATGGAAAGTATGGTTTTGATTTGACAAACGATACTAACACACAGGTTTACAAAGGATATGATGGAGAAGCTCCTTCTACAAATGAAGCGGTAGACGAAACAAAAGGTGTAGTGGCTGTATATCAAGGAAAACTTATAGATGCCCTTTATCACTCCCACAGCGGAGGATATACAGAAGACAATATTAATTATTTTTCTGCTGATGTTCCTTATTTAAAAGGAGTGGAGGATAAATACGTTTTTGGCTATAACAGTTATCATGATAGTTGGATGGTAACTTATACAAAAGACCAGATAAAAAACTTGCTTTTAAATAAAGGACAAGACATAGGAGATATAGTAGATGTAAAAGTTACAGAAAAAAGCTGGACTGGAAGAGCGATTGCTGTTACCATTTACGGTACAAAGGGAACTTTTACTTTGCGAAAAGGAGACATACGGTCTTTCTTTGGATTAAAAAGCACTATGATTGACATAAAGGGCGATGGTAGCAGTGAATTTGAAGCCTACGCGATTTCTTCTTACAGTGATTCGCAAAAAATTTCTTTAAAAGAGATAAATATTCAAAATAATAAAGGGATAACGAAGGTTTCTAAAGATACTTTTTATGCGGTAGGGGCAAATGGCATTAAAGAGTTAAAAAAGACAGACAAGCCCAGTGAAGTTTATACTATAAAAGGCAGTGGTTATGGACACGGGGTAGGGTTAAGCCAGTATGGGGCGAGAGGACTGGCAGACCAAGGGTATAATTACATTTCTATTTTAAAATACTATTATAAAGGTATTGAGGTATACGATACTATAAACAACAAAAGCTTATAAAAGGATGGCGCAAAGAAAAATGAAACGCAGTGAATTTTATTTTGAGCTACCAAAAGAATTAATTGCACAAGAACCTTTAGAAGACAGGTCAAGTTCTCGATTGATGGTTTTAAATAAAAAAACCGGTGAAATTGAGCACGATATTTTTAAAAACATAACAAAATATTTAAAAGCAGGTGATTGTCTTGTTTTAAATGACACAAAAGTTATTCCTGCTCGTCTTATTGGAAGAAGAGAAGATTCAGGTGGGAAAATAGAATTTGTTCTTATAAAAAGGATATCCAGTAATGAATGGGAAACATTAGTTAAACCCGGAAGGCGAGCTAAAATAGGGTCAAGATTTGTTTTTGGAACTGGAGAGCTAATAGCAGAAGTTTTAGATGCTACAGAAGCAGGAGGGAGAATAGTAAGGTTTTATTATGAAGGGGTATTTGAAGAAGTATTGGATAAATTAGGCGAAATGCCTGTTCCCCCTTATATCAAGAAAAAATTAAAAAATAAGGATAGATACCAGACTGTCTATGCAAAATACGAAGGTTCTGCAGCTGCTCCTACTGCAGGGCTTCATTTTACAAAAGAGTTGTTAGAAAAAATAAAGCAGATGGGAGTAAAAACTGTTTTTATAACTCTTCACGTAGGTTTAGGTACTTTTAGACCTGTAAAGGAAGAAGAAATTGAAAACCATAAGATGCATGAAGAGTTTTATATTGTTACAAAAGAAGCAGCTAATGAAATAAATGAAACTAGGAAAAGTGGTGGAAGAATCATAGCAGTTGGTACAACTTCTACTCGGACTCTTGAAACAGTTGCTGACGAAAATGGTTATGTAAAAGAAAAAAGTGGTTGGACTGATATTTTCATATATCCTGGTTACAAATTTAAGGCTATTGACGGTATGATAACAAATTTTCATTTGCCTGAGTCTACTTTAATTATGATGGTGTCAGCTTTTGCTGGTAGAGAAAACATAATGAGGGCTTATCAAGTAGCAATTGAACATAAATACAGATTTTTTAGCTTTGGAGATGCAATGCTTATAATTTGACCAGAATAGGAGGATATAATGGCAGCGATTAAATATTGGCTTATCAAAAAAGACAGTAGAACAAAAGCAAGATTGGGAATATTAGAAACTCCCCATGGTGCTATAGAAACGCCTGTGTTTATGCCAGTAGGAACACAAGCAACTGTAAAAGCTATGACTCCTGAAGAATTAAAGGAAATTGGAGCAACGATTATTTTAAGCAACACTTATCATCTATATTTAAGGCCAGGCCATAAAATTATTGAAAAAGCCGGTGGACTTCATAAATTCATGAATTGGGATAGAGCAATTTTAACAGACAGTGGAGGATTTCAAGTTTTTAGCTTGAGTTCTTTAAGAAAAATTACAGAAGACGGTGTAGAGTTTAGGTCTCATATAGATGGGTCTAGACACTTTTTTACTCCAGAAAAAGTGATAGAGATACAGAATGCCTTAGGTGCAGATATAATAATGTCCTTTGATGAATGTGCACCTTATCCTGCAGACTATGAGTATGTCAAAAAATCTATGGAGTTTACCATCAAATGGGCTGAAAGAGGGAAAAAAGCCCATAGATATACAGAAAAACAAGCTCTTTTTGGCATTGTTCAAGGTGGAACTTATGAAGATTTAAGAAGAGAATGTACTCAAAGATTAGTAGACATGGACTTTCCTGGATATTCTATAGGGGGATTAAGTGTAGGAGAACCGAAAAATGTAATGTATGATATGGTAGATTTGACTACGGAAAATTTACCCGAAGACAAACCGAGGTATCTTATGGGAGTGGGAAGTCCTGATGACCTCATAGAGGGAGTAATACGAGGTGTTGATATGTTTGACTGTGTGCTTCCAACGAGAATTGCGAGAAATGGAACAGTTTTTACAAGTAAAGGCAAATTAATAGTAAGAGATGCCCCTTATGCAGAAGATTTTTTTCCTTTAGACGAAGAATGTGATTGCTATACTTGTAAAAATTATTCTAGGGCCTATATAAGACATTTGTTTAAGGCTGGCGAAATTTTAGCAGCAAGGCTTGCTACTTTACATAATCTTTATTTTCTCATTAAATTAATGGAGAGGATAAGGGAAGCTATAAAGCAAGACCGGCTGCTTGAATTTAAGAAAGAGTTTTTTGAAAAATATTATGGGAATAAGGAGGATTATTGATGAGTCCAGAAACGACTTATGTAATTGTTCAACTGCTTATTTTTCTTGCAATTTTTTACTTTTTATTGATTTTACCTCAACAAAGGCGCCAAAAGAAAGAAAGAGAAATGCTTGATTCTTTAAAACCTGGCGATGAGATTATTACAAAAAGCGGCTTTTATGGTAAGATCTTAAACATCAAAGACGATGTGATAACTTTAGAAATGGGAGCAGATAAGGTGAGACTAAAGATTGCAAAATGGGCAGTTGGAGGAGTTATAAGCTCAGCCAGTGACAAAAACGAAAAAGAAGAAAAGTGATAAGATGCGGTTTGCCGCGTCTTTTTTTATGTACTATGTTTAAAATAAAAAGCATACATATTAGTAAGAAAACTGTGGGGGTGAGACTTTGAAGGGAAGGTTTGGCATGGAAAAGGGAACTGGCATAAATATTACTGGAATTTTTACAGGAGTTTTAATAGCTTACATTATCACTCTTAGTTTTTTCATAATTTACGCTTTGCTTTTGACCTTTACAGCTGTATCTGAATTAACTTTACCTACCCTTACTTTATTAATAACCATAATAGGTATAGTTTTATCAGGTGCCTTATCTGCAAGGCATACCACCAACAAGGGTTGGCTAAATGGAGGAATTGCTGGTATTTTATATGTAACCATTATGTTAGTTTTAGGAGCATTTTTTGTAAAAGAATTAGGGCCTACTTCTTCTTGGGCAGTAAAATACGCTTGGGGAGCTGTTTTAGGAGCTTTAGGTGGTATGATAGGCATCAATTTATAGCTTCAATTCCTTCTCTTTATGTGTTATAATAAATCAGGAAGAGGAGGGAAGAAAAATGAAGCATGTTATAACAATTAACAGGCCAACGTTAAAAAATAGCTTAAAAAAGCCAGGCTGTGGCGAATGCCAGGCATCTTGTCAATCAGCTTGTAAAACATCTTGCACTGTAGCAAACCAAGAGTGCCAATACTAATACATAATACTCAAAATGGCAGTAAAATAGTTACTGCCATTTAAACTTGCAATGGAGGTTAAAAAATGTCAGAGTTAATGCATAAATTTAAAAGACTGGGAATGAATATTGTAGTAGATCCGGTAAGTGGCTCTATCCATGTGGTAGACGATATTATTTATGATATTTTGGACTTTTACGAAAATCACTCAAAAGAAGAAATTGTAAATTTACTTCAACATAAATATAAAAAAGAAGATATACTGGAAGCTATTGCAGAAATTGACGAATTAAAAGAAAAAGGGCTATTATTTTCAGAAGATATATATAAAGATATTGCAGTGTCGAGAAATGATTCTGTTATAAAAGCGATGTGTTTAAATGTTGCTCACGATTGCAATTTAAGGTGCAAGTATTGTTTTGCTTCTACTGGGGATTTTAAAGGTAGTCGCAAGTTGATGGATTTTGAGACGGGCAAAAAAGCAATCGATTTTTTAATAAAAAGTTCTGGGAAAAGGCAAAACATTGAAGTCGATTTTTTTGGCGGTGAACCCCTTTTAAATTTTGAAGTAGTCAAGCAATTAGTAGAATATGGAAAACAGAAGGCAAAAGAAAACAAAAAGACTATTAAATTTACTATAACAACTAACGCAGTACTATTGGATGACGAAAAAATAAAATATTTTAATGAAAACTTTTCTAATGTGGTACTTAGTTTAGATGGAAGAAAAGAAGTAAATGACGACATGAGGGTTCGTGTAAACGGCAGTGGAACCTATGATACAATAGTTCCAAAAATAAAAAAATTCGTTGAATCAAGAGGGAAAAAAGAATACTATGTGAGAGGGACTTTTACAGCAAAAAATTTAGATTTTGCCAATGATGTGTTGCACATTGCTGATTTAGGAGTTTATGAAATATCTGTAGAGCCGGTAGTTGAAAAAGAAGATAAAGAATATACCTTAAAGGAAGAGCATTTAGAGAGAATTTTAAATGAATATGACAGATTAGCAGAAGAATATATAGAGAGATACGAAGAAGGAAGGCCTTTTTCTTTTTATCATTTTAAAATAGATTTAGAAGGAGGGCCTTGCGTTAAAAAAAGGCTTCAAGGCTGTGGTGCTGGCTTCGAGTATATAGCGGTGACTCCCGATGGGGATATTTATCCTTGCCATCAATTTGTGGGTATTGAGGAATTTAAATTAGGAAATCTTGAAGAAGGTATAACTAATAAAGAATTACAGCAAAAATTTATGGAAAGCGATATTTACAAAAGAGAAGAATGTACAAAATGTTGGGCAAGGTTCTATTGTAGTGGAGGTTGCTTTGCAAATAACTACAACTTAAATGGAGATATTAATAAACCTTATGAGCTGGCTTGTGAAATGCAAAAAAGGCGTTTTGAAAATGCGATTGCCATAAAAGCATATCAAATGCTAAAGGGTGAGGAAAATGATTATAAAGGAATATAAGGGTATGAAACCCAAAATAGATGATGAGGCGTATATAGCGGAAACAGCAGAGGTTATTGGAGATGTAGAAATAAAAAAAGATGCAAATATATGGTATGGGGCTGTGCTAAGAGGAGATATAGATAAAATAGTTGTTGGAGAAGGAACTAATATACAAGATAATTGTGTTGTACATGTTACAGAGGGACATCCCTGTTATATAGGAAATTACTGCACAATAGGACATGGGGCGATAGTCCATGCTTGCAAGATAGGAAATAGTGTGCTAATAGGTATGGGAGCAATTATATTAGATGATGCAGAAATAGGAGATAATTGTATAATAGGAGCAGGATCACTAGTGACAGGAGGTAAAAAGATTCCTGAGGGCAGTCTTGCTTTTGGGAATCCTGCAAAAGTTATAAGGAAACTTACTCAAGAGGAAATTGAAAATATTCATCGCTCCTATGAACATTATGTAGAATTAGCAAAATTGCATTTTTCTAACTTTGGGCAATTGACCGTTTACAATAAAAGTAATATAATAGAAAATAGTTAAACTACGAAGGAGGATTCGAATGAGAAGTAGAGGTTTTATCAAATTTTTTTCTGTAATCATTGTTGCAGCAATAGTTGCATATATAGCCTTTTTTGGAATAAAGGCAGGCAATTATTCTATAAGCCCAGTACAGGATCACATGAGATTGGGGCTAGACTTAAGAGGAGGCGTTTATGTATTAGAAGAAGCACAAGGTAATGTTACACAAGATGCGATAAATAAAGCTATTGCAGTCATAAGGAACAGGGTAGATGCTCTTGGCGTGACACAGCCTGTAATAAGTCAACAGGGGTCAAATAGAATTCGTGTAGAGTTGCCTGGCATGAATGACCCTGATAGGGCAATAGAGATAATAGGTAAAACTGCTCAATTAAAATTTATAGGACCAGATGGACAAGTTATTTTGACAGGTGCCAATGTAAAAGATTCAAAAGCAGTATATGCTCAAACTGAAACAGGTGTGCAACAACCAGAAGTTACGTTAGTACTTGATGCTGAAGGAACAAAAAAATTTGCAGAAGCTACTCAAAAATTTTTAAATCAACCTATTGCAATAGTTTTAGATGATAAGGTAATATCAGCACCGACAGTGCAAAGTGTTATCACAAATGGAAATGCGGTGATTACTGGTTTGAAGGACTTCCAAGAGGCATCTGAATTAGCGACTCTTATAAGGGCGGGTTCTTTGCCTGTCACATTAAAACCAATAGCCTATAGTTCTGTAGGTGCAACTTTAGGTCCTAGTGCCTACAATGCTGCTGTCAAAGTTGGTATATACGGCGTATTACTTATTTTACTATTTATGGCAGCTTTTTATAGATTACCAGGAATAATGGCAGATGTAGCCCTTATAATATATATATTAATAAATTTAATAATCTATGCTTTATTTAATATAACCTTAGATTTACCAGGAATTGCAGGTTTTCTATTGTCAATTGGTATGGCTGTTGATGCTAATGTTTTAATTTTTGAAAGATTTAAAGAAGAACTAAGGGCAGGTAAAAGTTTACGAGCTGCTTTAGACGCAGGTTTTAGAAGAGCCTTTACAGCTGTTTTTGATGCTAATATGACTACTATTATTGGTGCTATTATACTTTTTTACATGGGTTCGGGAAATGTGAAAGGTTTTGCTTTGACACTTTTAATAGGTGTTATATCCAGCTTCTTTACAGCTATAACTGTAACAAGATTTTTGTTGCATGCACTTCTGGAGATGGATTTGACAAGGGATATAAAAGTTTATGGAGCATAGGAGGGAAATTGAGTGAATCAGTATAGATTTAATATAGATGTAATTTCAAAAACCAAGATTTGGTTTGCAATCTCAGGGATTGTAATCTTGATTGGAGTAATAGCAATGTTTATAAATGGGTTTAATTGGGGCATAGATTTTACTGGTGGAACAATAATGGAGGTTAGAATTGGTAAGCCTTTTGATCCGAATGATATAATTAAAATTTTAAACGGATATAAAGTTAAAGACTTTCAAATACAAAAAATAGGGACAAAAGGTGATGAAGTCTCAATTAAGACAAGTCCTATTGCCAATGAAATTCGACTTTCAATAATAAAAGATATCTACAAAAAATATAACTTAACAGAAAATGACTTAATAATGTCACAGCAAGTAGGACCTTCTTTAGGTGAAGAAATAAAATTTGGAATGATAGGTGCTTTATTGTTGGCTTCTGTTGCAATGTTTATCTATTTAGGATTTAGGTTTGAATTTGAAATGAGCGAGGCTGCAATTATTGGCTTACTCCACGATGTGTTTATACTAATTTCCATATATACTATTTTTAACATAACAATTAATGCTCCTTTTATAGCAGCGGTTTTGACTGTATTTGGCTATTCTGTTAATGATACTGTTGTGATTTTTGACAGAATAAGGGATAATTTAAAAATTATGAAAAAATCCGATTATTCACAAATTGCAAATGTTAGTGTAAATCAGACAATGACAAGGTCAATAAATACAACGTTGACTACGTTGATTATGCTTGTTTTAATGTATTTCTTAGGACCTAAGGCATTAAAAGATTTTGCACTACCTTTGCTTATTGGAATAGTGTCAGGGGCGTATTCTTCAATTTTTATTTCTACTCCTCTTTGGGTATTAATTAAGAATAGAGAAAAAAGGAGAAGAACCTCTAATAAACCTGTAAAAGCCTAAGCTTATGAATAATACAAAAAATATAGTGGCATAATCTTTTGAGAAATAGTGCTACTATATTTCTATGAGGTGAAAAAATGAATTTGTCTTTTATTTTTAGAAATAAAAATATTACTAGAAGATATAGGGAGATATTAAGGATTTTAACTAAAAATGGGTTTGGCTTTATTTCTGAGATTTTATTAAACGGCAGGCATATCCCATTTCATATATTGAAAAATCATGATTACATGGGAGTTGGAGAGAGGATTCGGAAAACTTTAGAGGAATTAGGCCCTACTTTTATAAAAATGGGACAGCTTTTAAGTACAAGAGGAGACCTTATTCCTCATGATATTTTATTGGAACTTGCAAAACTTCAAGATGAGGTAGAACCAGAGGACTTTATAGCAATAAAGAATATTTTAGAGAGTGAGTTAAAAGGCAAAATATCGGACTTCTTCATTTATTTTGATGAAACTCCTATTGCTTCTGCTTCTATTGGACAAGTCTATAGGGCAAAAATTAAAGAAGGGAAAGATGTTGTTGTTAAAGTACAACGTCCAGAGGTATCCCAAAAGATAAATGCTGATATAATAATTCTGAAAAGTATTGCTAAAATTTTGAACGAGCGCATAGTTGATTCTCCATTGGACTTTGTCGAAATAGTTGATGAATTAGCTGAATCTCTCTTCAATGAATTAGATTACACGCAAGAAGGGAATAATGCCGAACGCTTTAGAGAGAATTTTGAGAAAGAAAATTATATATACATACCTAAAGTATATTGGGAATACACTACAAAACGCGTTCTCACAATGGAGTACGTAGAAGGCATAAGTGTAAAAAATAGGGATTTACTTGTTAAAAAAGGCTTCGATTTAAAGAAAGTTGCAAGAGATGGAGCATGGGCTATATTTTTGCAAGTTTATGAATTTGGCCTTTTCCATGGTGACCCTCATCCTGGCAATATCTTAATCACAAATGATGGCAAAATTTCATATATAGATTTTGGAATTGTAGGCTACCTTGATAAATCCTCAAGGGAAATGATAATTGAACTTTTCAGAGCTTTTGCCGAGAATGATATTGAGGAAGTAGTAGAAATTTTGTCGGATGTGGGCGCCATAAGGCCTAGTACTAATATTAGGACCCTTAAATCCGATTTAAACCATATAATAAATTATTTTTACAGTACTCCTCTAAAAAATATCAGTGTTAATGATTCAATGAGAAAAATAATGACAACTGTTTATAAGCATAAGCTGATTTTACCTCCAGAGTTTACTTTACTTTTAAAGTCTTTAGCTACAGTAGAAGGCGTTGGCAGGAGCTTAGATCCTGACTTTAGCATTTCTAGTGTAGCTAAAGATTTTATAAAAGAAGTATATTTGAGAAACATTAGTTTAACAAAAATATTAAAAGAAAACTCGAAAGATTTACATAAAACAATAATAGTGTTGAGAAAACTTCCTTCCAAAATCCAAAGTATAATGACAAAGCTTATAAAAGACGATATAAAGGTTAGAATAAACCTTGATGAAGATGGAAGTTTGCGCTATGACTTAAATATTATGGTAAATAAGGTTATTATAAGTATTATAGCATCAGCGTTAATTGTAGCTTCTTCACTGGTTTTGACATTTCAAGGGGGATATAAAGTTTTTGGTTACAATGTATTAGGACTTTTTGGTTATGTAGTTGCTTTATTTCTGTGTTTGTGGGTTTTCTACCGAATCTTTATAATTGAGAGGAGAAAAAAATAGGAGAATTTGTGGGTGATTTGATGCCTAAAATTTACAGATGGATTTTAAAAGAGAGTAAAAACTCTCAATTGTCTCAAGAGATACAAAAAACTTATGGATTATCCAAAATAATTGCTGACATGCTTGCATCAAGATTAAACCTCCATGAAGTTAAGAGTTTTTTAAATCCTGATTTAAAAGATTTACACTCTCCTTATCTTTTAAGGGGAATAAAAGAAGCAAAAGAATTGATACAACAACATATTGCCTCGAAGGATCTAATCACCATTTATGGGGATTACGATGTTGATGGGATTACTGCCACTGCTATCCTATATTTAACCTTAAAAAAATTAGGGGCAAAATTGGATTATTACATACCGGAAAGATTAGTTGAAGGATATGGTATAAATGAAGAAGCAATAGACAAAATTGCAGAGAGGGGAACAAAACTTATAGTTAGTGTAGACTGTGGTATAACCTCTGTTAAGGAAGTGGAAAAAGCTAAAATCTTGGGAATAGATGTAATAATAACTGACCATCATAGTATCCCTAAAGAGATACCACAAGCAGATGTGGTGATAAATCCCCATTTGCCTGGTATTGAATATCCTTTTTGTGACCTGGCAGGGGTAGGGGTTGCTTTTAAACTGTCACAAGCTCTTATTGGAGAAGAAGCTCATAAATTTTTGGATATCGTTTCAATTGGTACGATTGCAGATATTGTTCCTTTATTAGGAGAAAATAGAATAATTGTAAAAGAAGGGCTAAAAAGACTAAATGAAACACAAAATATAGGTTTAAAAGCCCTCATAAAAGCTTCTGGATTAGAAAATGTTGAAATTGACGAATATCATGTGGGATTTATCTTAGCCCCTCGTCTTAATGCCGCAGGTCGGCTCAAAAGTGCAGAAGCGGCTGTCAGATTATTGATAAGCCATAGTAAAGAAGAAGTAGAAAAGATAGCAGAATATTTAAACCAGGAAAACTTAAATAGACAACAGATAGAAAATCAAATACTTCAACAAGCAATCAAAAAAGTAGAAGAGACTGTTGATTTGAATAGAGAAAAAGTAATTGTACTGTGGGATGAAAATTGGCATCCGGGTGTTATTGGAATTGTAGCCTCTCGGATAACAGAAAGGTTTCATAGACCCTCTATACTTATAAGTTTAGGGGAAGAGGAGGGCAAAGGTTCGGGGCGAAGCATAGAAGGCTTTAATTTATATAAAGCATTAGAATACTGTAAAGATTATTTGATAAAATATGGCGGTCATGAAATGGCTGCTGGAATAAATATTGAGAAAAACAATTTGGAGATTTTTAAAGCAAAAATAAATGAATACGCTGATACTGTGCTTAGTGAACTTGATTTAATCCCAAGTTTAAAAATAGAGGCAAAGGTTAAAAATGAAAAGATAGATATAGAAATAGCTAAGCAAGTTCAAAAGCTTAAACCTTTTGGCAGCAATAATCCGCGGCCTAATTTTTTATTTGAGGGTTTAACAGTTACAAAAATATTTGATTTAAATAGTGGAAGACACAAAAAGATCATCGCCCAAAAAGGAAAATTTGTCTATGAACTTATGTTGTTCGATACAGCAGAAAAAAGAAACGATATAAAAATAGGGGATATAATAGATGTTGTAGGAAGTGTTGAAATAAATACTTGGAATGGAATAGAGTCAGTAATCATAAACGTAAAAGATTTAAGAGTTAAGTTGCCTCTATTTTCCTACTATAAAAACTTGAGTAAAATAATGATAGAATACAAGCTAGAGAAAAAAGAAATAAATAGAAAAGTTGATTATATAATTGATAAAAGAGGAATTAATAATAAGTGGGAATATGTGCTCAAACTTTTTAAAGGGGAAAGCAAAACAGCTGTCATAGTAAATACTGCTGTAGAACTTAAGTCATTACTTAGATATCTCAAAAAAGAAAAGTTTGTTAATTTTTCTTTTTGTAATATGAATTGCAAAAAAGAAAATGGCATACTATTTTTTACGAATTCTTTAGAACCACTTAAATATTATGACGACATAATTATTTACGATATACCTTTTAAAAAAGAAATTTTTTATTATATCCTTTATCATTCACAAGGAAAAAAGATTCATTTAGTCTTTAATGAATCAGACATATATTATAACTTAAAATCTTTTGATGAAATTTTTCCTCAGAGAAAAGATTTTATTAAACTTTACAAATTTATAGAAAAAGGAAACACCATTTTATTTAAAGAACATTTACATCCGCATCTGAATTTAAATCCAATAAAATTTTTATTTTGCATAAAAGCAATGCAAGAAATAGGATTGATAAATGTAAAAGAACGTGATAATATTTTTATGTTAAGCAAAAATTCCGTGTCACAAAAGGTTAATATTGAACAAACTCAAATAATGCAAAGGATATTCTCAGCTAAAAAAGAGTTTATTGAATTTGCCAAGTTCCTTGTTAGCCAGAAAATTTAAGGAGGTCTTGTGATGACATTAGAAGAAATCAAACAGATGATCAGAGAAATTCCTGATTTTCCTAAAAAAGGAATAAAATTTAAAGATATCACACCTGTTTTAAAAAATGCGCAAGCTTTTGGTTATTCTATCGAAATGTTAGCTAAAGCTTTAGATGGCAGAAAATTTGACCTCATTGCAGCGCCAGAAGCAAGAGGCTTTTTGTTTGGAGCTCCCTTAGCTTATAGGTTGGGTGTGGGATTTGTCCCTGTCAGGAAACCTGGAAAGCTACCTGCAGAAACTTTAAGCTATGAATATGAACTGGAATATGGGATAGATTCACTAGAAATACACAAAGATGCTATTTTGGAGGGGCAAAGGGTTGTAATAGTTGATGATTTACTAGCGACTGGTGGGACAATTTATGCTTCTGCAAAACTTGTGGAAAAATTGGGTGGAATAGTAGACTGCATTATTTTCTTGAGTGAGTTAACTTTTTTAGATGGTAGAAAAAAGCTTGACGGATATGATATAATTTCACTAATAAAGTTTTAATCTATAAAGTGGCTTTAAGCCACTTTAATTATAAGGTGTGGTAAATATGTTGGACAAAGTGATAAATAGGATAAAAAATTATATGGGTGATGAAGCAAATTTAGATTTAATCTACAAATCTTATGACTTTGCAGTAAATGCTCATGATGGCCAAATGAGAAACTCAGGAGAACCATATATTGTTCATCCCATAGAAGTTTCATATATTTTAGCTGACCTGGAATTAGATATTACTACTATTGCAGCAGGACTTTTGCATGATGTAATAGAGGATACAGATGTGACTTATGAGCAGCTATTGGAAAAATTTGGAAAAGAAATTGCTGATTTGGTTGATGGTGTTACAAAGTTGGGAAAAATAGAATACAAGAGCAAAGTAGAGCAACAGGCTGAAAACATGAGAAAGATGCTCATAGCAATGGCAAAAGATATTAGGGTTATACTCATAAAACTGGCTGACAGGCTTCACAATATGAGGACTCTCAAATATTTGCCTCCTGACAAACAAAAAGAAAAAGCGGAAGAAACTTTAGAAATATATGCTCCTATTGCTCATCGGCTTGGAATATCCAAGATAAAATGGGAATTAGAAGACTTGTGTTTGAGATACTTGCATCCTGATGAATACTATGACCTTGTAGAAAAGGTAGCTGCAAAAAGAAAGGAAAGAGAAGAGCTTATACAAAATATCATAACTACAATTAAAGAGAAACTAAAAGAAATGGGAATACAAGCAGAGGTAGATGGTAGACCCAAACACTTTTACAGTATATATAAAAAGATGAAGACACAGAATAAAAGCTTCGACCAAATTTACGATTTGTTAGCAGTAAGGATAATTGTAAACACTGTAAAAGACTGTTACGGCGTATTAGGAATTGTGCATACTTTGTGGAAACCAATTCCTGGCAGATTCAAAGATTACATTGCTATGCCAAAGCCTAATATGTATCAATCCCTTCATACTACAGTAATAGGTCCTAAAGGAGAACCTTTTGAAATACAAATAAGAACTTGGGAAATGCATAAAACTGCAGAATATGGTATTGCAGCCCATTGGAAATACAAAGAAGGCAAGACTACAGAAGATAAATTTGACCAAAAACTTTCATGGCTGAGACAGCTTTTGGAATGGCAGAAAGAATTAAAAGATGCAAAAGAGTTTATGGAAACATTAAAGATTGATTTGTTTACAGATGAAGTTTTTGTTTTTACTCCCAAAGGGGATGTGATAAATTTACCAGCAGGGTCGACACCTGTTGATTTTGCGTACAGCATACACACTGAAATAGGGCATAGATTAAATGGTGCTAAAGTAAACGGTAAATTGGTTCCTATAAATTATCAATTGAAAAACGGTGATATTGTAGAGATATTAGTGAGTCCAAATAAAGACAGAGGTCCAAGCAGAGACTGGTTACAAATTGTCAAAAGTTCTCAAGCGAGAAACAAAATCAGGCAGTGGTTTAAAAAAGAAAAAAGAGAAGAAAATATCACTCGCGGCGAGGAAATGATAGAAAAAGAATTAAGGAGACATGGATTGCAACCTGCTATGATAAAAAGTGAAATATGGGAGGAAGTTCTTAAAAAACTCAATATTCACACAATGGAGGATTTATATGCGACAATCGGATATGGAGGATTAACTTTAAATCAGGTAATACCGAGAATTAAAGAAGAAATTAAAAAATCTCAAAAAGAAGTAGGCATGAAATCTATCCCGGCTGATAAGGGTGGAAAGAAAAAAGAAAAAACAGGTGGAACGGGGGTTATTGTAAAAGGTGTAGACAATGTAATGGTCAGGTTTGCAAAATGTTGTTCTCCTGTTCCAGGGGATGAAATAATAGGTTATGTTACTAAAGGAAGGGGAATTTCTATTCACAGAAAAGATTGTCCCAATGTAAAAGAATATCTTTTTGATAGAAACAAAATTGTAGAGGTTGAGTGGGATCAAGATAGAAATATCTTTTATCAAGCTGATATACAGATTATGGCTAGTGATAGATTTGGACTTTTGACAGATGTTACTAGTGTTCTTGCAGATGTAAAAATTGCTGTAAAGGCTGTCAATGCTAGAACAACAAAAGACAATATTGCAATTATTAACTTAACTTTAGAGATTATTTCAAAAGACCAACTGGAAAGAGTTATGAATAAGTTGAAAGCTTTGGAAGGGGTAATGGACGTTTACAGATTAAGTGCATAGAGGTGATTTTTTTGAGAGCTGTTGTTCAAAGGGTGAGTCGCGGAGAAGTAAGTGTAGGTGGAGAAATGGTAAGTTCAATAGGTAAAGGATTTGTTGTTTTGGTTGGTATATCTATTGATGATAATGAAAATGATGTAATGTACATGGCAGATAAAATAGTGAATTTGCGGGTCTTTGAAGATGAAGAAGGAAAAATGAATTTGTCTCTTTTAGATATAGGAGGAGAAGTCCTTCTTGTCTCTCAATTTACTTTGCTTGGAGATGTGAGAAAAGGCAGAAGACCTAACTTTATGATGGCTCAAAAACCACAAGAAGCTTTGAAGTATTTTAATTTATTAGTCAAAGAGATTGAAAAAAGAGGCGTAAGTGTCAAAACAGGTATATTTCAGGCAATGATGAAAGTATTAATTGAAAATGACGGACCAGTTACAATTCTCATTGATTCTAAAAAAGTGTTTTAATGGAGTGATTTTATGAAAATACAAAGGTATGTGGTAGGACTTTATAAAGCCAATTGTTATATTGTTTCTGACGAGGAAACTAGGGAGACAATTGTAATAGACCCAGGGGAATATTCATCTGAAATACAAGATTATATTGGTATTAACAAATTAAGAGTAAAATATATTTTACTCACTCATGGTCATTTTGACCACATAGGTGGAGTAGAGGAGCTGAGGAAAGTTACTCAAGCAGAAGTTGCTATTTCAAAAGAAGATGCTCCCTTGCTTTTAGATCCCAGTTTAAATCTATCTAAAATGGTCTATAAAAAAATACAGTGCAGTGCCGCAGATATTTTATTAAATGGTGGCGATATTTTATATTTTGGGAAATACACAATAGAAGTCCTACACACTCCAGGTCATACAAAAGGCGGAGTGTGTTTTAAAATTGACAATGTCTGCTTTACAGGAGATACTGTTTTCAAAGGCTCGATAGGAAGATATGATTTTCCAGGTGGAGATTTTGATACTTTAATGGATTCTATAAAGAACAAGCTTTTGGTATTGGAAGATGACGTAGTGATATATCCGGGTCATGGCGAGTCTTCAACAATTGGAAAAGAAAAGAGAATTAATTTGTTTTTGAGGGAATAAAAGCAAGAGGTGATTTACCTCTTGCTTTTATTCGTATCTGAGTGCTACGATTGGGTCGAGTCTAGCTGCTTTTTGTGCAGGGTATATTCCAAAGAATATTCCTACTGCTGAGGAGAAAAGAAAAGCGATTAATATTGTGTTTATAGAGATGATGGGGGTTATATTTATAAAAGGACCAATGATGTTTGATAAAATATAACCGAAGAAAATACCTATAGCACCCCCTAAGAGAGAAATTGCGACAGCCTCAATTAAGAATTGCATTAAAATGTCTTTTTGCCTTGCGCCTATGGCTTTTCTTATTCCAATTTCTCTGGTGCGTTCAGTTACAGAAACCAACATTATGTTCATGATTCCGATTCCACCTACTATAAGCGATATACCAGCAATTGCTCCTATGATTGCCGTAAATATGCTTAATATTCTGTTGAATTCTTCTAGGAAACCGATGAGGTTTTCTGCTTCGTATTTATCTTTGTTGTGATGAAATGATTCTATTAAGCGCACAGCCTGAGAGGAGGCTTCATCTAATTGGTTTTGGTTGTAGGTCATTACGTAAATTTGTGAGATATCTACGTCTTGGAAGATTTTTTGTGCGTAAGTTATTGGAATTGCAGCTATTACAGGTATTTGGTCAGCTATTGAGCCTCCTAAACTTTTTAAATTACCACTGTCAATAACGCCAATTATCTTTGCTGTGTCAAAGGAAGAAGAACTGCCTATTTTAATAGTTTTTCCTACGCAATCTTCATAACCGAAAAGTTCTTTTGCAGAGTCTTTATCAATAAGTACCACATTTCTACCCATGAGAATGTCTTTTTCATTTAAAAAGCGGCCATAGATTATTTTTATGTTAGAGACATTTCCATAATCAAAATCTGTTGCTATAAAAATAGCCCTCTTGGTAAGTTTATCTGTTTTAGCGAGTCCAAATTTTTCTGTAATTGGCGCCGCATATTTTACCGAAGAAAGTCTTTTTCTGATCATTTCTACATCTTTGAGAGTCAGTTTATCGCTTTCTCTTATTTCAACATTATTTTTCGTCTTGATAGAAAATACACTAACGCCGATTTTTTCGAATTCGCCTAAAATAGCTTTTTGACCGCCTGCTCCTAAAGACACTATTGTTATAACTGAAGCAATACCGATTATAATCCCCAACATCGTAAGAAGGGCTCTTAATTTGTTACTTAATATACTGTCAATTGCTACTTTTATGGCTTCTAAAATATACATCCTTTATCACCTGCTAATAAGTTATTCTGTTTGCGATAGGGGTATCTTCTATAATGTTTCCATCTCTTAAGCGAAGTATCCTTTTTGCGTGATTTGCTATGTCCTGTTCGTGGGTAACCATCACTATTGTAGTACCCGCTTCATTGAGTTGATAAAAAATTTTCATTATCTCAATACTGGAGTTTGTGTCGAGATTTCCTGTTGGCTCGTCAGCTAATAGAAAAGAAGGATTCATTACAATTGCACGGGCGATTGCTACTCTTTGTTGCTGCCCCCCTGAGAGTTCATTAGGTTTGTGGTGTATTCTTTCACTTAATCCCACTATTTCTAAAGCTTTTATTGCTCTTTTTCTACGCTCTTTTGCTGGTATTTTAGCGTACAACATTGGC
This sequence comes from Thermoanaerobacter mathranii subsp. mathranii str. A3, assembly GCF_000092965.1. Taxonomy (GTDB): domain Bacteria; phylum Bacillota; class Thermoanaerobacteria; order Thermoanaerobacterales; family Thermoanaerobacteraceae; genus Thermoanaerobacter; species Thermoanaerobacter thermocopriae. Next base: position 1,108,151 of record NC_014209.1, read on the forward strand.
AGTTCTACATTTGACAGTGCGTCTAATTTACTCAAAAGGTTAAAAGACTGAAAAACAAAACCTATCTGGCGATTTCTTAAATAAGCTAATTGGTCATCATTTAACGTTGATATTTCGGTTCCATTGAGCTTATAACTTCCAGATGTGGGTTTATCCAAAAGACCAATTATATTCATTAAAGTAGATTTACCAGAGCCAGAGGGACCAACAATTGCTACATATTCACCTTTATTTATTTTTAAAGAGACGCCTTTTAATGCATTCACTTGGACTTTTCCAAGATTGTACACCTTTCTTACATTGCTCAATTCAATCATCAGTCTTTCCCGCCCTTTATTGTGATTTTTGTACCATCTTCGATAGAACTGGTGGGATTTAGTATGACTTTTTCGCCGACATTTACTCCCTTTATGATTTCTGTCTCCAAATCAGAAACGAGTCCGCTTTTTACTTTCCTTTGTTTTGCTATACCATTTTCTACTACATACACAAATTCGTTACCATATTTGTCACTTACGATTGCTTCTGATGGAACTTTTATTACATCTTTTTTTTCGGCAATTTTTATGTCGACATCTACATTAAAACCTGGTTTTATTGTGCCATCATTGCTTAAAAGGTCCACATAAACTTTTACGACATTATCTCCACCTGTTTGAGTGATTACTTTTGTCGCAGTTGGACTTACTTTACTTACTACTCCTTCAAAGGTTTTATCTGCAAAATGTATGTAGGCTTTTTGCCCTTCTTTTAAATTTACCGCATCATAGGGGTTTACATCCAGTGTAATCTGCAAATTGTTTAAGTCTTCTACTGTTATAGCAGGAAATTGAGATGAGGTAAAATAGCTGTTATTTTTAGCATTTACAACAGTTACAGTACCATCAAATTCAGCAGTAATATATTTTTGTTGTTTGTCCATACTTTGTTTTATGCTTTTAAGATTTAGTTCTGCAATTTCTACTTGTTTTTGTTGGAGTTTTATTTGGTCATCAAGGCTAAGTGAAGTAGTTTGCATCTGAGAAATGGAGGGCTGTTGTACTGTACTTTCTCCCGAAGGGAGTTGTTGCGGCAAAGAGGTATTTGGAAGTTGAGCTGCGACTTGAGATTGTCGTGACTGCTTTTCTTTTAATTTTTTTAGTGCATCAAGTTGCATTTGTGCTATTTCCAGCTGTTTTTGGGCAATTTGATATTGTATGTATAAATCTTGTGTTTCAAATTCCAAAAGTTTATCTCCTCTTTTTACTTTGTCTCCAACAGATACATAAACTTTTGATACTTTGGTAGGGGATAAAATGTAGTATTCTTGTTTGGATTTTGATTCTACTACCCCTGTGGTGGAAATTAAAGAGATTATTTCACCTTTTTCCACTTTAGCGGCATTTACTTCTACAGTGGAAGTAGCGCTTTTGTTTTTTATAGAGATTGCATAAACGGTAGAAGCTACAATTGCTAAAATTACTGTGACTATTATTAATGTTTTAACAGTATTTTTCATAAACACCACCCTCAAAATTTATAGTTCTTCTTTGATTTTTTGTAATATGTTTTTTAATGTTTCTAATTCTTGAGGAGAGAGTTTTTCAAAAATTGGCTGCAAAATTTTTTCCCTAAACATTGCTAAGTGTTTATAAAGATCTTGGCCTTTTTTTGTCAAAGAAATTTCTATTTTTCTTCTGTCTTCCAAATCAAAGTTCCTTTGAACTAACCCTTTCTCTACAAGTTTGTCTACTATGCTTGTAAGGGTGCTGGGGGAAATACCTAATTCTAAAGCAATATCTTTCATATACATTGGATTGCTTTTATTTTCGCTTAAAATTATTATTACTTGTTGTTCTCCGATTGTGAGGTCTTTTTGAAACTCAGAGAGGTCATTTGCTTTCAGTTGATTATTGAGTTTTTGTCTAATTATCCGAAACAGGTCATATAAAAGCTTAATATCACAATCTTTGTTCATAAATTTTCACCTCAAAAATTTTTAATACAAAATATTTTATACATCGAAATATTAACTCATTAATATTTTTTTGTCAATAGGTGGATAAATTATTATGAAAGTAGATTAAAGATACATAGTGTAAAATTATCGTAGGATTTTTTGAGTAAAAAAAAACAAGAGACAACCCCTGTGATAAAATAGATTATGGAAAACAAAACAACACAGAAAGGGGTGTCTCTTGTGAACAAACATATCTTTGAAGATATTATACTACAAAATGCTCTAAATTTCACTAGAGAAGTGATAGAAATTTTTAGTGATTTATTAAACAAAGGAATGAATATTACAGAGCTTGCAGCAAGGATAAAGGAACTAACGGACAAACTAGGTAGAGAGGCAATAGAAGCAATTATTGAAGAGTTAGATAAGATAATAAAAGAAGACAAGAGAAGGAAAGAAAAATGGGTAGTAGAGAGGAAAGATAAAAAGAGATTAACCACAATCCTTGGGGATATAGAATATGAGAGGACATATTACAAATCCAGAGAGGATGGAAGATATACATATTTGGTGGATGATGCATTAGAGATAGGGCGGCACGATAGGATAGAAAAAGGTGTAAAAATAAAGTTAGTAGAGAACGCAATAGAAGAATCATATGAAAGAAGCAGTAAAAAAGCATGTCCAGAGGAAGTAAGTAAACAGACAGTATTAAACGCAATAAGGGAAAATAGGAGAAGTAGAAGTAAAGAGAGAAATAAAAGAGAAGAAAGAAAGTAAGGGTATTATACATAGAAGCAGATGAAGACCATGTGCCTTTTGCAAAGAGGGCAGCAATGAAACCACGCGATTGATATACATACATGAAGGTAAAGAAGAAGAGAAATGGAAGAGATGTTCTTGAGGAAATGTGCATTTCAAGGGCATACGTAGGAGAGAAAGCAGAAGACATATGGATAGATGTAGCAAATTACATAGAAGAAAACTACAAAGAAGAGAAGATAGAGAAGATATACATAGCAGGAGATGGAGCACCGTGGATAAAAGAGGGATTAGAGTGGATAGCAAAATCAAGGTTTGTGTTAGACAGATATCATTTAAACAAATACGTATTAAAAGCCACATCAAAAGAGCCAAAATACAGGGAAAAGATATGGAGAGCAATAAATGAAGGAGATAAAGAAGGAGTGAAGAAGATATTTGATGAACTAATAAAGGCAGCAGAGGAAGAGAGGGAGAAAGAGAAGATAAAAGAAGCAAGGAAATACATACTAAACAATTGGGAAGGGATAGAGATATACAACAAAGACAAAGATGTAATAGGGTGCAGTGCAGAAGGGCATATAAGCCATGTATTTTCAGTAAGACTAAGCAGGAATCCATTAGGGTGGAGTAGAGAAGGATTAAAACTAATGGCGAAATTAAGGGTATTCAGCAAGAATGGAGGAGACTTAAGAGAAGTAGAATGGGGTAAGAGGAAGAATATAAATGAAGGAAGTTACAAATTAACGAAGAAGCAAATAAAAGAGGCGGTAAGAAGAGTTAAAACGTCTACAAATGAAAAGATAAATAATATTACGGTTTTGAATATAGGGAAAGTAACGCCAATATACAGGATTTTAAGAGCAATAAAATATGCACAAGTCATATAAAAAACATGATAAGACGAAGCCCTGAATTAAGTAAGTTACAGGGGTTGTCTTAAAAAAATCCTACAGTATCTTGACACTATCTTAAAGATAATTGTGATTGACAGCTAATAATAGTATAATGTATAATAACAAGTAAAATGATGGATAAATGCGATGACCAGGAGAGTAGCAATAGCAGGTATACAGGGAGAAGATACCGCGACTGAGAGTATCTTTATACTTATGCTATTGTGAAGGACACCTGTGAGCAGACCAGTCGACAAGGTAGGCTGTGTCCGTGAACCTGCGTTAAAGGAATGAGTCCAAATCAGGGTGGCACCACGGGATTTAACCTCTCGTCCCTGCAAATTGTTGCAGACGAGGGGTTTTTAAATGTGTAAAGTTATTACAAAATGCAAAAGGAGTTGGTGAAATGCTTACAAAAGCTCCAAGAGGGACAAAGGATATTCTTCCTTCAGAGTCTTATAAATGGCAGTATGTAGAAGAGCTTATAAGGAAGATATGCGATGATTATGGCTTTAGGGAAATAAGAACCCCCGGTTTTGAACATACAGAGTTATTTTTAAGGGGAGTAGGGGAATCAACTGATATCGTGAGAAAAGAGATGTATACTTTTACGGACAAAGGCGGAAGAAGTATTACTTTAAAACCTGAAGGTACTTCTCCGGCTGTAAGAGCATTTATAGAGCACAATTTATATGCGGAGGCGCAGCCAACGAAGTTGTATTATATAACTCCTGTTTACAGATATGAAAGGCCTCAGTCTGGAAGGCTAAGAGAACATCACCAATTTGGAGTAGAAATATTTGGTGCTAAAAGCGCTTCTGCGGATGCGGAAGTTATAAGTGTTGCTATGACGCTTTTAAAAAAATTGGGACTTAATAATTTGGAGCTTAGAATAAACAGTGTTGGGTGTTCTGCTTGTAGAAAAAATTATAATAAAGTGCTTAAGGATTTTTTAAAGGACAATTTGGAGTATTTGTGTGATGACTGTAAAGTCAGATATGAGATAAATCCTTTGAGAGTATTAGACTGTAAAGTTGAAAGTTGTCAGAGGATAACCAAAGATGCGCCTCTTATTACAGATTATTTGTGTGATGATTGCAAAAATCATTTTGAAGAACTACAAAAATATTTAGATGTAATGGGCTATGATTATATGATTGACCCCAGAATTGTGAGAGGACTTGATTATTATACCAAAACTGCCTTTGAAATAATTTCAAAAGACATCGGAGCTCAAGGAACCGTATGCGGTGGAGGAAGATATGATGGTCTTATAGAAGAATGCGGAGGGCCTTCTATGCCAGGAGTAGGTTTTGGAATGGGATTGGAGAGGCTTCTTATTACATTAGAGCAAAATGGCATTGAAATTCCAAAACCTGAAGGCGTAGATTTGTTTATCGCTTATGTTGGGGAAGACGCAAAATTATTTACTTTTGCCCTTGCTAATAAACTGCGATTTAATGGATTAAAAGTAGAAAGAGACAACATGGATAGAAGTTTAAAAGCACAAATGAAGTATGCAAATAAGCTTAATGCGAAATTTGCTATTGTAATAGGAGAAGAAGAGATGAAGAAAAACAAAGTTAAATTAAAAGATATGAGAGATGGAAGCGAAGTAGAAATATCCATTGATGAAATAGAACAAAGGATAAAAAATATATAAAATGGAGGGAATAAAATGGGAGAACAATTAAAAGGACTTAAAAGGACTCACATGTGTGGAGAATTGACAGTGGAAGATGTCGATAAATCCGTTGTAGTTATGGGATGGGTACAAAGAAGAAGAGACCATGGAGGCTTAGTGTTTATAGATTTAAGAGATAGAACAGGTATTGTACAGGTGGTTTTTAACAATGAGGTTTCTTCCGAAGCTTTTGAAAAAGTACAGGGTGTGAGGAGTGAATATGTACTAGCAATAGAAGGAAAAGTGGTAAAAAGGGCACCTGAAAATGTAAATCCTAAAATTGCTACAGGGGAAATTGAAATATATGCCAATACCTTAAAAATTTTAAGCAAATCAGAAACTCCGCCTTTTCCAATAGAAGATAGAAGCAATGTTTCAGAGGCTATAAGGCTAAAATACAGATATTTAGATTTGCGAAGACCTTCAATGCAAAAGAATTTAATGACTCGGTTTAAAATAACTAAAGTTGTTCGTGATTTTTTGAATAAAAACGGTTTTATAGAGATAGAAACGCCTCTTTTAATTAAAAGTACGCCAGAAGGTGCAAGAGATTACCTTGTGCCAAGCAGAATTTATCCGGGCAAATTTTATGCTTTACCTCAATCTCCTCAAATATTCAAACAACTTCTTATGATTTCTGGATTTGATAAGTATTACCAAATAGCCAAATGTTTAAGAGACGAGGATTTGAGGGCAGATAGGCAACCAGAGTTTACACAAATAGATATAGAAATGTCTTTTGTAGAGGTAGATGATGTTTTAGAAATTAATGAAAAGATGATTGCGCAGATTTTTAAAGAGACTTTAGGCATTGATGTGACAATTCCTTTTAAAAGATTATCCTATCAAGAAGCCATGGAAAGGTTTGGGACAGATAAACCAGACTTAAGATTTGGGATGGAACTTAAAGATTTGTCAGACATAGTATCTCGATCTGAATTTAATGTATTTAAGACTGCTTTAAAAAATAGCGGATCTGTGAGAGGCATAAATGTAAAAAGTGCTGCTTCTATGCCAAGAAGACAGTTAGATGAATTGGTGGAGCTTGCAAAAACTTATGGAGCTAAAGGACTTTTGTGGATGCAAGTTTTTGAAAATGAAGTGAAATCCCCTGCTACTAAATTTTTAAGTGAGGAAGAAATAGAAAAGATACTTGAAAGACTTGAAGCAGAAACAGGAGATTTACTACTGATTGTGGCAGATAAAGATGAGATAGTTTTTGATACTTTAGGTCATTTGAGATTAGAGCTTGGAAAGAGACTTAATTTAATTGATGAGAATAAATATGAGTTTGTATGGATAGTGGATTTTCCGTTGTTAGAGTACGACAGCGAGGAAAAAAGATATGTGGCAAAACATCATCCCTTTACGGCCCCCAAAGATGAGGATATAGACCTTTTAGAAAAAGAGCCGTTAAAGGTAAGAGCAAAAGCTTATGATATAGTTTTAAATGGAGTGGAAATTGGGGGAGGTAGTATAAGAATACACGATACTGAGCTTCAAAAAAGAATGTTTAAAGTTTTAGGTTTTAGCGACGAAAAGGCGTGGGAAAGATTTGGCTTTTTGATGGAGGCTTTCAAATACGGTGCACCTCCTCACGGTGGGATTGCATATGGATTGGATAGGCTTGCTATGATTATAACGGGAAGCGACACCATAAGGGATGTAATTGCTTTTCCAAAGACTCAAAACGCGGTATGTTTAATGACAGATGCACCTTCAGAAGTATCAGAAGAACAGTTAAAAGAATTGCACATAAAGGTAGACTTATAAACGTTTACCAGTTGAAAAATAGGGGTTTTTGTGATATTATTTATATAGAAAAATGAATAAATTTAAAAAACCCTGTGGTGCGCGTGACATCCGGTGAAAGTTTGAGCCAACACCAATAATAAGGGAGCCTGGGCTTTGGCAGTGGATTGTAGGCCGCCTTTGAACGGAAGCGGAAACATGAAGCTGTCAAGAGGGCACCCACGTTGTGAGGACGGGTTCAAGAACTACCGGGAGGCACGGCACTATGGGGGTTTTTTTATGGAGGGAAAAGAGTGGACATTTTTTCGCGAACAGAGCTTTTAATAGGAAAAGAAGGGCTTTTAAAACTTAAAAACAGTACCGTTGCAGTTTTTGGAATAGGAGGAGTAGGCTCTTTTGCTGTTGAAGGGCTAGTAAGAGCAGGAATTGGAAAATTGGTTTTAATAGATGGAGACGACGTGTGTGTGACAAATCTAAACAGGCAAATACACGCTACCACTTTTACGATAGGTAAACCTAAAGTTGATGTGATGAAAGACAGGATATTAGCGATAAATCCAGAAGCCCAAGTTTTAACTTTTAAAGAGTTTTACTCCAGCAAAAACAGTGATAAACTATTATCAAAAGAGTACGATTATGTAATTGATGCAATTGACAGAGTGCCTTCAAAAGTGGATTTAATAGCGAAATGCACTTTATTAGGGATACCTATAATAAGTAGTATGGGAGCAGGAAATAAACTAGATCCTACAAAATTTGAAGTAGGAGATATTTATCAAACAAGTGTATGTCCGTTGGCAAAAGTAATGAGAAGGGAACTTAGGAAAAGAGGTATTAAATCTTTAAAAGTGGTGTATTCTAAAGAAGAGCCTATAAAAAATTTCTATAGAAGCGAAGCTAAAATTTCGAAACCAGCACCTGGTAGTATTTCTTTTGTACCTTCTGTTGTCGGCCTCATACTTGCTGCAGAGGTAGTTAAGGACTTATTGAAAAAATAAACAAAAGCCTATTGACATATCTGTGAAAAAATTTTATACTATTTATTGGATACCCCAATGGGGTTGGGAGGTATAATATGTACCAAGATAACAAAGAAGATTTATTAAGAAGATTAAGAAAAATTGAAGGACAAGTAAAAGGCATACAAAAGATGATTGAAAATGACGCCCATTGTGTAGATGTACTGGTACAAGTAGCTGCTGTTAGGTCTGCGATAAACAGCGTTGGTAAAATTCTTCTTAAAAGTTATACCACCAGTTGTATAAAAGGAGCTTTTTGTACTGAAAAGCAGGATGAGGTGATAGAAGAATTAATTGAGACGTTTATAAAATTTATGAAATGACTTTAATAGTTGGGTTTTGTTAGCAATTTGCTTTATGATATAAATGTATAAAGCAGTTGCTTTGTATAAAAATAAAAATGAAATAAAAGTATAGGAGTGGTTTTATGGCAGAAGTAGTTATTACGCTTGAAAATTTTGAGGAAGAAGTTGTGAATTCAGATGTACCAGTTTTGGTAGACTTTTGGGCTGAATGGTGTATGCCTTGTAGGATGGTGGCTCCAATAATTGATGAATTAGCAAAAGAATATGAAGGTAAAATTAAAGTTGGGAAAATCAATGTAGATGAAGAAAATGAATTGGCAATGAAATTTAGGATAATGAGTATACCCACAATTGGACTTTTTAAAAACGGCAAGATGGTAGACAAAATAATAGGTGCAAGACCTAAAGGAGACTTTGTAAAGTTTATAGAAAAACACTTAAACAATTAAAAAATCCTGCGTTATGCAGGATTTTTTAATTTATTTATTGTTTAATTTTCTAAAAAATTACAAAAAATCAAAATATACTGAAGTGAAGTATATTTTTAAAAAACGAATAAAACTCCCTTTAATGTTGGGGGTTATTCGTTTTTTAAAGATTGAAAAAGCTTTTAATTAGCTTAACTGGTGGAATATTTTCAGAGCTTGAAGGAGGAGAAAAATTATTAGAAAATATAATTGATGGAGTAAGTGGAAAAGAATTTTATCCTCCTTCAGTGGCAAAAGTTTTAATTGACAGAGATTATATCATGGCAGCTTGTGTGGTGTTTTGACTAAAAAATATTCTGACTAAGCTTAAGATTAATAAAAAATAGCTTTGGCATTTCTAAAATATTTAGAAATGGGGGAGATTAAGTTGTATCCTTTGTTGAGAATAAATTTAAGAAAACTTAGAAAAAATACACAAACTATTGTCAATCTGTGTGAAAAGAGAAATATAAAGGTAGTAGGTGTTACAAAAGTTTTCTGCGGTATTCCAGAAATAGCTCAAGCGATGGTAAAAGGTGGAGTAGAAATTTTAGGAGATTCCAGAATTAAAAATTTAAAAAAATTACAACACATACCGGTATTTAAAATGCTTATTCGAATTCCTATGATAAGTGAAGTGGAGGAAGTCATAAAATATGCAGATATAAGCCTTAATTCAGAAATCGATACAATAAAAAGCTTATCAGAAGAGGCAAAAAAACACAAGAAAGTTCATGAGATAATCCTAATGGTAGATTTAGGTGATTTGAGAGAGGGTATGTTAAAAGAGGATGTAATTCCAGCAGTGGAACAAATAGTAAAGCTTGAAGGTATAAAACTTCGAGGAGTAGGTACTAATTTAACTTGTTATGGCTCTGTTATTCCTACTCCAGATATACTAGAAGAGCTTGTAGAAATAAAAAATTCTATCAATAAAAAATTTGACCTGAATGTAGATATAGTCTCAGGAGGAAACTCAAGCAGTCTGTACTTAGTTCAAAATGGTCTCATACCAAAAGGAATAACGCAGCTTAGAATAGGAGAAGCTATTGTGTTAGGTAGGGAAACGGCTTTTGGAGACAGAATTCCCCATACGTATGACGATGTATTTACTTTAGAAACACAGATAATCGAATTAAAAGAAAAACCTTCCTATCCACGAGGCATATTAGGAGTAAATGCTTTTGGTGAAAGACCGGTATATGTGGATAGAGGTATAATGAAAAGGGCAATTTTGGCTATAGGAAGACAGGATGTCAATATGGGTGACCTAATTCCTATAGATAGTACCATTGAATTAATAGGTGCAAGTAGTGACCATTTGATCGTAAATGTTACAAATTCTCCATATCCATATAAAGTTGGAGATATAATAAAGTTTAAGCTAACATATGGTGGGATTTTATCTTGTTGTACCTCTGAATATGTAGAAAAGGTGATTGAAGAGGTGTAAAAATACCTCTTTTTGATAGTAATTTTGCTGTTGACAACCTCTTTTTTAAATGGTATTCTTTTTATTGAAATCCGAGCAGAATAGTAGGATTTAGTAGGAATTCAGGGGGATGGATAATCATGAAATTATCTACAAAAGGTCGATATGGGATACAAGCTATGTTTGAATTAGCCCTTTACTATGGGGAAGGTCCCATTTCTTTAAAAACAATTGCGGAAAATGAGGGTCTTTCTGAGCATTATCTAGAACAGCTTATAGCAATTCTTAGAAAAGCTGACCTTGTGAAAAGTGTAAGAGGAGCACAGGGTGGGTATATGTTAGCAGCTCCTCCTGATAAGATAACGGTTGGAGATGTGATAAGGACATTGGAAGGGTCACTGGCTCCTGCAGATTGCGTTTTGGAAGATACACCTTTTGAATGTAGTAGAGCGGGAGGTTGTCCCACAAAATTGGTGATGGAAAGAATAAGGGATAGTATAAATAAAGTAATAGACTCTATTACTTTACAGGATATGGTAGATGATTACAGGCGGTTGAATCAAAAAAGTGCTTTTATGTATTACATTTAAGTAAATAGAATCCACATTAAGAAGATAAAGTATTAGTATTATGCCATGACAATCAGTTATCTTTGTGATAGACAAGCAGTTAGGAGAAAGTTGAAAATAGATAGAGCACACAAAAAAAGTGTGCATTTTTTAATTTAAAGAGGGAAATCTATAAAAAAGCAGAAACTTTTTAAATTTCAAAGGAGGGCTATTATGAATAAAGACAAATATATGAAGGGGTTTTTGGCAGGACTGGTAACTGCTGCATATATAATTCCTAAAATAAATATGAAAAAATATAGACGCTACAAAGATATGATAGAAAAAAGTGTGACAAAAATATGCCGCACAATGAACAAAATAAAAATTAGATAGACTTTTCGGGTGATAACATGCAAGTTAAAAAGATTTATCTATTTTTTTTAATTATTGCTGCTATAGGCTTATTGTATTTTTTTATAAAAAATTGGGTAAGTATTAAAAATATACTTTCCCCTTTTTTTATTGCCGGTTTGGTAGCCTATTTATTGAATCCAATGGTAAAATTTTTTAATTCAAAGGGCTTGTCTACATTTTTTTCTATACTTTTGGTATTTTTAATTGTTACTTTGGGAATATTGATATTTTCTTTCTATATCTTTCCTTTGATGATAAATGAAATGATTGCTTTTATAACAATGATACCTTTTTATATTGAAGAACTACAAAATATTTTGATTCAACTAAAATTTAACTATTTTTCTTATTTACCACCACAATTTGAGAAAGTTTTAGATAAAAATTTGAATACCCTCAATAATCTCTTTGCTTCCCGAGTTGATATGGCTTTTAAATCTACTGTTGCGATATTAAAAAATGTTATAGATGCCATACTTGTACCAATTATTACTTTTTATTTTTTAAAGGATAAAAATTTGTTTAAAAAAGAGATTGAAAAAATAATTCCCTCCAAATATCATTCTAGTTTCTTTACTCTTCTAAGAAAAATAGACAAAATTTTAAGTAAATACATAAGAGCACAAATATATCTTTCTATTTTTGTTGGAATTTTAACTAGCATAGGGCTTTCTCTAATTAAGATTAAATATGCTTTTTTAGTAGGGCTATTGACAGGAGTATTAAATATAATTCCCTACATAGGGCCTATTTTGTCGATTATTCCTGCTGTATTACTAGGATTTCTTGATTCTTTATCTAAAGGGATTTGGGCTTTAGTTGTATGTCTTTTAGTGCAACAAATAGAAAATGCTTTTATAACTCCCAAAATACTTAGCGACAGCGTAGGTCTACATCCAATTACAGTAATTTTTTCACTGATTGCAGGTGGGGAACTTTTTGGCATCTGGGGACTTTTATTGTCTGTGCCTATTGTAGCAATCGTAAAAGCAGTTGTAACAGAAATTTTTATTGAGAAATAAACCAGTTATTGACTTGTTATGTTCAATCTTGTATAATATATCAAAAAAGAGCGGGTAAAAGCCCGTCCCCAAATTAGGGACGGTTTTTATTGTATCAAGAAGGAGGATTTTTATGGAAAAACTCGGGATGAATGAAATTAGAGAAAAATATTTAAGCTTTTTTGAAAGCAAAGGACATTTGAGGTTGCCAAGTTTTTCTCTAATTCCCAAAAATGATAAAAGCTTATTGTTGATTAATTCCGGTATGGCTCCTTTAAAAGCTTATTTTACAGGAAAAGAAGTTCCCCCCAGCAAAAGGATTACTACTTGCCAAAGATGTATAAGGACACCTGACATTGAAAGAGTAGGTAAAACAGCACGTCACGGTACTTTTTTTGAAATGCTAGGAAACTTTTCCATTGGTGATTATTTCAAAAAAGAAGCTATTCCCTGGGCCTGGGAATTTGTAACAGAAATTTTGAAGTTGCCAGTTGACAGGTTATGGGTATCAATTTATGAGGAAGACGATGAAGCATTTGAGATTTGGAACAAAATAGTTGGGTTACCTTCTGAAAGAATAGTGAGGATGGGAAAAGAGGATAATTTCTGGGAGATTGGCACAGGACCTTGTGGGCCATGTTCAGAAATTTACTTTGACAGAGGTGAAGAAAAAGGCTGCGGTAAGCCTACTTGTGGAGTTGGCTGTGATTGCGATAGGTTTATTGAATTCTGGAATTTAGTTTTTACACAGTTTAATAAAGACGAACAAGGAAATTATCATAGGTTGCCAAATCCAAATATTGATACAGGCATGGGACTTGAGAGGATGGCAACAATAATGCAGGGAGTCGACAGCATATTTGATGTAGACGTAATAAGAGGCATTACTAATTTTGTGTCTAAAATTGCGGAAGTAGAATATGGAAAAGATGCAGAAAAAGATGTGTCTTTGAGAGTTATCACTGACCATATAAGAGGGATAACTTTCATGATATCAGATGGAATTCTGCCTTCTAATGAGGGAAGAGGCTATGTTTTGAGAAGACTTTTAAGAAGAGCGGCAAGACATGGTAAATTGCTGGGGATAAACGATGCCTTTTTGTACAAAGTAGTAGATTCAGTTGTAGAAAATTATGGAGAAGCATATCCTGAAATAATTGAGAGAAAGGACTATATAAAGCGAATAATCAAAGTAGAAGAGGAAAGATTTAAGGAAACAATTGACCAAGGACTTACAATTTTACAAGATTATATAAATGAGTTAAAACTCCAAGGAAAAACTGTCTTAGAAGGCTCTAAGGCTTTTAAATTATACGATACCTATGGTTTTCCATTAGATTTAACAAAAGAAATTTTGCAAGAGGTTGGCATTGTTGTTGATGAAGAAGGATATACAAAAGAGCTAGAAAAGCAAAGGATTAGAGCGAGAAGCAGAAGAAAAGAAGATAATAGTTTGTGGGAGCAAGATATATATTCTACTTTAGGAGATATTAAAACAAAATTTGTGGGATATACCACTTATGGGAGCAATTCAAAAGTTTTAGCTATTGTAAAGGAGGAAGAACTTGTTGAGGAAGCAGAAGCTGGAGATGATGTAAGTATCATATTAGATATAACTCCTTTCTATGCTGAAAGTGGTGGCCAGATAGGAGACAAAGGAGTTCTAGAGAATGAAAATGTTTTGATAAGAGTAAAAGACTGTAAAAAAATAGGAGATAAGTTTGTACACATTGGAACGATTGAAAGAGGTTTAATTTCTGTAGGAGATGATGTAAAAGCTCGAATTGATGTGGTAAGCCGAAACAATGCTGCAAGAAATCACACTGCAACTCATCTTCTTCATAAAGCCCTAAAGGAGATATTAGGCGACCATGTTCATCAAGCTGGTTCTCTGGTGGCTGATGATAGATTAAGATTTGATTTTTCACATTATCAAGCGGTGACTAAAGAAGAATTAAAGAAAATAGAAAATAGGGTTAATGAAAAGATATACCAAAGTTTAAATGTGTATATTGAAGAAAAAACTTATGATGAGGCATTGAAAGAAGGGGCTGTTGCGTTATTTACGGAAAAATACGGGGATAAAGTAAGGGTTGTGAGAATTGACGATTACAGCGTGGAACTTTGTGGTGGAACACATGTTAAAAATACTAACGAAATAGGGCTTTTTAAAGTTGTGTCTGAAAGTGCAGTGGGTGCAGGTTTGAGAAGAATTGAAGCTTTAACAGGACCTTACGCAATAAAATATTTAGAGGAGAAAGAAGAGATATTAAAAGGGGCTTCTGATTTATTGAAAGCCCAAGATAAAGAGTTAGTTTCAAAAATAGAGGGCTTGCAACAAGCTTTAAAAGCAAAAGATAAAGAGATAGAACAATTAAAAATAAAAATGGCTTCTATTTTGGCTGATAGTTTAATTAATTCTGCTATTTCATTAGACGGTATAAGAGTAGTGGTTTCAAAAATTGAAGATTATGATAGTGAGGCTTTGAAGGCATTAGGGGACATTTTGAAAGATAAATTAAAAACGGCGGTAGTAGTGTTGGCATCTTCTACCCTAGAAAAAGCTATATTTGTCGGTATGGCTACTAAAGATGTTGTTCAAAAAGGGATAAATATGGGGGCTGTTATTAAAGAGGCTTGTAAAGTATCTGAAGGAAATGGCGGTGGAAGACCAGACATAGCTCAAGGAACAGGTAAAAATCCATCTAAGGTGAAAGAAGCATTAGACAAAGCTATAGAGGTTGTAAAAGAACAGTTAAAAAATTGAGAAAAACTTGACTGTTTAAGTAAATATAGGTTATTATAAAGTTGATGGTAGTTAAATGTATCTAGAGGTGATATATTATGGTAGATAAGAATGAACAGACTCTAAGGTATCACGTTACAACTGATAGAAAAACTGTTAAAGAGGTATTGACAGCAGTGTACGAAGCTCTTTCGGAAAAAGGCTATAATCCAATAAATCAAATAGTAGGTTACATCTTGTCTGGGGATCCTACTTATATAACCAGCCATAAAAATGCGAGAAATTTGATAAGAAAAATTGAAAGAGATGAATTAGTAGAAGAACTTTTGAGAGAGTATTTATCTTCCCAAAAATAAGAAAAACAAAATTGCCTCACATAAGGTGAGGCAATTCAGACTGATGACAAACTTTCGTAAAGTAGATATTTTACATAAGTTGCGACTTGTGACAAAGCGCTAACAAAGCTTAGCAAGACTGAGGATGGAGGCGGGGCCGAAGCCAAGGAGGGCGGAGGCGGGCACTTGAGACAGGACGTCGAATGTGCCCGGTACCCCGCCGCAATCCGAAAGTCGCGCTTTAGCTTTGTCGCTTTGGAACTTCGGAGCAACGATGTAAAATATCTACTTTTAAATAATTTTTTAACTTTGTCAACAAACTGAATTGCCTCACATAAGGTGAGGCAATTTTAGAATGGAGAGATTTTTTTGAGGATTATGGGACTAGATGTAGGTGATAAAACAATCGGGATAGCCATAAGTGACTTATCAGGGACAATTGCACAGGGACTTACTACTATTAAAAGAAGTAGTAACAAAAAAGATTTTGAGAGAATAAAACAAATAATAAATGAATATGAAGTAGGAATGATAATTGTAGGGTTACCTAAGAACATGAATGGTACTTTGGGACCACAAGGACAAAAAGTTGTAAGATTTGTTGAACACTTGAAGAAAGCTTTTAGTATACCAATAATATTGTGGGATGAAAGGCTTACTACAGTAGAAGCGGAGAGGGTTTTAATAGAAAAAGCTGATATAAGTAGGGCAAAGAGAAAAGAAGTAATTGATAAGCTGGCTGCAATTCTTATACTTCAGAACTACTTAGATTCACAAAAAAATAAATAAATTTTTATTAAAAACTTGACAGTTTATTTGGTATGTTATACAATTACATTATCTTGAAGTAGAATTGAGGTGAAATAGTATGGAGCCAGAAATCATTCAGTTAATCGACGAACATGGCCATGAAGTAGACTTCGAACTTATAGCATCATTTGACCTTGACGACACCAGGTATGCTGTGGTAGTCCCTGTGGATAGCGATGGGGAAGATGCTTATATTTTGAGAGTGGAACAAGATGAAAATGGCAATGATATCTTTGTAGGAATTGAAGACGATGATGAGTTCAATGATGCTGTCGAAGCATACAATGAGCTGATGGAAGAATATGAAGAGTATTATGATGATGGGTTTGATGAGGAAGAGTAAAATAAATTAGAGTGAAATTAGATTAAGATATACCGTTTTGGTATATCTTAATTTTATATATTCCCCAAATTGGGTGTAAAAAGCAAACTAGATTCTCAATTGAAATATCTTTATCTACTATGAAAATTCGATTTTGCTAAAAAATCAAAAAAAGTGTTTGACAATTGAAAATGAATATCATAAACTAATATTAGTTATGTTATTTGGCGGTGATATAGATGAATGAAATTGAAAAATTCAAAGAAAGATTAAAAGATAAGGGATATAAGTTGACAACTCAAAGGCGCGCTATATTGGATGTGATTTTGGAAAATCGGGATAAACATCTTTCCTCTGAGGAAATATATGACTTGGTAAGGTTAAAATATCCTGAAATAGGTCTTGCCACTGTTTATAGGACTCTTCAGGTATTTGAAGAATTAGATATTGTTTATAAATTAAATTTTGACGATGGTCGAAATCGATACGAGCTTAATCATAATGAAAACCATCAGCATCATCATTTGATTTGTTTAAAATGTGGAGCAGTTATAGAAATGGAAGGAGACCTTTTGGAGGAGTTGGAAAAGGCTATAGAAGAAACTAAAGATTTTGAAATAATAGACCACAACGTTAAATTCTTTGGTTATTGTAGCAAATGCAGGAAAAGTTATAGTTAACTTTAGGAGCTGGGGTTCAATGCCGAAGGCTAATTTGGTCCGTAAGCCTACAAATTGTTGAACGGACAATTTACCTTCTCAGGGTTGAAGTATTTTTTTAAATAAAGTATAATTTATATTAACCAGGGTAAGGTACGGGTAAGTGTTTTTGTTGTTTCTGGTAAAATAAAAGCTAAAAATATCTAATGAAAGGAGATAAGTATTTGGCACACAAGGCAAAACTCAAAATAATACCGTTGGGCGGATTGAATGAGATCGGCAAAAACATGACGGTTTTTGAATTCGGGAATGACATTATAGTTGTGGATTGTGGCCTTGCTTTTCCAGATGATGAAATGTTGGGAATAGACCTTGTCATTCCCGACATTACTTATTTATTGAAAAATAGAGAAAAAGTGAAAGCAATTATATTAACTCATGGTCACGAGGACCATATTGGGGCACTTCCCTATGTCTTAAAACAACTTAATGTTCCAGTGTATGGAACCCGTTTGACTATAGGTTTGGTAGAATATAAGTTAAAGGAGCAGGGCCTTTTAAAAGATAGTAAATTAATAACTGTAAAGCCAAGAGAGATCATCGAAATTGGCCAGTTTAAAGTTGAGTTTATAAGGACTTCTCATAGCATTGCAGATTCTGCGGCTTTAGCTATTCATACTGCTGTTGGGACGGTTTTCCACTCAGGTGATTTCAAAATAGACTTTACCCCTATAGGAGGAGAAGTACCAGACTTACACCGCTTTGCCCAGTTGGGGGAAAAAGGGGTACTTGTGATGTTATGCGATAGTACTAATATTGAAAGACCGGGCTATACCATGTCAGAAAGGACAGTAGGAGAGACTTTTGATAATCTTTTTAGAAAAGCAGAACGGCGAATTATAGTGGCGACTTTTGCTTCTAATATCCACAGAGTGCAGCAGATTATAAATTCTGCTCACAAGTACGGAAGAAAGGTTGCTATTTCAGGCAGAAGCATGTTAAATGTAGTCAATGTAGCGATGGAATTAGGGTATTTAATAGTTCCTGATGGCCTTTTAGTTGATATTGATGAAGCCAATAAATTACCATATGATAAAGTTGTCATTATAACGACAGGCAGCCAAGGTGAACCTATGTCAGCTCTTACCAGAATGGCTTCTTCTGAACATAAAAAACTAGAGATTGTACCAGGAGATACAGTGATTATTTCTGCTTCTGCTATTCCAGGGAATGAGAAACTTATTTCTCGCGTTATCAACCAATTATTTAAAAAAGGGGCTGATGTAATTTATGAAACATTGGCAGATATACACGTATCGGGGCATGCTTGTCAAGAAGAGATTAAACTACTTCACACATTAATAAAACCCAAATTTTTTATCCCTGTTCACGGGGAATACAGACATTTAGTTCAACATGCTAAGCTTGCAGAATCTTTAGGAATGCCTCCTCAAAATATTTTTGTAGTAGATAATGGGACAGTATTAGAGTTTACCAGAAATTCCGGAAGAATTGCAGGTACAGTTACAGCAGGGAAAGTGTTAGTAGATGGCTTGGGGGTTGGGGATGTAGGTAATATTGTTTTAAGAGATAGAAAACATTTAGCTCAAGATGGCTTGTTAGTAGTAGTGGTTACTATTTCTAAAGAAACGGGAGGAATTATAGCGGGGCCCGACATAATTTCCAGAGGATTTGTATATGTAAGAGAATCTGAAGATTTAATGGAGGATTCCAAAAATATTGTAAGAGATGTATTGTCAAAGTGTGAAAAAGAGGAAATTAGTGAATGGGCTACTATCAAATCGATGATAAAAGACAATTTAAGTAGTTTTTTATATGAAAAAACGAAGAGAAATCCTATGATATTACCAATCATAATGGAAATTTAGTCAGGAGGAGCTTAAAACATGAATGTCTACGATAAAGCTTATGAACTGGCTAATGCTATAAAACAGTTGCCAGAGTACAAAGCTTTAAAAGAGGCGTATCGAAAAATAAATGAAAATGAGCAAAACAAGAAGATGCTGGAGGATTTTAAAAAAAAGCAACTAGAAATCCAAGCTAAAGAGTTATCAGGTGAAAAAGTGGAGCCTAAAGAAAAAGAAGTTTTAGAAAAGCTGTGGGAGATATTGAACCTTAATCCTGATATAAGTTCTTACTTGTCTTTAGAATACACTTTTAGCAAAATGATGAATGATATATTAAAAATAATTACAGAACCAATGGAGATGAATTAAATGAAAAGGATAGATACTGGTTACATTGTAAAAGCAGGAGCTATTGCAGCTATTTACTTTGTGGTGACTATTCTTTTAGGAAACTTTTCTTATGGACCTATTCAATTTAGAATATCTGAAGCATTAGTTGTATTACCCATGGTAGAACCGGCAGCGATATGGGGGGTTTTTTTAGGATGTTTATTAGCTAATATAGGAAGCCCCTTTGGACTTATTGATATTTTAGGGGGAAGTTTAGTTACATTGGCTGCTGCCTACCTTACATCAAAGGCTAAAACTTTTTACAAAGCTATATTGCCTCCTATAATATTAAACGCTCTTATTGTTTCAATATGGGTAAGTTATTTTACAAAAATGCCTTATTATCTTGTAGCTTTGTATATTGCTTTAAGCGAAGCTATTGTAACAGGTGTATTTGGGTATGTAGTGATTACAGTATACAAAAGATTAAAAGATAAGTATTCTTTATAAAAACAGGTAAGCGAAAAGCTTACTTGTTTTTATTTTTAATTAATTATATAATTTAGGTAAACCTACAAAGGAGAAGAAATGTAATGAACAATGTCGAATACAAAAGAAAAAGTAAATTTGCTGTGGTAGTAGTTGTTATACTTTTTTTCTTTTTCTCTGCTCTTGTGTACTACCAAAGCCTTTTACAACCAGTAACTACCAAAAGTGATGCAACTTTAAAGATTGTAAATATTCCAAAAGGATATTCTACTGTTGAAATAGCCAAAGTGTTAAAAAAGAATAACTTAATTAAAAATGAGTGGTTTTTTATATGGCGAGCAAAAGTTTTAGGTGCTGATGGAAAATTACAAGCAGGAAAATACCTTTTAAGTCCTAACATGACTCCTGATGACATAATCAAAAAAATATTTGAAGGCAAAGCTCAAAAAGATACAATAAAAGTAACTATTCCTGAGGGTTATACTGTTAAAGATATTGCTAATAAATTATCCCAATTAGGTCTTGTAAATAAAGATAAATTTTTGGAAATTTCCCAGAATGATACTTTTAACTACGATTTTTTAAAAGACGTGCCTAAAGATAGACCAAACAGATTAGAAGGGTATCTTTTTCCCGATACCTATCAAATACCTATAGAGGCTGACGAAAAAGAAATAATAAATATCATGCTTAAAAGATTTCAAGAGGTTTATAATAGTAATATAAAAGATATTGCAAAAAATATAGGAATGACTCCCGATCAGATTGTAATAATAGCTTCTATGATAGAAAAAGAGGCTGTGGTAGATAAGGACAGGCCTTTAATTGCAGGTGTTATATATAACCGTTTGGAAAAACATATGAAACTACAAATAGATGCAACTGTGCAGTATGCGTTAGGAAAACACAAAGATAAGCTTTTGTACAAGGATTTAGAAGTAGATTCCCCTTACAATACCTACCAACATTATGGACTTCCTATAGGTCCTATTTGCAATCCTGGACTTAAATCTATTAAAGCAGCTCTTTTTCCAGCTGAGCATGACTTTTACTATTATGTTGCAAAAAAAGATGGGTCTCATATTTTCAGTGTAACTTATGAAGACCATTTAAAAGCCCAAAGAGAAATTGAAGCAAGTGAAAATAATAATGTTAAATGAAAGGGTTGAGTTATGGAATTAACTGTAAATGATATAAAATTTATAAGAGAGACGGTTCATAAATTTGGTTATCCTTTAAATGAGATAGAAAAATACGCGAAAGAAAATTTTATTCCAATTGCAAAACCGGAAGTCGCTGATTTTTTAAGTTTTATTGTGAGGCTAAAAAAGCCTAATAATATATTAGAGATAGGAACTGCTATTGGCTATTCTACTATAATAATGGCGAAAGCTTGTTCTAAAGTTAGAGTAGTCACTATTGAAAGAAATATAAATTTGGCTGAGATAGCTAAAGAAAATTTTAAAAAAGCAAAAGTAGAAGATAGAATAGAACTTATTTGTGGAGAAGCACAGCAGGTTTTTCCGAATTTGACTAAAAACTATGATTTGATATTTGTAGATGCAGCGAAAGGTCAGTATATAGAGTTTTACAAAGAAGTAAAAAGACTTTTAAGCAAAGAGGGCGTAATCTTATGGGACAATATTTTGTACAAAGGATATGTTGTAAATGAGAAAAATGTAAAGCATAAAAGAAGGACGATTGTTTACAGAATGAGAGAATTTATAGAAATATTGCATCAAGATAAAACTTTGTACACGGTAATTTTGCCTTTAGGAGATGGATTAGCGGTAAGTTTTAAGGAGGAATAATTATGCTGGAACTTTTGGCACCAGTTGGAGATTTGGAAAGATTAAAAATAGCAATAAATTATGGAGCGGATGCAGTATACTTTGGAGGGAAACACTATAGTTTAAGAGCTTCTGTTGGTTTGACACTTGATGAGATAAAAGAAGCAATAAGGTATGTGAGGAAGAATGGGAAAAAAGCTTATATTACTATAAATATCTTTCCCCACAATGAGGATTTGGAAGGATTACCTGAATATATTAAATCAGTCGTTGACCTTGGCATAGATGCTATTATTCTTTCCGATCTAGGGATTTTTTCTATTGTAAAAGAAGTAGCACCTGAAGTAGATGTTCATATAAGTACACAAGCAAATAATGTGAATTATAAAAGCGCTCTGTTTTGGCATAATTTAGGTGCGAAAAGAATAATTTTGGCAAGAGAGCTTTCCTTAAAAGAGATAAAAGAGATTAGAGAGAAGACGCCAAAAACTTTGGAATTAGAGGCATTTGTCCACGGAGCTATGTGTATTTCTTACTCAGGAAGGTGCCTTTTAAGCAATTACCTTACAGGAAGGGATTCTAATAAAGGAGAGTGTGCACAACCTTGCCGGTGGAAATATTATCTTGTGGAAGAAAAAAGGCCAGGAGAGTATATGCCCATTTTTGAAGATGAAAGAGGAACCTATATTCTGAATTCTAAAGACCTATGCATGATAGAGTACCTCCCAGAACTTGTGGAGGCTGGAGTTAAAAGCTTTAAAATTGAGGGAAGAAATAAAAGTGCCTATTATGTAGCTGTAGTCACAAGAGCGTATAGAAAGGCAATTGACGATTACCTTGAAAAAGGAAAAGATTATGTTTTTGACAAAAAACTTCTCGAAGAGGTTTCTAAAGCGAGTCACAGAGGATTTACTACAGGGTTTTATTTTGGCAAACCAGGCCATGAGGCTCAAAATTATGAGTCTTCAAAATATATAAGGACTTATGATTTTGTAGGGATTGTAAAAAGATATGACCCAGATAGTAAAATTGCTGTTGTAGAGCAAAGGAATAGGATGTTTGTAGGTGACAAAATTGAAATTATAGGCCCTAAAGTACAGTTTGAGCAGCAAATTGAAAAAATGTGGGACGAGGAAGGAAATGAGATTGAAGTAGCCCCCCATCCTCAAATGATAGTGAAAATTCCAGTAAAATATCCTGTAGAAGAGTTTTTTATTCTGCGAAGAGAAATTAAAAATATTAAAAATTAGCTTAAAATCTGCTCCTTTTGGGAATACTTTTTCCTGAAAGGAGCAAAGTTTTTATGGAAAAAAGAAATTATAGGATTGTTTTTTTGAGAATGGCTTTGTCAATATTAATGGTAACTTTGATTTTTAGACTTTTTTACATACAAGTAATCAAAGGAGATTTTTATTCTCAAAAAGCGGTGGAACAAAAAATTAGAAGTTTTAAGATTTCTGAAAAAAGAGGAGAAATTTACGACAGAAATATGATTCCTTTTACAAATAGAGAATACAAAGAATATATATTTGCTATACCTAAAATGTTGACTGACAAAGAAAAAGCGGCAAAAATTATAAGTGAAATTGCTGCGGTAAATTATGAGAATGTGTTAGAGACCCTTCAAAGTGAAAAGGATTATGTGAAATACGAGGTTAAGGTTAATTTAAATGGCAAATTACCTGCAGGGATTTTTAAGTTAGCATTGTCACAAAGGTATTCGCAAAATTCTTTAGCAAGGCATGTAATAGGATATGTAGGAGATAAAAAAATGGGTTTAGAAGATACTTTTGATGGAATTCTAAATAGCAAAAATGAAGACAGCATTGCAGTATTTACAGATGGGAATAATACAGATTATATAAAAGGATTGGGAGTAAGGTTAAAAACTTCTGAAAAAGAAGTTTTGGGGATAAAAACTACATTAGATTATCATATACAAAAAACAGTAGAGGATGTTCTTGACAAGAATAAGGTAGATGGAGCTGCAGTGGTAATAGATATAAAAACAGGTGATATACTTGCAATGGCAAGTAGACCTAATTTTGACCAAAATAATATTCAAGCTTATTTAAATAGCTCTAATGAAGAATTTATAAACAAGGCTGTCTCTCAATATCCTCCTGGTTCTATTTTTAAAATTGTAGTAGCTTCTGCAGCATTAGAATATGATAAAGTAGATTTGCAAGATACTTTTTATTGCAGTGGCGGGTATGATATAAATGGGGTAGTATTTCACGATTACAAAAGAGAGAGTCATGGAGTAATAAACATGGTAAAGGGCTTTGCAGTTTCCTGCAATACTACTTTTATAAAAATTGGGCAAATAACAGGAGCCAAAAATATTTTAGAGATGGCGAGAAAATTTGGAATTGAAAGTGATGACAGCCTGCCAATACCTGAGCAGATAGGGAAATTACCTACACTATCTGATACTTACGGAGCCGGAATAGGTAATTTGTCAATAGGGCAAGGGGATGTGCTAATTACTCCTCTTCAAGCAGCCGATGTTGTAGCCACAATAGCTAATGATGGAGTTAGAAATATACCGCGTTTAGTAACTGCAATAGTTGATGAAAATGGAAAAGAAATTAAAAAATTATCACAGAAAAAGTCTTACAGGGTGATAAGCAAAAACAACGCCAAAATTTTAAAAGAAATGATGAGACAAGTGGTTATTGATCCAGAAGGGACGGGGAAAAGGGCGGAGACTATTTATGGCAGTGCTGGTAAGACAGGTTCCGCAGAAGTCAGTAAAGAACTAAATATATACCATGCTTGGTTTACAGGTTTTGTTCCTTTTGATGAACCTAAATATGCAATTTCGATTTTTGTAAAAAATGGAGATACTGGAGGAACTAAAGCTGCCCCTCTTTTTAAAGAAATAGCGGAGGAAATAATGAAATATTGATGTACGTGCACCATTTTAAATAAAACACATATAATAGATGTGTAATGTTAAAAAAAGGGGTGGCAGCGATGTGGGAAGTTGTTGTTGCAATTTTGGCTTCAATTGTAAAGGAAATCTTAAATCTTGGCTACTTGACAAACACCAACTCTTTTCCCAATCCACTTACTCCAGAAGAAGAAAAGAAATATCTAGAAGCTTATAAAAACGGAGACGAGGAAGCTAGAAATATTTTGATAGAAAGAAACTTGAGGTTAGTAGCTCATGTTGTTAAAAAGTACAGTGGAACAGGTAAAGATATAGATGATTTAATATCTATTGGGACAATAGGGCTTATAAAAGCAATTTCTACTTTTGATTCCTCTAAAGGTACACATCTTGCCACATATGCAGCCAGATGTATAGAAAATGAAATACTTATGTCTATACGTGCGGAAAAAAAGATGAAAGGAGAGGTTTTTTTACAGGATCCTATTGGTGTTGATAAAGAAGGCAATGAAATATCTTTAATGGATGTCCTCGGCACAGAAGAAAATGAAATATCCGAACAGGTAGAGAAAAAAATTCAAATTAAAAAGTTATACAACAAAATGAACAACGTTTTAAAAAATAGAGAAAAGTTAATTATAGAAATGAGGTACGGGTTATATAATGGTAAAGTGAGAACACAAAGAGAAATAGCAAAGATGCTGGGTATATCTCGGTCATATGTTTCAAGGATTGAGAAAAGGGCTTTAAATAAGCTTTTTAAAGAGCTTACTATGTAAAACTGTTTGTATTGACAGTTTATTTTTTTTTATTATATAATTTTAACTAAATGAGGTGAAGATATGTATAAAAAGTTAATTCCTGATATTATCGTGGAAAATATCTATGATATCAATTTAGACTTTTTAAAAGAAAAAAGAATTACCAGTCTTGTCTTAGATATTGACAACACTTTAGTACCTCAAAAATCAAAATTTCCCGACAAAATGACTATTGAATGGCTTGAAAAAGTAAAAAAAGAGGGGTTTAAAATTTGCCTCATTTCAAATAACACTAAAAGAAGAGTGAATGAATTTAAAGAAAAGGTTGGTGTACCTGGAATAGCTTGGGCTATTAAACCGAGAAAAGGAGCTTTTAAAAAGGCTTTAAAGATTTTAGATGCTAAGCCTAATGAGACTGCTTTAATAGGGGACCAAATATTTACAGATATTCTTGGAGGAAAAAGAGCGGGCTTATATACTATTTTGGTTAAGCCTTTATCAAAAGACGAATTAGGATGGACTAAACTGATGAGAAAAGCAGAACAACATGTACTTAAAAGGGTTGAAAGATATGGAAATTAATTCAAAGACTAAATTGTTTGGTCTTATAGGTCATCCTGTGGAACATAGTTTATCACCTTTAATACATAACTACGCTTTTAAATCTTTAAATTTAAATTATGTCTACACTGTTTTTGATGTTTTTCCAGAAAAGCTTGAAGATGCAGTAAAAGGAATAAAAGCTTTGGGAATAAAAGGGGTTAATGTGACTATTCCTCATAAAGAAAAAATAATTAAATACTTAGATGTGGTTTCAGAAGAAGCACTTAAAATTGGCGCAGTCAATACTTTAGTCAATGAAGAAGGAATATTAAAAGGATATAATACGGACGTTTACGGTTTTATAGATTCATTGACAGAAGTAGGAGAAAAAATTAAAGGTAAAAAAGCTGTTGTGTTAGGAGCTGGAGGAGCGTCTAAAGCAGTTTGTGTTGCCCTAGCTTTAGAAAAAATAAATGAAATAGTAATTGCCAATAGAAATGTTGAAAAGGCAAAAGAATTGTCAGAATATATTAAAAGGGAATTTAAGGTTTCGTGTAATTACTGCAGTATAAATGAAGTAGAGAAAATACCTGAAATGGACATACTTGTTAACACTACAAGTGTAGGAATGTATCCTAATGTTGAAGATTCACCTGTTTGCGAAAAAGTGGTTTCACGGGCTAAATTTGTCTATGATGTTATATATAATCCTTTTGAAACTGTTTTTTTAAAATATGCTAAAAGAAATGGAATAAAGTATTCTAATGGACTTTCTATGTTGGTAAATCAGGCTAATTATTCTTTTAAATTATGGACGGGGGGATTTTTCGACAAAAATTTAGTATACAGGCGTTTAAAAGAAGGAATTACGAATAATTTGTAGAATATTTTATAGAGAGATGAAGTGAGGCTATAGGGGGGCACTTTACGCCTCATGGATTGAATGGTGCAACCGGCTTTATGTCGGCTTTATTATTTTTGGAGGTATATTTTATGGTCAGGAAAAAGCTGGGAGAACTTTTAGTTGAAGCAGGGCTTATAACAGAAGAACAACTGAAACACGCAATAGAAGTTCAGAGTAAAACAGGAGAAAAATTAGGAAAAGTTCTTATTAAATCGGGGTATGTTACAGAAAGCCAAATACTAGAAGCTTTGGAGTTTCAATTGGGTATTCCCCATGTTGATTTGCACAAATATTATATTGACCCAGAGGTGGCAAAATTAATTCCCGAAGCTGTTGCTAAAAGACATACTATTATTCCTATAAAAAAAGATAAAGATGGTATATTGGTAGCAATGGCAGACCCTCTAAATATTTTTGCTATTGACGATGTGAAAATTATTACAAAGCAAAATGTAAAACCGTTAATTGCTTCTGAAAGTAGCATTCTAAAAGCTATCGATAGAATATACGGGAAAGAACAGGCAGAGAAAGCAGTACAGGATTTTAAAAAGGAATTCCAAAGTGAAGCTTCAAATGAGCTACCAAGTGAAATACTTGAGGAAGTGCAAAACGCGCCTGCTGTCCGCTTTGTAAATTCTATAATTGAACAGGCAATAAAAAATAGAGCTTCAGATATTCACTTTGAACCTACAGAAAAAGATCTGCGGATTCGATTTAGGATAGATGGTCAATTGACAGAAGCTATGAGAACTATAAAAAGCACTCATGCACCTGTTGTGACGAGGGTAAAAATAATGGCAAACATGAATATTGCAGAAAGAAGACTTCCACAGGATGGAAGATTTGAGTTTGTTTCAAACGAAAAAAATATAGATGTAAGGGTTTCATCTTTGCCTACTGTTTTTGGCGAAAAATTGGTTTTAAGGCTTTTGGATAAAGAAAATTTCGTGATGACAAAGGAACAGTTAGGTTTTGATAAAGAGGATTTAGTGCTTTTTGATAAACTAATAAAAAGACCTTATGGTATTGTGCTTTTAACTGGACCTACAGGTAGTGGCAAAACCACTACTTTGTATGCCATGTTAAAAGAACTCAACAAACCTAATGTAAATATAATAACTGTGGAAGACCCTGTGGAGTATTCTATAGAAGGAATAAATCAGGTGCAGGTTAATGAAAAAGCAGGTCTTACTTTTGCTACTGCTCTTCGGTCTATTTTAAGACAAGATCCAGACGTAATAATGATTGGAGAAATTAGGGATACAGAGACTGCAGAGATAGCTATTCGTTCTGCGATAACGGGGCATTTGGTTCTTTCTACTTTGCACACAAATGATGCAGCAGGAGCAATGACAAGGCTTATTGATATGGGTATAGAACCTTATCTTGTTTCTTCTGCTGTGGTTGGAGTTATAGCCCAAAGACTAGCGAGAAAGATATGCGATAATTGTAAAATTTCTTATAAAGCTTCAGAGAGCGAGAAAAAAATATTGGGAGTAGAGGAAAAGAAAGACTTTACTTTATACAGAGGAAGGGGATGTCCTGTTTGCAATAAGACAGGGTATAGAGGAAGAATTCCCATATATGAGATACTGACTGTTACTTCTAACATCAGAGAACTTATAAACGCTAAAGCTTCTTCTGATGTAATTAAAGAACAAGCGGTGAAAAATGGAATGAAAACTTTAAGAGAAAGCGCCAAAAAATTTGTATTAGAAGGAAAAACCACAATTGATGAAATGTTAAGACTAACTTATGAGGGCTGAGGCATATGGATACAAAAGAACTGTTAAAATTAGTAGTTGAAAAAAAAGCTTCTGATTTACATATAACGGTGGGAGTACCTCCGGTTCTTAGAATTAATGGCTATTTAGAAAAAGTAGAAGATGAACCTTTTACTCCTGAGCAAACAGAAGAAATAGTTAAAGATTTATTGACAAGTGATCAATTGCAAAAACTAGAGCAAAATGGAGATATTGACTTGTCTTATTCAGCTGCAGGATTAGGAAGGTTTAGAATAAATGTATACAAACAGAGGGGAAGCTATAGCCTTGCAATAAGGTCAGTAGCTTTGCAGATTCCTTCCATAGAAGAATTGGGGCTTCCTACAATTCTTAAGGACTTGGCTTTAAAGACAAGAGGGCTTATACTGGTGACAGGACCTACTGGCAGCGGCAAATCTACCACGTTAGCTTCAATGGTAGATTGGATAAATTCTAAAAGGACTTGCCATATTCTTACCCTTGAAGATCCTATAGAATATTTACATAAACACAACAAAAGCATAGTAAATCAAAGGGAAATTGGTCATGATGCGGTATCTTTCGCTTCTGCTTTAAGAGCTGCCTTAAGAGAAGATCCAGATGTTATACTAGTTGGAGAAATGAGGGATTTAGAAACCATTCAAATTGCCATAACTGCTGCTGAGACAGGACACTTGGTTTTGTCGACTCTTCACACAATAGGAGCCGTTAAGACTATTGACAGGATTATCGATGTTTTCCCACCTCACCAGCAGCAACAGATAAAGATACAGCTTTCTAATGTGTTGGAAGGCATTATTTCGCAGCAACTTATTCCCAAAAAAGATAACAGCGGTAGAGTAGTTGCAACAGAAGTTATGATTGCTACTCCTGCTATAAGAAATCTTATAAGAGAAGGTAAAACTTTTCAGATACAATCGGTAGTTCAAACAGGCAGCAAGTTTGGCATGATGACAATGGATATGTCTATTTTACACTTGTTAAAAACAGGAGTTATATCATTAGAGGATGCTTTGACCTATTGCGTAGACAAAGAGAATTTTTCTCGCATGATATAGAGGTGGTTATATGCCGTTATACGCTTACAGGGCGAGGGATATGGCAGGAAATCTTATTGTGGGAACTTTAGAGGTTGATTCTAAATCTCAGTGCATTGACGTTTTAAAGCAAAAAAATTATTATATAATTGATATAAAAGAAGAAATTGTAAAACAGGACATATTAGATTTTGGGTCTTTTAAAAGGGTAAAGATAAAGGATATTGCTGTTTTTTGTAGACAGTTTGCTACCTTGATAAATGCAGGCATTCCTATAGTGACTGCTTTGGCTACTATGAAAGAACAGGTGGAGAATAAAAGATTAAAAAATGCATTGAGAGAAGTCTATGAAGAAGTTCAAAAAGGAAAGTCTCTATCTGATGCGATGAAAAAACAGGGAGATGTTTTTCCTGTGCTTTTGTACAATATGGTAGAAGTAGGGGAAGTAAGTGGAACTTTGGATAAAGTTATGAATGAAATGGCAGACCACTATGAGAAAGAGAATGAATTAAATCAAAAAGTGAAATCTGCTTTGACTTACCCTGTGATTGTATCTTTTGTTGCAGTATTAGTTGTTATTTTTCTTTTGACAAATGTTTTACCTATTTTTGTAGATTTGTTCAAAAATGCTGGAGTCCAGTTGCCTCTTCCCACTCGAATACTAATTGCTATAAGCAGTTCTATATCTCACTATTGGTACTTTCACATAGGAGGAATTTTGCTGATTTTTTATTCGGTTTCGAGTTTTTTAAAAACACCCCAAGGAAGGCGAATTTACGACAGAATGCTTTTAAACATGCCAATTTTTGGGCAATTGAACAGAAAAATTTTAACATCAAGATTTACAAGAACTTTAGGTACATTAATAAGTGCAGGAATACCCTTGATTGCGGCAATGGAAGTAGTAGAAAAAGTTGTAGGGAATACGATAGTTTCAGAAGGATTGAGAAAAGCGCAAGAAGATATAAAAAAAGGCTTACCTCTTTCGGAACCTTTGAAAAAAATGGGTATTTTCCCACCAATGGTAATCCAAATGATAAGTGTTGGTGAAAGTTCAGGTTCATTAGACAGTATCTTGAATAAGGCTGCGGATTTTTATGATGGAGAAGTGGATACAGCTGTGTCACAAATGACTACTCTGTTAGAGCCTTTAATAATTGTTATGCTGGCAATAGTTGTAGGATTTATAGTTGTGTCAATAATTATGCCACTGTTTGAATTGTACAATTTTATAGGCCAATGACATGTAGAAAGGGGGTGAAAAAGTATGGAATGGTTTGTAAAGGCATTAAACAAGGATGAAAGGGGTTTTACATTAATTGAATTGATTGTTGTCATTGCAATTTTAGGAATACTGGCAGCAATAGCTGTGCCAAGGGTGACAACTTCATTAAAAACAGCAAAAGATAATGCTGATATAGCAAATGCACAAATTATAGGACAAGCGGCTGAGAGGTATTATATAGAGACAGGGAACACCACCGATAACATAAAAGATTTAGTTGATGCAGGATATTTAAATAAAGTTCCACAACCTGCTGATGGTGGCCAGTTCACACTTGAAATGAGTGACGATGGAAAAGCTACAGTTAAGGTTGGAGATACACAGCTTTATCCATAAAATATTAAAATAAAAGGTGTTTAATGAATATTAACGGGCACATTTTTGTGCCCTCCCTATTATTTTTTTAGGAGGTCATTATGGAAATACTACTTTACATATTCATATTTTTATTCGGCACAATTATAGGAAGTTTTTTAAATGTGGTCATACACAGAGTGCCAAGAAAAGAGTCAATGGTCTATCCTCCTTCTCATTGCCCTAAATGTGGACATGAATTAAAAACTATTGATTTAATACCTATATTGAGTTATATTTTACTTAAAGGAAGATGTAGGTATTGTGGAGAAAAAATTTCAATAAGGTATCCTACTGTAGAAATGTTGACTGGAATTGTATTTTTGATAATTTATCATAAATTTGGCTTAGGTTTTAAAGCTTTTTCTTACATGTTTATAGCCGCTATTTTAATAGCTGAAAGTTTTATTGATATAGATTACAAGATTGTACCAAATAAAATTATTTTAGTTGGTTTTATAGGCGGAATAATTTTTAGAATCCTTATGTACAACTATGGGCTTATTGATTACATCGTGGGATTAATTTTAGGTGGAGGAATTCTCTTTCTCATCTCTCTCATTTCAGGAGGAGAGATGGGGGGAGGAGACATAAAACTTATGGCATTAATTGGTTTTTTCATAGGATGGAAGCTTACAATTTTAGTACTTTTCCTCTCTGTAATCATTGGAGCATTGGGTGGCGTTATATTAGTAGCTTTGAAAATTAAAGGAGGAAAGGATTACATTCCTTTTGTACCTTACATTTCCATTGCATGGTTTATTTCAATTTTATACGGGTATGAGATTCTTAACTATTATATAAAGTTTATTAGAGGTTAGAGCTATGAAAAAAGAAGAAGGATTAACTTTAATAGAACTGGTGACGGTTTTAGCTATTTTATCCGTTATAGTTCTTATAGTTATTCCTTCCTCTAACTTTTTTGATACGACAATGTCAAATGTAAGGCTTACTCTTATTGCCCATGAGGTTGTAAGTGACTTAAGATACATACAGCAAAAAAGTATTTTTGAAGGAGAAATTTTATATTTTAAAAGCAAATTAGATAATACAGGATACTACATAAACAGATATGATGACAATAAAAATGTTAGGACAAAAAATTTGCCTAAAGGAATCAAAATAAGTAAAAAAGATGGCGGAAAAGTAGAAATATACTTTAATCAGATGGGAACTCCTATTGGAGCTTGTACAATAACTTTAAAAAATGATAAGGGAAGCGAAATTTACATAAGTGTAGCAGTCGTTACAGGGCGCATTATGATAAGTGGGAAAAACTATTAGGAGTGATTTTATGAAGATTTTAAAGGACAACAAAGGTATGACTTTAGTAGAAGTACTTGTTTCAATAGCTATATTTGCAATAGTGGCAATACCTCTTTTGGGCATTTTTAGTCAATCTGCTATAACTTCTGCTAACTCTAAGATAAAGACAAAAGAAGCTACTATTGCGCAAACAATTGCAGAAAATATAAAAGGGGGGATTGTAAAAGATAATTTAGATTTAGCCCAAATAGTAAATGACTTTGAAAAGGAAGGCTTTTTAACTTATGTAGAACGAAAAACTTCTATAGGAGATCTTTCTCAGTATCAGATCAAAGTAGGAAAAATTGGTTCAAACACTCCTATGTATATCCTTTATGTTATGGCGCCTAAGACGGAAATTACTTCTTATGTTCCAGTAGAAATACCTTCTGAGGAAGACCATAGTGGAGATGGTAGTGGTAGTAACGATGTAATAAAGCGTGTAGTAGACCTGATAACAATAGTAATAATTGCGACATGGACTGCTTTATTTTTAGGTTTCGTAGTAGTCACGTTAGGTTGGAATGAGTTTACCAAAACAAAAATTTTGACTATTGCAAACACGGTTGTTAACATGGTAAAAGAGGACGTTACTAGTTTAAAAGAAATAGGGACAAAAGCTTCAGAAATTGCCGGTGTTAAGGTTCCATGGTGGTTAAAATGGTGGTAAAACAAGAAGAAGGATTTACCCTCATTGAACTTATTGTGACATTGGCAATACTCGGAGTGGTAATAGGAGTTTACTCTTTGCTGTATTATTCAGGATACAAGTCTTTTGTAAGCACGCAGAATAATGTAGATGTAGAGCAAAATGTTAGGATTGCAATGAATTATATAGTGTCCTTGTTAGAAAAAGGGCCTTCTGAAGTTGAGATTATTGATAATGGCTATGGTCTGTCTATAAAAAAGGTATTAACTAAAGAAGGCTATCGCGATTATAAAATAACTCTAGAAAGTCCTATTCTTTATATTCATATCAAAGAATCTGATACAGACAGCAGAGGGAGTAAGCTTCAATTAGCTGTTAATATTTATGATTTTAAGGTGACTACAAAAAATGATAATATGATGAATATTGAAATAACTGGGCAAAGTGATGATAAGGGTTCTAACAGGTTTTCTCTTTCTACAGAGGTTTTTTTAAGAAAGAGTGATATAAATGTTAAGTGAAAGAGGCTCTGCCTTAATTTTTACTTTAATAGTAATTTTGATTCTCTCGGTTTTAGCTGTAGCAATTTTAGAAATAACTATTACAAATTACAAGATTTCTTACGCATATGCTAATTCCATATCAGCTACATACGCTGCTGAAGCAGGATTAGAAAAGGCAAAGAGTGAGTTTAACTCTGATTTATTAAATACTTTGTCAAATATAGCAAGGACAAAAATTAATGCAAATGCGGGCAAAGTTTCAAATGAAGTTTTGACACAAGATATCTATAGAGATGTAGCTTCATACCTTCAACAAAATGTGTTTAGTAAATATCCTCAAACAGGATATTTAGGTGATAATGGTCAGAAATATACTGTAAAAAGTATTAGTTTAGATAGTAATTATGTTAGAACGACTTATACTATACACATATACGCCGAAGGGGAATATAAAAATTTTAAAAAAGAAGGATATGCTCAGTTAATTATAAACTTAGAGTCAATAAGTCCACTTACTGTTTCTAAGTGGGAAATAAAATAAGGAGAGGGTTTTTTTATGCATCTTAAAAATTACATGGAAGACGCTGTTGAGCAAATGATGGATGAGGTTTTGAAAGATTTAGACGTTTGTAAATGCTCACGATGTAGGATGGACATAAAGGCTTTAGCACTTAACAATTTGCCTCCAAAATATGTTGTATCAGAAGAAGGAGAACTGTATGTAAAGACAAATGAGTTGGTAAGGCAATTTGAGGTAGACATAATAAAGGCTATAACAATGGCTGCTATTAAGGTAAACAACAACAAGCGCCATTAGGAGGTAAAAAATGCTTGGAATTGAAATAGGGAATTTTAATACAAAATTATTAATTGTAGAAAAAAACAATAAATTTTTTGGTAAAAGGTTAATGATAAATACGCCTTCTAATGTGATAACTAATGGTAAAATTATGGATATAAATTCATTGGCAGATGCAATTAATGAGACTTTGAAAAGGAATAATGCCAAAGAAAAGCAAGTGTGTTTTACTATTTCCAGCTCAAATAATATAGTAAGGGATTTAGAATTGCCACTAATGAAAGAAGAGGAAGTCGAAAAGGCCTTATACTATGAAATTGAGCAATACATTCCTGACACTGAAAATTATGTAATAGATTATAGATATTTACCTAATATTGCGGAAAAAGACAAAACGATTAGAGTACTGATTGCCTCTTCTCCCAAAGATATAATAGAAAAATACGTCAAATTAGCAGAAATGTTAAAGTTAAAATTAGAAGCCATTGATATTTACAGCAATTCAATTTATAAAGCTTGTAAAAAGGTGAATTTAGCTGAGGGAATAGTGTCAGTTGTAGATATAGGGGCAGTTGTTACCAACGTGATGGTGATTGATAACGGAAATTACATTTTTAGTAGGAACATAGAGTTTGGTGGAAATAAAATTACACAAATAATTGCAAATGCCTTTAATATAGATTTTCAAGCAGCAGAAGAATATAAAAGGGCAAAAAAAATTATTGGAGAAGAAAGCTATAAAGACATAGAAGAAACTATACTCTTCTCCTTTTCGGAAGTGTTTCAACAGTTAAGCAGGGTATTTGACTTTTATTATGCTACATATCATAAAAATATACAAAAGATTATCATGATAGGCGGTACTTCTAAACTTTTGGGCTTGAGAGAATACGTGGAAAATTATTTTAGGATACCTACTTTTGTGCCAGAAACAGAAGATTATTTGTACTTTTTACCTGTTTATGGATGCCTTTTAAGGGGGGAGTAGATTGAAGGATATAAACCTCATACCAGCTGAACTAAAAGAACAAAAAATGCGAAGAAAAAAGCAATTATCCCACCTTTTTTTTGTATTTGCTTTAATTACCATTATTTTTGCCTTAATAGCCTTTCCAATGGTGTATATCAATGAATTGTATCAAGATTTAAAATACGTAAATAATGAATTAGGCAAGTTTAAAGACATTTCACAGTTGCAGCAAAATGTAAAAGATTTATCTCTTTACATAGATAAGAAGAAAAGCATAATTAAAAAATTACAAAGCCAGAAACTGGATGCAGTAAATATGTTGGAGAATTTAGCCTTAAATATACCTGAGAAAGTCTCTATTGACGTTTTGAAGTATGAAAACAATATTTTAGAAATAGATGGAGAAGCATTTTCAGAATCTGATATTGCAGCTTTTATGCTTAATCTTAGAGGTCTAAATTATGTAGAAGACGTGAAAATAGAATCTATAGATTTGACTGATAGAGGCCTTTTAAAATATATTTTGCATGTAAAAATCAAGGTGGTATCGTAGATGAAGCTTACCAAGAGAGAAAGAGTATTAATTTATTTTGCTATTGTACTTGGATTTTTAGCGCTTTATTATCAATATTATTTAGCTCCCAAAATTTTAGAAATACAAAATTTATCAGTTGAATTAAAAAGTAAAAAACAAATTTTAGAACAAGTAGCTGCTTTAAACAATAAAAGTTTAAAAGAAGGTTTAGAAAAGCAACAAACTCAACTAAAGGAATTAAGCATGATTTTACCAGAGGAGAGGGATATAGAAATTTTTCTTTTTAATTTACAACAAATGGTCAATGATACAGGTGTAAAGACAAAAAGCTTAGCTTTTGGAAACCCAGATCAACCTCAAGATGAAACTAATAATAGAAAAAAAGAAGATTTTGTAACAATACCTGTAAATATTACTGTTTCAGGTAATTACGATGAGATTATAGCTTTTCTGAAAGAAATACAAAATTCTAAGAGACTTTGTAACATTCAAAGTTTCTATATTGAAAAAGATACAAATCAGAAAAATCTTCTTTTGACTCTTCAAGTTTTTATTTATTCAATGAAAGACAGTGGTGGTGCTTCAATACCGATAGATTTTTCAAAAGGCAAAAATGACCCTTTTAAGCCTTTATATGATAATACCACAAGTGAGCAATCGAATAATGTAGAGCAACCTTCCAATCCTCAAATTCCACAAAATCTTCAGAATATAGACATAAATAAAATAATAACTGATACTGTAGAAAAAGTTTTGAAAGAAAAAATACCTTCATTGCCTTAGGGAGGAAATTTCAATGAAAAATATTGTTTTAACAGGTTTCATGGCTACTGGCAAAACTACTGTTGGCAAAAAAGTAGCTACCACTATGTCTTTTGGTTTTACAGATACAGATAAAATGATTGAAAAAATGGCAAATATGACTGTTTTAGATATTTTTGAAAAATATGGAGAAGAATATTTTAGAAAATTAGAAAAAATGGCAGTTAAAAAAGCAGCCCGATTAAAAAATTTTGTCATAGCTACGGGGGGAGGAGTTGTATTAAACCCTTCAAATGTTGTACAATTAAGAAAAAATGGTATAGTTATTTGCCTTAAAGCAAGGCCAGAAATTATAATGAGAAATATAGGAAAGAATAAAGAGAGGCCTCTTCTTATGGTGGATAATCCAGAAGAGAAAATAAGACAGCTTCTAAAAGAAAGAGAGCATTTTTATAGGTTTGCCGACTACACTATTGATGTCTCTGATATGACTATAGATGAAGTAGCAGATGAGGTTATAAAAGCTTACATTAGACTTAAGAAAGGATGAGGGGATTGACAATAAAATTTGGACCTTCTGGGAATTCTGATAGGTTCTACAAAGAAGGGCATAAGTCTTCTCTAGAGATGCCTGAATGGCTCCATAACATGGGACTTGATGCGTATGAATATTCTTTTTCAAGGGGAATAAAAATTAGCGAAAAAATGGCTAAAGAGCTGAAAGAAAGAGCAGAAAAGTTTAATATAACTATTACTGTTCATGCTCCTTATTACATAAACTTAGCTACTACGGATAAAACCAAAATGGAGAATTCCAAAAGATATTTAATAGATAGTTTAATTGCAGGAAAATGGATGGGGGCTAAAAGGGTAACTTTTCATCCTGGTTCGGGAACAGAAGGGGGGAGAAAAGAGGCTTTAGAGAGAGCAAAAAAACTTTTAAAGGAAATTTTAAAAGAGATGGAGGATAAAGAACTCACCGATGTAACCATATGTCCAGAGACAATGGGAAAGAAAAACCAATTGGGTACTTTAGAGGAAGTAATGGAACTTTGCAATGTGGATGAAAGAATTATTCCAACAATAGATTTTGCCCATTTACATGCCAGAGACAGGGGAAGATTCAAGACTATAGATGATTATGCTGAAGTTTTAGACGTTATTGAAAAATATTTGGGAAAAGAAAGGTTAAAAAGAATACACGTCCATTTTAGTAGAATTGAATATACAGATCAGGGAGAAAAAAGGCATTGGACACTAGCTGACACTCAATACGGGCCAGAATTTGAGCCTTTGGCACAGCTTTTCTATGAAAGAAAGATGCAGCCCATTGTTATATGTGAATCGAGAGGAACTATGGCAGAAGATGCTTTAAAACTTAAAAAGATATATTTAAATGTTGCCAAAAGGATGTCGGAAATATGAGAATTGTAGTAAAAGTTGGCACAAGCACTTTGACTTATGAAAATGGTAAATTGAATTTAGAAATAATGGAAAAGTTAGTAAGGCAAATCGCTAATTTATTAAATAGGGGAGAAAATGTAATATTAGTAACCTCTGGAGCAATTGGGGCAGGTATGGGAAAATTAAATTTAAAGGAAAAACCTAAAACCATTCCAGAAAAACAATCTTTAGCGGCTATAGGGCAAGGGCTTTTAATCGAAATTTATGAAAAGTTTTTTAATGAATATGGAAAAATTACCGCGCAAGTTCTTTTGACTAAGGAAGATTTTAGCGACAGAAAAAGATATTTGAATGTCAGTTATACCTTGTCAAACCTACTAAGATGGGGCGTTGTGCCAATAATAAATGAAAATGATACAGTAACTGCTGAGGAAATTAAAATTGGAGATAACGACACTTTAGCGGCGTTGCTTGCTAGTTTAGTTGAGGCTGACCTTTTAATAATTTTAACTGACATCGATGGGCTTTATGATAAAGACCCACGAATTTACAAAGATGCAAAAATTATAGAAGTCGTAGAAGAGTTTTCAGAGGAATTGTTTAAAATTGCTGGTAGTGCTGGGACAAAAAGAGGGACGGGGGGGATGTATACAAAAATTCAAGCAGCGAAAATATGTTGGAATTCAGGAGTTAAGATGATTATAGCGAACGGGAAAATTGACAATGTATTAAACCGGATAACAAATGGCGAGAAAATTGGTACTACATTTTTGCCTATGAAAAAGCCAATAAGTAGCAAGAAAGTTTGGATTGCTTTTAATGCGAAAGTGAGTGGGAGACTTTTTATTGATGAAGGCGCGGCGAAAGCAATTGTAAAGCATGGGAAAAGCCTATTGCCAAGTGGAGTTGTAAAGACTGAAGGAGATTATGATGTAGGAGACTGCGTTGTAGTGTTTGACCATCAAGAAAAAGAAATTGCTAGAGGACTTATTAATTATTCTTCAGAAGAAGTTGAAAAAATAAAAGGTTGTAAAACTCATAGTATAGAAAAAATACTAGGTTATAAGTATTATGATGAAGTAATCCATAGAGATAATCTTGTAATACTTGCAAGAGGTGAGAAGTATGGAAGTTGAAGTGAAGGCGAAGCAGGCAAAAGCTGCGGCTAGAAAAATGGCTGTTGTGGATGAAAATACAAAAAATTTGGCTTTGAATCACATGGCAGATGCTTTAATAAAAGATATAGGAAAGATACTCGAAGCTAATAAAAAGGATGTTTTAGAGGCTGAAAAGAGGAATATAAAAGCTTCTCTTATAGATAGATTAAAACTTGATGAAAAAAGAATTGAAGCTATGGCAAAAGGATTAAGAGAAATTTCTACTTTTCCTGATCCCGTGGGCAGCATAGAAAAGATGTGGAAGAGACCAAATGGACTTCAAATTGGCAAAATGAGAGTGCCAATTGGGGTAATAGGGATAATTTATGAATCTCGACCAAATGTGACGGCTGATGCGGCAGGCCTTTGCTTGAAATCGGGGAATGCGGTAATTTTAAGGGGAGGAAGTGACGCGATCAATTCCAACATAGCAATTTCTTCTATTCTTGCCAAGGCTGCTTACGAAGCTGGAATTCCTGAAGGGGCAATACAACTTATAGAGAATACTGATAGAGAGGAAGTAAACCGCATGATGAAGTTAAATGGTTTAATTGACCTCATTATTCCTCGAGGGGGAGCCAATCTCATAAAAAATGTCATTGAAAATTCTACAGTTCCTGTGATAGAGACAGGAGTAGGCAATTGCCATATTTTTGTAGATGAAACAGCTAAGTTTAATATGGCGAAAGACATCATTGTGAATGCAAAAGTTCAAAGGCCAGGGGTATGTAATGCAGTAGAGACAGTTTTGGTTCACAAATCTATTGCAAAAGAATTTTTACCTTTAATGGTAGAAGAATTGACCTCTTTGGGAGTAGAAATAAGAGGATGTCAAATTACAAAACAAATATGTCCTCAAGTTAAAGAAGCTACAGATAAGGATTGGGAAACAGAATACTTAGACCTTATACTGGCTGTAAAAGTTGTGGATAGCATAGATGAAGCTTTAGACCATATTTCAAAGTATTCCACGGGTCATTCTGAAGCCATTATTACAGAAAATTATGAAAATGCTATGATGTTTTTAAAGTCTGTAGATTCGGCTGCTGTGTATGTAAATGCTTCTACTCGCTTTACAGATGGAGGAGAATTTGGTTTCGGGGCAGAAATAGGAATAAGCACACAAAAAATGCACGCGAGAGGGCCAATGGGACTTGAGGAGCTTACTACCTATAAGTATGTAATTTTAGGTAGTGGACAAATTAGGGAATAAGATATATTATAGTAAAGTGAGGTGAGATTATGAAAAGAGTATTGATAATTCATGGCCCTAATGTAAATTTGACAGGAAAAAGAGAAAAAGAGATCTATGGAGATATAAATTACGAAGAAATAAATAATATGATAAAAAGAGAGGCTGCGAAATTAGATATTGCTGTAAAGATTCAGCAATCTAATAGTGAAGGAGAAATAATTAACCTCATTCATTCTGCAGAAAACAATTTCGACGCTATAATTATAAATCCTGCAGCTTATACTCATTACAGTTTAGCAATTATGGATGCTATTGCAGCAGTATCAGTTCCAGTGATAGAAGTTCATATTTCAAATATCTTTGGAAGGGAGGAATACAGGAAGACTTCGGTTACTGCTTCTAAATGTAAAGGTGTGATAACAGGGTTTGGACCTTATAGTTATGTCCTTGCTCTCAATGCAGTTAAGTATTTAGAGGATCCAATTGGGGGGTAAAAATTTTGAATAAAAGACTGCAAAATTTAAAAGAGTTGATGAGAAAGAAAAACATAGAAGCTTTTGTTATATACAAACCTGTTAATGTTACATATATCACAGGTTTTACTGGAGATGACAGTGTAGCTTTTGTTACTCATGATAGAGCTATTTTTATTACAGATGGAAGATATACTGAACAAGCAGTGAAGGAAGTCAAAAATTTTGAAGTTATAGAACATAAAAATGGCATAAAAGAAGTTTTAAAAGAATATATTAAAACATTAGGGATAAAAAAACTGGCCTTTGAAGAAAGTGTTTCTTACGGGCAGTATAGGGAATTAAAAGAGTTTTTGGAGATTGATCTAATACCAGAGGTTAATGTGGTTGAGACTTTGAGAATGGTAAAAGATGATCAAGAAATAGAAAACATAAAAAAAGCACAAAATATTACGGATAAGGCTTTTGAGTATCTGTTAAATTTCATTAAAGTAGGAATGACAGAAAAAGAAGTAGCATTAGAATTAGAGTACTTTATGAAAAAACAAGGAGCAGAAGCTCTATCTTTTGATACGATTGTAGCATCAGGTAAAAGGTCCTCTCTCCCTCATGGAAAAGCCTCTGAAAAAGTGATAGAAGAAGGTGATTTTGTCACAATAGATTTTGGATGTAAAGTAAATGGTTATTGTTCTGATATGACAAGAACGATTGTTATGGGAAGAGCGAGTGAGAAACAAAAAGAGATATATAACATAGTTTTAGAAGCACAGCAAAAAGCAATAGATAATTTAAAAGCAGGACTTATGGCAAAAGAGGCGGATTTGTTAGCAAGGTCTTTAATTGAAGAAAAGGGCTATGGAAAATATTTTACTCATTCTTTAGGGCATGGTGTAGGGCTTGAAATTCATGAAGCACCTAGCTTGTCCTTCAAAAAAGAAGAAATTTTAAAAGAAAGGGTAGTTGTTACAGTAGAACCGGGGATATATATTCCCGATTTTAGTGGCGTAAGAATCGAGGATATGGTATTATTAAAAGAAGATGGTGTTATAAATTTAACCAAATCACCTAAATATTTAATTGAACTAAACTAAAACAATGGAGGGATTTTTTTGATCGCAGCGGGTGATTTCAGAAAAGGAGTAACTATTGAGGTTGACGGACAGGTTTTTACAGTTGTTGATTTTATGCACGTTAAACCTGGAAAAGGTGCTGCTTTTGTAAGAACGAAACTTAAAAATGTTATGACAGGGGCTGTTATAGAAAAAACTTTTAGCCCAACGGAAAGATTTGAGGAAGCAATTATAGAACGGAAGGAAATGCAGTACCTTTATAATGATGGAGACCTTTATTATTTTATGGACACAGAAACCTACGAACAAATTCCTTTAAATTATGACAAAGTAGAAGATGCAATTAAGTTTATAAAGGAAAATATGACTGTTACAGTAAAGTTCTATAAAGGTGAAGCTTTTTCCGTTGAGCCTCCTACTTTTGTTGAGCTGGAAGTCGTGGAGACAGAACCTGGGTTTAGAGGAGATACTGCAACGGGAGGTTCTAAGCCGGCAACTGTAGAAACTGGTGCTGTCATCCAAGTTCCATTGTTTATAAATGTTGGGGACAAAATAAGAATCGATACTCGAACCGGAGAATATTTAGAGAGGGTATAAACGCAGCAAATTGTCGAATACTATTTTGTAAAGGAGGGTATGTGATATGGAATATTTAAACGAAAGAGTTTCCTACTTAAGAGGATTAGCAGACGGTTTAGGGATAGATGACAGCACAAAAGAGGGGAAAATAATTTTGGCAATTTTAGATACTTTAGAAGATTTTGCAGATGCGATAAATGAGCTGGAAGCTTCTCATTCTGAATTGGACGATTATGTGGGAGAAATAGATGAAGACCTTTCTGAAATCGAAAATCACATATATGGCGATGAGGACTATGAGGATGACGACTATGAGTACAATTATGACGATGAAGAGGATGAAGAGGAAGATTATGAAGAGTATGTGGAAGGAGAATGTCCTAATTGCCATATGTTGATGAGTGTAGAAGAAGAGCTTTTAGATGATGAAAATGCTGAATTGGTATGCCCTCATTGCAATGAAACCTTAAAAGTAAAAGATTTGAAAATTGTAGATGACGACGATTAAT
Organism: Thermoanaerobacter mathranii subsp. mathranii str. A3; assembly: GCF_000092965.1. Taxonomy (GTDB): domain Bacteria; phylum Bacillota; class Thermoanaerobacteria; order Thermoanaerobacterales; family Thermoanaerobacteraceae; genus Thermoanaerobacter; species Thermoanaerobacter thermocopriae. The sequence continues at coordinate 1,151,175 of NC_014209.1, forward strand.
GAAAATGCCCACTAGCGAAAAGTTAGTGGGTGTTTTTTTTATTCATAAATATCTAATCTTACAAATATAATTTTACAAGAGGAGGGACAGGTATATGAACACAAGAAAGAATTTTGAAGAAGTTCTTTATGCTCTTCCTCCATCAGTAAGAGAGGTAATTACAAAAATTCCTGATGCCCTATTACAAGAAGTAGAGGAAATACGCCTTAGAGTTAATAGACCTCTTACAGTTTATTTACGAAATGAAGAAAAGTTTGTATCAAAAGAAGGGACAATGTCTTTTTTACCTTCTTTGGCCTATATCGTTACTTCTGAGGATTGTGAAAAAGCTCTTCAATTAATATCCAAATCTTCTCTTTATGCTTTTGAAGAAGAAATAAGAAACGGATATATTACCTTAAAAGGTGGTTACAGAGTTGGTATAGTTGGAAAATGCGTTTTAGAAAATGGTTATATAAAGACTTTAAAGAATATTTCTGGATACAATTATCGAATATCAAAAGATATAATAGGAGTGGCAGAGGAAATATTAAAATATTTAATTAGTACTTCTAACGGTGTATATAACATTTTAATAATATCACCTCCTCAATGTGGCAAAACCACCCTCTTAAGAGATATTGCAAGATGGATAAGTAATGGAATAGATTTTTTAGGCTTTACGGGTAAAAAAGTAGGTATAGTAGATGAGAGGTCAGAGATTGCCGGCTGTTACAATGGCATTCCTCAATTGGATGTTGGAATAAGGACTGATGTTTTAGACGGATGTCCTAAGGCTCATGGAATGATAATGCTTATAAGGTCAATGTCCCCGCAAGTGGTAGTGACAGATGAGATAGGCAGAAAAGAGGACATAGAAGCGATTCATGAGGTGTTGAATACTGGTGTAAAGATTATAACTACAGTTCATGCTAACGACATTGAGGACCTCATGAAAAAACCTATTTTAAAAGACGTTATTTCTTTAAGATATTTTGAGCGTTATATAATTTTAAGCAATCGTTTAGGGGCAGGTACAGTAGAAAAAATATTAGATGAGAATTTTAATACTTTGTTTAAAGGGCCATATAGGAGAGGAAGGATTGACAAATGAAATTATTGGGAATGGTTTTGGTTATTTTTTCCACCAGTAGTTTGGGGTATTTGTTTGCTTTGAAATATAAAATGAGGCGCTGGATACTTAAAAGTATGATATCTTCGTTAAACCTTTTGAAAATAGAAATAACATATTCAAAAGCCCCATTAGGAGAAATACTCATGGAAATTTCTCATTCTTTAGATAAAAGTGTAAAATTTGCTTTTTTAAAGACAGGGATGATACTATCACAAAATGAGGGTTACACTGCAGGAGAAGCATGGGAGATTGCTTTAAAGGAATGGGACAATGGCTATCTAAAAAAAGAAGACATAGAAATTTTGAAATCTTTTGGATATGGACTTGGCAATTCTGACGTATACAACCAAGAAAAGAATTTTGATTTAGCTATTGAGCTTTTAAAAAGGCAACTTAGTAACGCAGAAGAAGAAAGTAAAAAAAATGAAAAACTTTACAAAAATATTGGGGTTTTAGCAGGACTGGCGATAAACATATTGTTTTTATAGAGGAGGATTATAATGAACATAGATATAATTTTTAAAATTGCAGCAATTGGCATTTTGGTAACAGTATTAAATCAAGTATTAATACGTTCAGGGCGAGAAGAACAAGCAATGATGGTAACATTAGCAGGAATAGTAGTAGTGTTGATGATGGTAATAAATATGATAAACAATTTGTTTAACACAGTAAAAACAATATTTCAACTTTATTAGGTGATAGAATGGAAATATTTCAAATTGTTATTTTGGGAATAATAGTTTTAATTATTTTGACAGTTCTAAAGGAAACAAATCCTGAAATGAAAATAATTTTAAGTTTGGTAACCGGAGTCATCATCTTTATGATGATTCTTCCAAAACTTAGCGCAATCGTAGAAATATTGAATACTCTTGCTAAAAAAAGTGGCCTTGACAATATTTATTTTATGACAACTTTAAAAATCATTGGAATAGCTTACATAACGGAATTCGGAGTTCAGCTGTGTCACGACGCGAATGAAAAAAATTTAGCTTCAAAGATAGAAATAGCAGGAAAAGCAATTATAATTTTTTTATCAATACCTATAATTGTTGCATTAATTGAAACAATTCTTTCAATAATACCGTGAGGTGTAAAAGATTGAAAAAGTTAGTTTTTGTAATTTTAATGATTATGAGTTTATTAACTACTGCCAAAGCGGATACAGGACAACAGGACATAGAAAGGCAATTAAGAGGTATTGATACTTATCAGATTGACCGCTTTGTAAAAGAAACTAATCAAAAAAATGGCAATATATTTCCCTACGTTGATATAAAGACTTATATAGGAGATGTTATATCAGGAAAACAATCTTTTGATATAAACAAAATTTTTAAAAATTTACTAAAATTATTTTTTAAAGAATTATATTCATCTGTAAAACTTTTAACACAACTTTTAATTTTAGCTGTAATTGGCGGCATATTGATGAATTTACACGGTTCTTTTGAAAATGAAAATATAAGTGAGATTGCTTTTTTAGCTGTTTATGGAATTTTTATCGTAATAGCGGTTAAAAGCTTTATAGAAGCTTTAGGAATCGGCAAAGAAGCAATTGACAGCATGGTTGATTTTATGCAATCGATGTTGCCTGTTCTTATAACTTTGCTGGTGTCGGTCGGTGCTTTTACCTCTGCAGCATTTTTTCACCCTGTTGTCATTGTGACAGTTCAGTTTATAGCACATCTTATGAGGGATTTTATATTGCCTATTATTTTGCTCATGACAGCTGTAAAAATTGTAGGAAATATTTCTGAAAAGTTTAGCTTGAATAAAATGGGGGATTTTTTAAAGACCTTATCTACTGCTTCTATTTCCATTTTATTGAGTATTTTTTTAGGAGTAATAACTATACAAGGTTTATCTTCTTCAATGGCAGATGGTGTAATATCGAGAACGGCAAAATATACAGTAGGTGCTTTCTTGCCAGTGGTGGGAGGACTTTTATCTGATAGTGTGGATGCAGTTATAGGGGCATCACTACTGATAAAAGGAGCTGTAGGTATTTATGGACTTATAGCAATTGTAATAATTTCCGCAATGCCTTTAATAAAGCTTTTTTCACTTATAATTATTTATCGTTTTACCGCAGCAGTGATTGAGCCAATTTCAGACAAAAGAATAGTAAATTGCCTTTCAGAGGTGGCAACTTCTTTAACTTATGTTTTTGGGGTATTGGCTTCTGTTACTGTGATGATGTTTTTTACAATAACTGCCATTATAGGTACGGCAAGTATTACTACTATGCTGAGGTAGGTGGAACAATGGAGTTTATAGAAAACTGGATAACACAGATAATTTATATTGCAATTCTCTCGATAGTTTTAGAACTTTTAGTTCCTTCCTCTAGTTTAAAAAAATATGCTAAAGTTGCAATAGGTTTTGTAATTATGATTACTATCTTAAATCCATTGATTAATTTTTTAAAAGGAGGAGCAAATATAGAAGCCTACGTATTTAAAAATAATTATTTTTTAAAAAACATAGATGTTGAGCAAATTTCAAAAGAAGCACAAAAGCAGAGGAATAATTTAATTGTGGCAGAATACAAGAAAAGGTTGATTGAACAGATTAAAGAAAGACTTGTAAATCTGTATGAAATTGAAGGAGTGGAAGTGGATGTCTCATTTGTAGAAGACCTAAATGACAAAGAATTTGGAAAAATAAATGAAATAACCCTATCTTTCAAAAGTACCACAATGGCTTCTCAAAACTCAGTAGAAAACAAAAAATTTAACGAAGAAATTAAAAAAGCAATAAGTGCATTCTATAATGTACCGTTAAAGAATATAACTATAAAAGAGGAATAAATTGAAAGGAGGTACTTGAGTGGATTTTAATAAACTTAAAGATAAATTTTTAAAAGATAATAAAAAGTTAATGGAAAATTTGACTGTTATCTTTTTAATAGGTTTGATTTTGTTAATAGGTGCGAGTACTTTTAAACCTCGTCCTTCAAATAACAATGAAGATAAAGAATTGGTTATGGCTCAAAAAGAAAATAATAGTGAAGATTATGCTCAAAAATTAGAAAAGGACCTAGAAAATATATTGTCAAGAATTGAAGGAGTGGGAAATATTGAAGTCCTCATTACGCTAAACTCAGATGAGGAGGTGGTAGCTGCAATGGATGTGGTAGAATCCAGTACTACTACAAATGAAAAAGATAGTAGTGGCGCCGTAAGAGAGACCATTCAAACAGAATCAAACAACAAAGTAGTTACCTCTCAAGATACCTCTGGGCAAAATAAACCTATTGTATTAAAAAGGATAATGCCTGAAATAAGGGGAGTGATTGTAGTTGCAGATGGTGCAAAAGATCCAAAATTAAGATACGAACTTTCTTTGGCTGTCCAAACTGCTTTAGGTATTCCTGCTTATAAAGTTAAGGTGATATCTTCAAAATAAAAGTGAGGAGGAGTTTTTATGGTTTTTATGAGAAAAAAGCTTATAGCAATTATATCTCTTGTCTTGCTAATAGCTATTGCTTTTGTTTTAAACTATGGGTATACCAGTAAGAAAGAAGAAGCCGCTAAAAATGAATACAGCCAGAATCTGGATTCTATTCAAACAAGTACTTCTTCTGCAAAGGAAACTAGTACAGAAAAAGATAAACTTTTTACTGGAATATTTACTACTTATAGAGAAGAAAGAGAAATAAATAGAAGCAGAAGTATTGATGCTTTAAAGGAAATAGTAGAAAATAAAAATACCAGCGAAACTACAAGAGAGGAGGCTCAAAAACAAATAATAAAACTTACAGAAATAACAAACCAAGAAATGATAATAGAAAATTTGATAAAAGCTAAAGGGTTTCAAGATGCAGTTGTGATGATAGATAATGGTATAGTAAATGTAATTGTACAGACAGATAAACTGTCAGAAGAAGAAGTGGCACAAATTGTAGATATTGTCTCCCGACAGACAGGAGTTTCATTAGATAATATAAAAATCATGACAAGACTGGAATAAGAAAACTTAATTGTTTTTGAGTCTACAATTATGATATAATTTATTTTGACAAATATCTGTTTTCTCTAAAAATTTATGTATTTAAGGGGGTGAAATTTATGGAAGAAAATGTAAATACAAATGAAAATCAAGAGTTAGGAACTATTAAAATCTCTGAAGAAGTAGTTAGTATCATTGCAGGCTTGGCGGCAACGGAAGTACCTGGAGTGGCTGGAATGAGTGGGGGAGTTGTAAACGGTATTTCTGAAATGTTGGGAAGAAAGAATTTGGGTAAAGGCGTAAAAGTAGAAGTAGGAGAAAAAGAAGTGTCAATAGATTTGTACTTAATTGTGGATTATGGTGTTAGAATTCCTGAAGTAGCTTGGAATGTGCAAGAAAATGTCAAAAATGCTGTGGAAAATATGACAGGATTAAAAGTTGTTGAGGTCAATATTCATGTTCAAGGGGTAAATATGGATAAAGAAAATAAAAAACAAAATGAGCAAGTTAAAGAAGATTTAAACTAACCCTCTGCTTTACAGAGGGTTAGTTTAGATAGAGTTATGGTACAATATATGCAAGAGGTAAAATTCAAGGAGTTGGGAATAATGAACAGAACAGAAGCCAGAGAATGGGTTGTAAAAATGCTTTATCAATACGATATTTCAAGGTTTCCTATAAGCAAAATATTTGACAATTTTTATAAAGAAAAAGATCCTGGTGACCAAAAAGAATACATAGAAAATACCGTTAAAGGAGCTATTGAACACTTAGAGGAAATTGATAAAGAAATAGAAAAATACTCTCAAAATTGGGCTCTTAACCGTATGCCTAGAATAGATTTGGCTATTTTAAGATGCAGCATTTATGAAATGATTTATGGAAATATTCCTGTAAATATTTCCATAAATGAAGCTGTAGAAATAGCCAAGAAATACAGTACAGAAGATTCTCATGTGTTTATAAACGGCTTGCTGGGAGCCTTTGTAAGGGATAAAGGATTGGAAGTGGGTGAATCGAATGATAATTGATGGTAAGGAAATTTCTAAAAAGATAAGGGAAGAGGTAAAAAGAGAGATAAGGGAGTTTGGCTATAAGCCTAGATTAGCAATTTTGATGGCTGGAAATGATGAGTCTTCAAAAGTTTATGCAAACTCTAAAGTTAAAGCTTGTAAAAATGTGGGGATTGAAGCAGAAATTTATTATTTTTCGGAAAACGAAGAATCTAAGTTTTTTGACATCTTAAAATTTTTAAATGAAGATAAAAACACTCATGGTATAATGATAGAAATGCCTCTTCCCAAAAGTTTTAATGCCGAATTAGTTTACGATACTATAAACCCTTATAAAGATGTGGATGGCATATCTAATTACAACATGGGAAAGTTATTTGCCGGAAAACCTCTTTTTATACCTTGTACTCCTAAAGCAATTTTATATATACTGGAAAGCATTAATACTCAATTTGTGGGAAAACATGCTGTTGTAGTAGGAAGAAGCAATATTTTAGGGAAACCAGTAGCTAAGCTTTTATTAGACAAAAATTGTACGGTTACTGTGTGCCATTCAAAAACAAAAGACTTGGCTTATTATACTAGGCAGGCGGATATTTTAGTACTAGCGGCTGGTAAGATGAAGTTGGTGAAGGAAGATATGGTTAAAGAAGGAGCAATACTTATAGATGCGGGTATAAACGTTTACCAAAATAATATATATGGAGATGCAGATTTTGAAAAGGTAAAAGATAGATGCTCTTCTATAACACCGGTACCAGGTGGAGTTGGACCAGTTACTACTGCAATGATACTCAAAAACACTTTGGAGGCCTTTAAATATGCAATTGAAGGCGCTTGAAGTCAGAGAAATTACAGATTATATCAAAAAAATGATGGACAATGATATAATTTTAAGAAATGTACGGGTTAGAGGAGAAATTTCTAATTTAAAATACCACAGCACAGGAATATATTTCACTTTGAAAGACGAAATAGCCTCATTAAAATGTGTGATGTTTAACGAATATGGAAAGCTTTTAAATTTTACTTTGCAAGATGGTATGTCAGTGATTGTGACAGGTAGAATAACTGTATATGAGAAAAATGGAACTTATCAACTGTATGCTCAAAGTATACAATCTGATGGAATTGGGGCTTTATATTTTGCTTTTAATAAACTTAAAGAGAAGCTGCAAAAAGAAGGACTTTTTGATTCTGACAAAAAGAAGCCTATTCCTAAACATCCTAAAAAGATTGCTGTGGTGACTTCTCCAACAGGGGCTGTAATACGAGATATAATAACAATTTCTAAAAGGAGAAATCCCACAATAGATATTTTAGTAGTTCCTGTTTTAGTACAAGGAATCTCAGCTGCCGATGAGATATGCAATGCTCTTCGAATTTTGAACAAAAGGAAAGACATTGATGTGATTATTTTAGCAAGAGGTGGAGGATCCTTAGAGGAAATTTGGCCTTTCAATGAAGAAAAAGTGGCAAGATGCATTTATGCATCTCGTATACCAGTTGTTTCTGCAGTAGGACACGAGACAGACTTTACTATTTCTGATTTTGTGGCAGATTTAAGAGCTCCTACTCCTTCTGCTGCTGCAGAAATTGTAGTGCCAGATATAAAGGTTTACCAAAGAGAGATATTTTTATTAAAAACAAGGCTTATAACATTAATGATGGCAGAGTTAAAACGTAAGAAGAAAGAGTTGGAGAGCCTTAGAAGGGCTCTTTACTTTAACAGTCCTATTAAGAGAAATGAAGTTTTAAAGCATAAAATCGAAAGTTTAAAAAGCTCTTTGTGCAAGGAAATGCTTTCTATATATAATAGGAAGAAAAACGATTTTTTGATTTTGACAGAAAAATTAAATTCTTTAAGTCCATTAAACGTGCTTACAAGAGGCTATACAGTTATTTTAGACAAGCAAGAAAAAGTTATTTCTTCTGTGAAAGACATAATACCTTATGAGGAAGTAAAAATTTTATTTAAAGACGGTAATGCTAAAGCAATTATACAAGAGGTGAAAGAAGATGCAAGAGGAGCTGAGTTTTGAGGAAGAGATGACAAAATTAGAAGAAATTTTAAATAAATTAGAAAAGGGAAATTTATTATTAGAAGAATCTTTTAACTTGTTTAAAGAAGGCATTGAAATTTCCAAGAGATTAGAAAAGAAATTAAGAGAGGTTGAAGGAAAAATAACTCTTCTTATAAACGAAAGCGAGGAAATTGATTTTAAAGAGGAGGAAAAGGATGTTTAAAGAGCAACTAAAAGAAAAACAACAGCTTATTGAAAAAGAATTACACAGGATATTAGAAGTGGAAGAAAACCCACAAATAATCTACGAGGCCATGAAATATAGTGTATTTGCTGGTGGAAAAAGGTTAAGACCAGTATTATGCCTTTCTTCTTGTGAACTTTTTGAAGGAGACATAAAAAAAGCCCTTCCTGTAGCTTGTGCAATAGAGCTCATTCACACTTATTCCCTTATACACGATGACCTTCCAGCTATGGATAACGACGATTTGAGAAGGGGAAAGCCTACAAATCACAAGGTTTACGGTGAAGCTATAGCAATACTGGCAGGAGATGGACTTTTAAATTTGGCCTTTGAAGTCCTAATAAGGCATGCTTTAGAAAATCCCCATGATTATCAAAGGATTTTAAAAGCTACAGATGAAATTGCGCGAGCCTCAGGTTGCAAAGGAATGATTGGTGGACAAGTGGTGGATATACTTTCACAGAACACAAAGCTTACTTATGAAGAATTAAAATTTATGCATGAACATAAAACAGGTGCTTTGATAGAAGCATCTGTTTGTGCAGGAGCTTACATTGCTGGTGCTATAGAAGAAGATATTCATGCATTAAGAGAATATGCAAGTTTGATAGGTCTTGCTTTTCAAATAAAAGACGATATATTAGATGTAATTGGAGAAGAAGAAAAATTGGGCAAAAAGGTTGGTAGTGATAGAGAAAAAGGCAAAGTTACTTTTGTCAATATCTTTGGCTTAAAAAAATCCCAGCAAATGGTTGTAGAACTTACACAAAAGGCTATAGAGATTTTAGATAGATTTGGAGAAAAAGCACTCTTTCTTAAAGAATTGTCTAATTATTTAATTGAGAGAGTAAATTGAAGAATAAAGGAGTATTGACACTACTTTTTAAAAGGAATGAGTTTTTTGATACGTAAGGGAGTATAGTAGCCTTTTAATCACTTTATATAGGTTTGATATTGATATTTTTATTATGTTATAATTAAGATACCTTGAAGAGAAAGGCAAAGTGGTGCAGTATCCTAGTCAGAGGCGCTAATCCCGAAGACGGGCCTAAAAATCCGTCAAGGGCACATCGATGAAGTTCCTGGTGCTGGCTTTCAACGCCCAGTTGGGGGCTGGTGCTGGGAGTTAAGGAGGGGGGGCGATCCACAATGGCATGTGGGCGTTGACCCTTCCTCCGCGGAGACCCACCTGCGTGGCTCTTAAGCTATGGGGTGGGATGAACCTGTCGCGCGGCCATAAAGCTGCGGACAGTGTAGCCTGCCTTGAGTGATTCGGGTGGATATCAGTTTTAATTTAAGCAGTAATTCAATGAGCTCTTGAATTACTGCTATTGCTGATGAAACCCGAATTGCAAAAGAGGATAGGGATTAGTCCCTCTGGTGAGGAAAACTCCTAGGCTGTGCCTTGCCGGCGGCATATTGGGGATTACAGTGCGGGCTAAGTGGCAATCCAGTCTTACCTTTGGCAACAAGGTAAAAGCGGGCTTAAAGGGGAACCGCTGAACGGTGACGTTCAGTGCCTGCTTGGGAAATCCTACTGGACCTAAGCCGCAAAGTTTACTCAATATGCTACCACTTTGCCTACATATACCATAGGAGGTTCTTTTTTTATTATGAAAAACAAAAGCATAAATATGGATTATAAATGGATTTTACATATATCTATTATAACCTTTTTTCTTGCTACCATATTAAATTTTTTTTCTGATGTTGCATTGAAAGAAAGCAATCTCATTGTAGCCTTTTGCGTTCTTGGTTTTATAGTGTTAATTGGTATAATTTTTGATGTAATAGGTACAGCAGTGATTTCAGGCAGAGAAGAACCCTTTCATGCAATGGCAGCTAAAAAAGTATTTGGGGCAAAGGAAGGCATAAAACTTCTCAGAAATGCTAATATAGTAGCTAATTTTTGCAATGACGTTGTGGGAGATATTTCCGGGATTGTATCTGGGGCTGCTCTGATGGCGATAATTGTAAAATTTACTTTTGAGGGAGCTAAAGGCTCTATTTATACTGCAATTTTAGGAGGTCTATTATCTGCCATTACCATTGGAGGAAAGGCTGTGGGGAAGAACATAGGTATAGCTAAAAGTCAGTCTATCGTGTATGGAGTTGCTGTGATGCTGGCGTGGATTGAAAAAAAAACAGGTATAAAGATTTTGCCAGATTTTAAGAATAATAAAAGGAAGAAAAGAAAGTGAGGGTCTTTAAATGCTTGAACAAATTGATAGCCCTTATGATCTAAAAAAATTAGACAAGAAGGATTTTCTCCTGCTTTGCAGAGAAATACGCCAATTTTTAATAGAAAAGGTGTCTAAAACGGGTGGCCACTTAGCATCAAACCTTGGAATTGTTGAACTTACTATTGCACTTCATTATGTTTTTGATTCTCCAGTTGACAAAATAATTTGGGATGTTGGGCACCAATGCTACGTACATAAAATGCTTACGGGAAGGAAAGACCAATTTGACACTTTGAGAAAATTCAATGGCCTTTCTGGCTTTACTAAAAGGACAGAAAGCGTGCACGATGTATTTGGAGCTGGTCACAGCAGTACCTCTATATCTGCAGCATTAGGTATAGCCAAGGCAAGAGATTTGAAGGGTGAAAAATACTCTGTAGTAGCAGTAATTGGGGATGGAGCTTTAACTGGTGGTATGGCTCTTGAGGCATTAAACGATGCAGGAAGGTCTGAGACAAATTTGATTGTTGTATTAAATCACAATGAAATGTCGATTTCTGAAAACGTGGGCAGTTTATCTTTGTATTTAAGCAAGCTAAGAACAGATCCTACTTATAATAAATTAAAACAAGAAGTTGATAATTTACTCAATATTGTGCCTCCAATTGGGAAAAGTCTGCATAAATACCTCGAAAAGATAAAAGATTCTGTAAAACAGTTAGTAGTGCCGGGAATGTTTTTTGAAGAGATGGGTTTTACATATTTAGGACCTATTGACGGACATGATGTTGGAGGCCTTATAGAGGTTTTAGAAAGAGCAAAAAGAATGAAAGGACCTATTTTAATACATGTTGTTACCAAAAAAGGTAAGGGATACAAATTTGCAGAAAAATTTCCAGAGAAATTCCATTCTGCAGCTCCTTTTGACATACAAACGGGGAAGTTTGTAAATGAGGAACAGGAGACTTATTCTGACGTATTTGGAAAGACTCTCACTGAAATGGCATTAAAAGATGACGAAATTGTTGCAATAACTGCTGCCATGCCAGAAGGAACAGGACTTACTCATTTTGCAAAATTAATACCTGAAAGATTTTTTGATGTTGGAATAGCAGAGCAACACGCTACTACCTTTGCAGCAGGAATGGCAGTGCAGGGATATAAGCCTTACTTTGCAGTGTATTCTACTTTTTTGCAAAGGGCTTATGACCAGATTATCCACGATGTATGTATACAAAAATTGCCTGTTGTTTTTGCAATTGACAGAGCAGGGATTGTAGGGGAAGATGGAGAAACCCATCAAGGAGTTTTTGATTTATCTTATTTAAGGCCAATTCCTAATATAGCGATTATGTCTCCAAAAGACGCAAATGAATTGGTTGAAATGATTAAATTATCAAGAAATCTTGACTTTCCTGTTGCTATAAGGTATCCAAGAGGAAAAGCAGGAAAATTTGATATTACAAGAGAATGCAGTATAGAGTTTGGAAAGGCAGAATTGGTTTGTGAAGGAAAAGAGATAGCGATTTTTGCATTAGGAAGAATGGTAGAAAAGGCATTAAAGGCGAAAGAAATTTTAAAAGCCTCTGATTTGCAACCATTTATTGTTAATTTGAGATTTGTCAAACCTTTAGATGAAGAGCTAATTTTGGATATTTCAAACAAAGTTAAATTTATTGTTACAGTGGAAGACAATGTAATAGTGGGTGGCGTTGGAAGTGCTATACTAGAGCTTTTGAATTCTACCGGAATACATAAGCCAGTTTTACGTTTGGGATTTCCTGATAAATTTATTGAACAGGGAGATGTGGAAAGTTTGTTTAAAAAATACAATTTGGATGCCGAGTCTATCGCAAATACTATACTACAAAAATATAAGGAAATGAGGTAAATATGGCGTCAAAAAAAGAAAGATTGGATGTTTTACTAGTTCAAAAAGGTTTTTTCTCTTCAAGAGAAAAAGCAAAAGCTTCTATTATGGCAGGAGAAGTATATGTTGATGGCAAGAAAATTGAAAAAGCTGGAGAGTTTGTCAACATAGATTCTTCAATCGAGGTAAAAACTAACTCTTTACCTTATGTAAGTAGGGGTGGACTAAAGTTACAAAAAGCGATAGAAACTTTTAATATTGATGTGACTGGGAAGATTGCCTTAGACATTGGAGCTTCTACAGGAGGTTTTACTGACTGCCTTTTGAAACATGGTGCTATAAGAGTATATGCTGTAGATGTAGGATACGGGCAATTGGATTGGAGTTTAAGAAATGACCCTCGGGTTATAAATATGGAAAAGACTAATATAAGATTTTTAAAGACATTGCCTGAAATAGTGGATATAATCACAATAGACGTTTCCTTTATTTCCCTTGAACTTGTAATACCTTCTGCAGATAAATTTTTAAAATCAGAGGGAGACTTGATAGCTTTAATAAAGCCGCAATTTGAAGCGGGGAGAGAAAAAGTAGGCAAAAAAGGTGTTGTAAAAGATCCCGCTGTTCATAAAGAAGTGATTGAAAAAATTGTGACCTTGTTTCAAAAATATAATTACGGTATAATAGGCATTACCTATTCTCCTATAAAGGGTGCAGAAGGCAATATAGAATATTTAATTTGCGGTAAAAAAGAAATTAAAAATCAATTCAACTTTGACATTGCGAAAATTATAGAAGAGGCTTTTAAAACTTTGAACAAATAAAATATTTAGCAGGAAAATTTGTTTTTTTGTAGAATATGATAAATGTGGTGATATTATGATGAAAAAAGTCGGTGTTATTCCCAATATTAATAAAGATAAAGACTTAGAAGTAACTAAATCCATTGTAAAATGGCTACTGGAGCATGATTCTGAGCCATATCTTAACGAAATAGTTGCTTCTAAAATGGGTTATGATAAATACGGTAAAAAATCCACAGATATATATAGTAAGTCCGATTTTATAATTGCACTAGGAGGAGATGGCACTATTTTAAATGTAGCGAGGCTTTGTGCACCTTTTGGCACGCCTATTTTTGCCGTAAATTTGGGTCACCTTGGATTTCTTACAGAGGTAGACATGAATGAGGCGTTTATTTCTTTAGATAAAATATATAAGGGAGAATATACAGTCGAAAAAAGGATGATGCTGGAAGCAAATATAGTTAAAAATGATATGGAAATCATTAATTTTAGAGCTTTAAATGATATTGTTATTACAAGAGGAGCTTTTTCAAGAATGGCTCGCATAAATGCCTATGTAAATAACAATTACGTAGATACCTATTTAGCAGATGGAGTAATAATTGCAACTCCTACTGGTTCAACTGCTTATTCGCTTTCGGCGGGCGGACCTATTGTATATCCTACTGTTGAAGTTATAATAATAACACCCATCTGCCCTCATACTTTGTATTCAAGGTCTATAATAGTTTTACCAGAGGATGTTATAAGATTGGAAATAAGCGAAGAAAATCACGATTTAATGATAACAACCGACGGGCAACAGGGATTTAAACTTGATTATAGAGATATAATTTACATTAAAAAGAGCAATGAATATACCAATCTTATAAAAGTAAAAAATACCAATTTTTTTGATTTGTTGAGGGACAAACTTACAGAAAGATAAAATGAGGTGATGGCTAATATGATGAAAATAGCTCGGCACGCTAAAATTCTTGAAATAATCTCTGAAAAAGAAATTGAAACACAGGAAGAGCTAGCAGCTGAACTTCAAAAGCAAGGTATTGATGTAACTCAGGCTACTGTGTCAAGAGATATAAAAGAATTAAGACTTATAAAAGTGTTAACAGAAGATGGGAAAAGATATAAATACGCACCGATGGGAAAAGTAGACAGCCATATCACAGATAGGCTAATGACTCTATTGTCTGAGTCTATAATTAGTGTTGATTATGCAGGAAATATCATAGTTATAAAAACGTTATCAGGCACAGCTTCTGCAGCAGCAGAAGCTATCGACACATTAAATTGGAATAATATAGTTGGCACATTAGCAGGAGATAATACTATTTTTGTTTTAGCGAGAAATGAAGAAGCTCTTCAAGAGTTGTTGGAGAAATTCAAAAAGTTAATTAAGTGATTTCTGGGGGTTTTGCTATGCTTTTAGCACTTAGCATTCAAAACGTTGCATTAATTGACAAGGCAGAGTTGCAATTTGAGGAAGGATTCAATGTATTAACTGGTGAGACAGGAGCAGGCAAATCTATAGTTATTGATTCGGTCTTGCTGCTTTTAGGCGGTCGGGGCAGCAAAGAGATAATACGCACAGGTGAAGAAAAAGCTATTGTAGAGGGCGTATTTTTTGTGGATTCCAATAAAGATAAAATTGTAGAAATTTTAGAAGAAATAGGTTTGGAGTTAGAAGAGGATGACACTTTAATAATAAATAGGGAAATTACAAAAAACGGAAGAAGTTATTGTAGAATAAATGGCAGAATAGTGCCTCTTTCTTTTTTGAGTAAAATAGGAGCTTTCTTAGTAGATATTTTAGGCCAACATGAGCATCAGTTTCTTTTAGACAATACTAAACATCTTTTTATCTTAGATAACTTTGGGGATGAGGAGTTTAAAGCTTTAAGAGAAAAATTTAAGGAGCTATTAAAAGAATACAACAGGATACAAAAAGAGATTTCAAGTTTTTTTAAAGATGAGAAAGAAAAAAATGAAACAATTGAGCTTTTGAAATATCAAATTGAAGAGATTGAAAGGGCAACTTTAAGCGTAGAAGAAGAAAGTCAGTTGTTAGAAAAAAGAAATTTATTATTAAATTTCGAAAAATTATTCACCGCTATGAATTCTAGTTACAAAATTTTGTACGAAGGTAGTGGGAGCTTTTCTGTTTTAGATAATTTACATGTTGCAATTAAAAATTTAGAAACTGCTCTTACTATAGATGAAAAGTTAAAAATTTTGAAAGATAAATTGGAGAATATCCTATATGAATTAGAAGACTGTGCTTTGCAGATACGGGATTACTTGAAAGGCTTAGATTTTAACCAGCAAAGTTTAGAGGAAATTGAAATGCGATTAGATCAAATAAATTTCTTGAAAAGAAAATATGGACCTACAATACAGCAGATTTTAGAATTTAAAGAAAATAAAAAAAGGGAATTAGAGGATATATTAAATTTTGAAGAAAAGCAGCAAGAATTAAAGCTTAAGCAACAAAAATTATGGGAAAAAATTTTAGAAGTTGGTGAAGCATTACATCTCAAAAGGAAGCAAATGGCAGAAAATATAGAAAAAAATATAAATCAAATTTTAGTTGAACTTAATATGCCAAATGCTTATTTTAAGGTGAATATAGAAAAAATGGGAGAACCTACTGAAACTGGATTTGATAAGATTGAATTTTTAATCTCTACAAATAGAGGAGAGCCTCTAAAGCCTTTATCTAAAATTGCTTCTGGTGGTGAACTTTCAAGAATTATGCTGGCATTAAAAACTATTCTTGCTTCGGCAGATGGAATTTCTACTTTGATTTTCGACGAAGTTGATACGGGAATAAGCGGAAAAACTGCCCAATTAGTGGCGGAAAAAATGGCATATCTTTCTAAAAAACATCAATTGATCTGTGTTACTCACCTACCTCAAATTGCTTCTATGGCAGATACTCATTATCGAATTTCCAAAATAGAAAGAAAGGAAAGGACTTATATTAATGTGGAAAAACTTGATTATCAAGGAAAAATAAATGAATTAGCCCGTATTATGGGAGGCTCCCGTGTTACTCAGACTACTTTAGACCATTCAAAAGAATTACTAGATATTGCATCTCAATTTAAAAGCAAAATTTAATATTTTGGTTTGACCTCACTTCCTTTTACTATCGGCTAATATATTGACAGTATATAAAACTTTAAAAAAGGTTAAGTTAATTTTAGATTAAATAAGCCACAAAAAAGGAAGTGAGAAAATGCCAAAAAATACAGTAAAGTTGTTACTTTTTATATCCTTAAGCTTTTTTTTAGTATTTGCAAACTATTTTACTCCTATACAAGATATAGCAAAAACCCCCTCAAGTTTTAAATTTTTTCAAGGGGAAAAAGTCAATTATAACTTTAATATACCAATAAAAGTAAGTTTTCAGGCTGATAAAAAAGGTTTTTTGAAAATTAATGATACAGAAGGTAAAAATGTTTTAAATTTAAAAAAACCAATTACAATAGAAGCTGTAAACACCGGTACAGTAAATTTGGATTTTAAGCTATTTGGAATATTTCCTATAAAACATATTAGTGTCGATATTGTTCCGCCTACAAAAGTAGTTCCAGGTGGTCAAGCAATAGGGGTTAAGCTAAACACAAAAGGCGTATTAGTAGTAGGTTATTCAGATATAATGGGAGAGGATAGTAAAATTTATAGTCCTTATAAACAAGGAAAAATACAGATAGGAGATATAATATTAGAGGTCAACGGTAAGGAAATAAAACGTGCAGAAGACATTACTAACATTGCAAATAAATTAAAGGGAAAAGCTTTAAAATTAAAAATAAACAGGAAAAACCACATTTTTTATACTAGTATTTGTCCTGTAAAATCAAAAGAGGATAAACAATACAGAATAGGTCTTTGGGTAAGAGATCACACTGCTGGTATAGGAACCTTAACCTTTTATTATCCTACGACAAAGATATATGGAGCTTTAGGCCATGCTATAACTGATGTAGACACTGGGCACATGTTATCAGTAGAAAACGGTGAGATTATGAATTCTCGAATTACTTCTATTGACCAGGGAAGAAGAAGTAGGCCGGGGGAATTAAAAGGGATTTTTTTAGAAGAAGTTGATACAATCGGTAATATACTCAAAAATACTGAATTTGGAATTTATGGGAATATGTATAAAGATTTTAATAATGATTTGTATGGAGAGATTCCTATAGCATATCAAAGCCAAATAAAAGAAGGACCAGCGAAAATATTAGCTACCATTGATGGTACAGGTATACAGGAATTTGATATTGAAATTATCAAAAAAGTATATCAAGAAACTCCTAGTTCTAAAAGCATGATAATTAAGATTGTTGACAAGAATTTATTAAAAAAGACTGGAGGCATAATACAAGGTATGAGCGGTAGCCCTATTATACAAAATGGGAAACTGGTTGGAGCAGTTACTCACGTTTTTGTTAATGACCCAACAAAAGGTTATGCTGTTTATGCAGAATGGATGATGAGGGAAATGAATAATCTACTTAATAATAAACAGGTCTTTACAAATAATTAAAATTTTTCGGGAAAAAGAAGGAAATTCATATATTATGTAGAATAATAAATATTATACTAATATTAGCAATGGGAGGTTAAATAATTGGTTAAGAAAGTTAGAGTAGGAATAGCGGATGATAACAAAGAGTTTGCTACTATTTTAGCTGAGTATTTATCTACCCAAGAAAATATTGAAGTGGTAGGTGTTGCCAATGATGGCAACCAAGCAATTGAATTAATCAAAGATCATTCGCCGGATTTGTTAATTTTAGATATTATAATGCCATATTTAGACGGTATTGGTGTTTTGGAAAAGATAAATGAGGAACAATTAAAAAAGCCTAAAATTTTAGTTTTATCTGCTGTTGGCCAAGAAAAAATAACTCAACGAGCTATTGCCTTAGGAGCCGATTATTATATTTTAAAGCCGTTTGATTTAGCTATGCTATCAAAAAGGATTTCTGAAATTATGGAACCTGAGTTAGATGTAGTATCAAAGACTGTTTTTCCTGTGGTAAAGGCAAAGAAAAATTATGACCTTGAAGCGATGATTACAGAAATTATTCATGAGGTAGGAGTACCAGCTCATATAAAGGGTTATATGTATCTAAGAGATGCTATTTCTCTTGTTATAAGCAATATGGAGTACTTGAATTCTGTAACCAAAATGTTATATCCTAAAATAGCGGAAAAGTACAATACTACTCCCAGCAGAGTAGAAAGAGCTATAAGGCATGCAATAGAGGTCGCTTGGAGTAGGGGCAAAACTGAAGTTTTAAATGAACTTTTTGGATATACTATAAATGACGAAAAAGGTAAACCAACAAATTCTGAGTTCATTGCGCTTATTGCTGATAAATTGAGGTTGGGAATGAAAGCAGGGTAAAAGAGCAGATACCTGCTTTTTCTTTTTTTAGCTCTCATTTAAAAATATGATAAAACATAAAAGTAGAGCCAAAAATCCTTCTATTTGTTGAGGATTCAACAAGTGGAAGGATTTTCATGTAACTGAATAAAATGACTTTTTTATTTCCTGTAAAAATTTTTTATGCTATAATAATAAACGATGTTACTTTATGGAGGAAACTTGTATGCAAATAACAGGAACAGTGAAAATGGATAAAAGAACTAAAAATTTAGTGAAAAGATTAAATCCTGGAGAAATAGCTATAATTGATCATAGAGATATAGATGAAGTGGCTGCTGAATCTTTAGTAGAGAAAAAAGCTTTGGCAGTCATAAATGCTGATAAATCTATAAGCGGTAGATATCCTAACATGGGACCTTCCATCTTATGTGAGGCAGGAATTCCAATTATTGACGATGTAGGAAAAGACATTTTTGATTTATTGAAAGAAAATGACAAAATAACTATAATTGATAATGAAATATATAAAGACGGTGTGCTTATAAAAAGAGGAAAACTTCTCACAAAAGACGTTATAAACTATAAATTGCAGGAAAGTCGTGAAAACATAGGTGTTGAATTAGATAAATTCATTGAAAATACATTGGAATATGCCAAGAAAGAAAAATATTTTATTCTAGGGGGAGTTGAATTACCAAATGTTAAAACTCGTTTTAAGAATCGACATGCTCTTGTAGTTGTTAGAGGAAAGGATTACAAAGAAGACTTATTTACAATAAAACAGTATATAAACGATGTAAAACCTATTTTAATAGGAGTAGATGGAGGGGCAGATGCTCTTTTAGAGTTTGGTCTTGTACCTGATATAGTCATTGGTGATATGGACAGTGTAAGTGATGAGGCTTTAAAAAAGGCTCGCGAAATCGTAGTTCATGCTTATCCCAACGGAAGAGCACCGGGCTTAGATAGAGTAAAGGCATTAGGCCTTAAAGCAGAAATTTTTAAGGCACCGGGTACAAGTGAAGATATAGCTATGCTGTTGGCATTTGAAAAAGGTGCTGACTTAATTGTTGCTGTAGGGACCCATTCCAGTATGATTGATTTTCTGGAAAAAGGGAGAAAAGGAATGTCCAGCACTTTTTTAGTGCGATTAAAAGTGGGAGAAAAATTAATCGATGCCAAAGGAGTAAATAAGCTGTACAGGGAAAATTTTAAAATTTCTTATATATTAAGCATTATACTGGCAGCGTTGATTCCTCTGGGAGTAATAGCGTATTTTTCTCCACCTATGCAGCAGCTGTTGAAATTATTACAACTTAGAATTCGTCTTTTAATTGGATTTTGAGGAGGATTTTTATGAATATAAATATTAAATACTATGTTTTAACAATTGCTTCTATTTTTGTTGCTTTAGGAATTGGCATTTTTATAGGCTTTATGTTAGATGGCCAAAAGGTTTTTTCGGAGCAACAAACTGCAATTATAAACGAATTAGAACAAAAGTTCAAAGATTTACAAACAGAAAATGATAATCTGAAAACCACTATTCAAGAATTAAATAAAAGGATAGGGTATTACAATCAGTTTCATCAAATTATTTTTCCTGAGTTAATAGATAATAAGTTAAGTGGAGTTAAAGTAGCAATTATTGAAACTACTAACGAATTTATATATTCTGGCATGAGGAACGCTCTTTTAAAAGCAGGAGCCACGATTGAGTCAATTACTGTTATAAAAAACAGTTTTAATACTGGTAATGAATTGGAAGTAGAAAATTTAATCAATTTCCTTTCTAACAAATATGAAGTTACACTAGATGAAAAACACCTGAACGAATTCGTAGCTTCGAAATTAGCTAATGCGATTGTAACTGGTCAGGATGTGGATCTTATTAATTATTTAAAGGCAAATGGTTATATTGATTTTACGGGGATTGCAGGTAATACAGATTTTGTGATTATAGCTGGAGGAAGTAATAATGAAGATAATAATGTAGCTTCTATAGATATTCCAATAATAAAACAAGCGAAATTACTCAATGTTCCTATTATAGGTGTTGAACAAAGCGATGCTAAATATTCCTATATTGATGCTTATAAAAAACAGCATATTTCCACAATAGACAATGTAGAAGATATAATAGGTCAAACGTCACTTATAATGGTAATGGAGGGTAAAGAAGGCAATTATGGAGTGAAGGCAAGTGCAATGAGTTTAATGCCGGATTCTTTTATAAAGTCTGACAATTCTAATCATACTTCCACTGCTAATTCTAAAAAGTGAGGGTGGATAGATGGATAAAAAAGTTAGTGTACTAATACCTGCTTACAATGAAGAAGAGAGAATAATTGATACCATAAAAGGACTAAAAGATGTTGAAGAAGTCGATGAAGTTATCGTAATAAACGATGGCTCAACTGATAATACTGCTGAAAAGTCAAAAAAAGCAGGTGCGAAAATAGTCAATATGAAGAGAAATGTTGGTAAAGGAACAGCTTTAAAGGAAGGTTTAAAATATGTAAAAAATGACGTTGTAGTTTTTCTAGATGCTGATGTAGGGCTTTCGTCGCGAGAAGTCAAAAAACTTATATTGCCTGTCCTTGAGGGAGAAGCAGATGTTACAATTGCAAAGTTTCCCAAAACAAATGTAAAAGCTGGATTTGGCTTTGTTAAAACTTTAGCTAGAAAAGGAGTAAAATATTTTACTGGATATGAAATTGAATCTGTATTGTCAGGCCAGAGGGCTTTTAAAAAAAATGTTTTAGAGAGTTTAAAAACTTTTTATAAAGGTTTTGGAATAGAAGTTGGGATGACAATAGATCTATTAAAAAAAGGATACAAAATAAAAGAAGTAGAAGTGAATATGACACACTCTGTTACAGGCAGAAACTTAATAGGTTTCCTACACAGAGGAAAGCAGTTTTGGGATATTCTGAAAGTATTGATATATAAGTTTCTTTCGAAAGATATCAATAATTAGTAGGTGAGATAGTGTTTTGGACTAAAATATTGTTAACTCCTTTAATAATGACAGTTATAACAAAAAAGCTTTTTTATAGTATTATTAGCAAACCTTTGTGTTTAAGAGAAAACTATAAAAAAATGATGATACCTGTTTGTGGTGGTATTGTATTTGTACCTTCTTTATTTGTGTCAATTATACTTCTCAATTTATTGGGACTTAAAATAGATTATCAAGAAGTAATTTTGTTAAGTTTATCCCTCATTTCTTTTGCCGGATTTATAGATGATGTATTAGGAGACAAAAATGTAAGAGGGCTAAAGGGTCATATAACAATGCTTTTAAAAGGAAAGCCTACTACGGGCAGTTTAAAAGCTTTATCAGGAGTTTTGATTGCTTTTTTTACAAGTTTTAATATTGGAAAAAATTATATAGGAGAATTGATAATAGATACCTTGATAATAGCACTTTTTACTAATTTTTTAAACCTTGTAGACTTACGACCTGGAAGGTCTGGGAAGACTTTTTTGGTTATTTCTTTAATTTTTCTAATAATAGGCAAAACTCAACCCTATTTCTTGGTTTTACTAACTATGATTCTTTTAGTGTATTTACCGGAAGATTTAAAAGCCAAAGTAATGATGGGGGATACCGGATCAAATGTTTTAGGAATGTCTTTAGGAATAAGTAGCATCCTTATTTTTGATTTATACGGCAAGTTAATAATATTAACATTGCTAATTTTATTACATATTTTTACAGAAAAATATTCTTTAACTGCTTTGATCGAAAAAAATAAAGTTTTAAACTATCTCGACATGTTAGGAAGAAAAGGAGAAAGATAACGTGATTAGCGTTTATTTAGCTAAAGTAAATAAAATTGTGTCACAAAGAGAAGGCATAACTGTTGTGGAGGTTGAGTCAGAGGACGAAAAGGCATTGGCTTTGAATTATGACGATGTAACCGGAAAAATAGAGGTAGGAGATAAAGTTTATGTAAACCGAACTGCTCGCCTTTTAAATCTTGGAACCGGTGGATATGATTTTATAATGGCAAATCTCAGACATTCTCAGTTCGATGCTATAAGTAAAGGACATATTATGAAATTGAGATATACACCTTTTCAGATAAATGTACTAAGCATGGAGGAACAAAACAGTCCTTATCATACTGCTTTTGAAGAGTTTGAAAGTTTAGAAGATTTACCTGTAATAGTTGGAGAACTTCACAGCATGGTAGCGCCTGTAGCCTTAGTGCTAAAAAGTACAAATCCTAACCTTAAAATTACATATGTAATGACAGATGGTGGATGCCTACCTATAAGTTTTAGCAATACAGTTTTTGAACTTAAAAAGAGAGGAATAATAGATAATACAATTACAATTGGCCATGCTTTTGGAGGAGATTATGAATGTGTAAATATTTATACTGCTTTGATAGGTGCAAAAGAGGTATTACAAACAGACGTAGTTATAGTGGCAATGGGGCCAGGAATAGTAGGTACGGGAACTAAGTATGGTTTTTCAGGAGTAGAACAAGCCTATATAATAGATGCTGTAAATAAATTGGAAGGTAATCCTGTACTTATCCCAAGAATTGGATTTAATGACAAAAGAAATAGGCATCAAGGAATTAGTCACCATACTATAACTGTTTTAGAACTGTGTAATAGTTCCTGCGTTTTGACTTTTCCTACAATGGAAGAAGAAAAAGAAAAAATAATAAAAGAGCAGATAAATTCAAATCCTGTATTTTCACGATATAGAATAGAATTTATTGAAGCTGAAATTATAAGAAAATATATAGAAGAAACTGACTTTAACTTGACAACAATGGGAAAAAACTATGAAAGTGAGCCAGACTTTTTTAATGCTTGTGGAGCTGCAGCCCTTTATGTGTCTTTTAAATTATTGGAAAGCTGATTTAATTACTTCGAGTCAGGGGTCAGCTTCCAGCATCCTTGCCTCTGGCCTCGCTTTTGTCTCTCAGTCTCGCTAAGTTTAGCAACTGCTCTGTCAAGTTGCTTCTCTTGTGTAAAATGTTAACTAAATGAGTCTAATTCTTGACACGGATTACTTCTCCTAAAGTTTTGTATCTTTTATTTAGTTCCTTTAATAAAAATAATAGAGTAGAAAATTTTCCAGCATAATAAAGACTGTTTCCTATTATAATCATTTTATCACCTCATTTCTATAGTATGTTATGTAATTATTGCTAAAAATATACATAGAAAGGAAGATGAGTTTTGGAGCAAAAAGAAGTTACAGTCGGTACCAATAAGATTTTTGAAGGAAAAATAATAAATTTAAGAGTAGATGAGGTAAAATTGCCTAATGGAAAAGTTACTACGCGAGAAATAGTTGAGCATCCCGGCGGTGTATCCATAGTAGCAGTTACCGATAAAGAAAAAATTTTGTTAGTGAAGCAGTATAGAAAACCTGCTGAGGAATCTTTATTAGAGATACCAGCAGGAAAGTTAGAAAAAGGCGAAGAACCTTTGATTTGTGCTAAAAGGGAATTATTAGAAGAAACAGGTTATGAAGCAGGTTTTATAAAACATTTGATTACTTTTTATACTACTCCTGGATTTTCTGATGAAAAAATGTATTTGTATTTTGCAAAAGATTTAAAAAAATACACTGCTCAACCTGACGAGGACGAATTTTTAGAGGTATATGAGTATACTCCAGAGGAATTGTGGGAAATGATTTTGCAAAATCAGATAAAAGATTCTAAAACAATAATTGGAATTTTATATTATTTTAAAATGAGGAATAGCCTATGAGATTTTACGGGGATTTGCATGTTCATGTTGCAAGGAGTAAAGGTGCTCCCATAAAAATTGCAACCTCAAAGAATTTAACTGTTTTAAATATATTAGAAAAAAGTATATTAAAGGGAATTGATATAGTGGGAATTGTAGATGCTGCCTCTCCTCTTGTTTTGGAGGAAATAAAAGAATATGTACAAGAAGGAACATTATTTCCTCTTGAAGAAGGAGGGCTTAGGTATAAAAATAAAGTTACTTTGATTTTAGGCTGCGAAATTGAAATTGGTAAAGAAGAAAAGGGCTCTCCCCACTTAACTTGTTATTTTAAAGATATTGAAAGCATTTCTCTATTTTCTCAAGAAATTTCTAAATACATAAAAAATATAAATTTAAGTTCTCAGCGAATAAATCTTACAAGTGTGCAGGTTGTTGAAATCGCCGAAAAATACAATGGAGTTGTGATTCCTGCCCATGTTTTTACTCCTTTTAAAAGTTATTATGGCAGTTGTACTGATAGACTTGAATATGTCTTTAAAGATTTTTATCAATTTATTTATGGAATAGAATTAGGCCTTAGTGCAGACTCTGATATGGCGGATCAGATTGAGGAATTAAAAGACAAAACTTTTCTTTCCAATTCAGATGCCCATTCCTTAGAAAAAATAGCCAGAGAGTTTAATGTTTTTGATATAAAAGAGGCAAATTTTGAGGAGATTTTACTGGCTATAAAAAGAGAAAAGGGAAGAGAAATTATAAAAAATTACGGTTTAAATCCTAAGTTAGGGAAATACCATAGAACTTTTTGCTTGGATTGTGGCTATATTGCAAGGGAAAAACCACCAGTTAAAAAATGCTTAAAATGTGGAAGCGCAAATATAGTTTTAGGTGTAAGGGATAGAGTAGAGGAAATTAAAGATTATGATACTACCCATCCTTCTTTTAGACCTTTATATATTTATCAAATCCCTTTAGAATTTATTCCTAATATTGGAAAAAAATCTATCGAAAAATTAGTAAATTATTTTGGCAGTGAACTGTATGCTTTGCATGAGGCAGCTTATGAAGAATTAGAAAAAGTAGTGGGAACTTCTAATGCCCTAAATATTTTAAAGGCAAGAGAAGGGAAATTGGAGGTTTCAGCGGGAGGAGGGGGAATATACGGGAAAGTTACTATAACTTAAAGGAATATTGTCCCCTTTTGACTCATAAATTTAAATTAGCTTTATAAAAATAGGGGGCAATATTCTTGAAGTTTTTAAAAGGAAACCTTCATCTGCATATTAAAAATAATTTTTTGCTGTATGTGTTAGCTGTAATGTCATTAATGATAGGAGTAGCAGCGGGATCTTTTACTGTTAATAATCTAACTGATATACAGATGGAGCAAATAATAGGGTATATCTCAAAATTTTATCAAATTGCAAAATCTGTAAACTTGAATTCTAGCCAAATTTTTAAACAATCTCTTTTAAATAATTTTGTCACTGTGTTTGTCTTATGGATTTTAGGGGCTACAATTATAGGAATTCCCTTTATATTTTTGCTTGTGGGGATAAGAGGCTTTATTTTAGGATTTTCTATTGGAGTTTTAATAAAAGAATTTGAGACAAAAGGGATATTACTTGTATTTATGGGAATTTTACCTCAAAATGTTTTTATCTTGTTGGGAATTTTGTTTATATCTATAACGGCTATTAATTTTTCTTTATATCTTTTAAAAAATCGTAAATTTTATTTTGAAGAGTTAGTATCACAATTTGTTTCTTATACTTTTATGGTATATGCAGGGTTTTTAGTTATATCAATAGGTTGCTTAATAGAATCTTATCTTTCACCCTATGTATTGCTTTTACCGATTTTTTCGCCATAAAAGAAGGAAAATGACGATTTATGTTGAATATTTATAATTAAATGCTTTATCATAAAAATTCATGAATTGTAGGGGTAAAGAATATGTTAAATAATGTGGTTGGGGAGTTTTTGGATTTTTTAAAAAAGAACAAAAAACTGTCCAAAAACACTCTAGAATCTTATAACAGAGATATAAAGCAATTTTTAAATTATCTTGAAGAAATCGGAATAAACTATTATAATGTCAAAAAATCGACAATACTAAATTATCTTTATTATTTGAAGAAAAAAGGTAAATCGCAAGCAACTGTTTCTCGAAATGTTTCTTCTCTCAAAGCCTTTTATCATTATTTATTTATGAAAAAGAAAATAGAAGAAGACCCAACATACATGATTAATACCCCGAAAGTAGAAAAAAAGCCACCTACTGCTTTAACAGTTGAACAGGTAGATATGCTACTTTCAATAGACTTTGGGAATGATGAAAAAGGACTTAGAGATAAGGCTCTTATTGAATTACTTTATGCTACAGGACTTAAAGTCTCTGAAGTTATTTCTTTAAAATTAGAAGATGTGAATTTATCTTATGGTTATGTAGTTATTCGTTCTAATAAAGAAAGAGTTATTCCTATAGGCTCTCATGCAATTGAAGCTTTAAAAAATTATATTGAAAAAGGAAGAAAAGCAAAAAATGGAGAAAATACTCTTTTTTTAAATTTGCGTGGAGAAAAACTTACAAGACAGGGATGTTGGAAAATAATAAGAGAATATACTGATAAAATTAATCCTGGATTTCCTGTTACTCCAAATACATTAAGACAATCTTTTGCGCAACATATGCTTCAAAACGGTGCGGATATTAGAGCTGTCCAAGAAATGTTAGGCTATCAAACAAATCTAAATACAAATTTACTTTCTTTAATTTCAAAATCGAAAATAAAAGAAGTATATAATAAATTTCACCCTCGGGCTTAAAATATAAAAAAGTATAATATTCACCCTCCAGCGCAAAATAAATAGTGATGAGGAGGGTGATTTTATGTCTAAAAAAATTTTAACATTATTAGTAAGTATGATAATAGCCATTTCTTTTATTTTAGATGTTACAGTATATGCTGATACTTTAAATTTAAAGGCAAAATCTGCTATTTTGATGGAGGCTAATACAGGACAAATTCTTTATGAAAAAGATAGCCATAAGCCATTGCCGCCTGCCAGTGTTACCAAGGTAATGACTCTTTTACTGGCGATTGAAGCAATAGATTCTGGTAAAATAAAAATAACAGATAAAGTTGTCACTAGTAAACATGCTTTTGATATGGGAGGTACACAAATATATTTAGAAATAGGTGAGGAAATGACAGTAGATGATTTAATGAAAGCTATAGCGATGAATTCGGCAAATGATGCTTCTGTTGCTTTAGCTGAGTATATTGCGGGTACAGAGGAAAATTTTGTTGAAATTATGAATAAAAGGGCTAAGGAATTAGGTGCAAAGAATACTACTTTTAAAAATGCAACTGGACTACCTGATGAAGGTCACTTGACAAGTGTATATGATATTGCGATGATTTCAAGAGAATTAGTAAAACATGAAAGTATATTTAAATATTTGACCAATAAATTAGATTCTTTAAGAAATGGCAAATTTAGTCTTATAAATACTAATAAATTATTGTGGCGCTATAAAGGAGTAGACGGAATTAAAACAGGTTCTACTTCGGAAGCACTTTATTGTATGGCAGCAACAGCTAAAAGAGCAGATACAAGATTAATAGCGGTGGTGTTCGGGGCACCTGATTCTGAGACGAGATTTAGTGAAACGGCTAAATTGTTAGATTATGGATTTGCTAATTATGAAAGCGTAAAAATAGCTTCAAAAGGGCAAAGTTTTGGTAATGTTAAAGTTTTAAAAGGGAAAAAAGAAACTGTTAGCGGTGTATGCCACGATGATGAGTATATACTTATTAAAAAAGGAGAAGGTAAAAATATAAAAACAGAGGTAGAGCTAAAGAATGCTGTATTAGCTCCTCTGGCCAAAGAGGTTCCAATAGGCACTGTAAAAATAACTCAGGATGGCAAGGTTATAAAGACATTTAACTTATATCCGCAAAAAGCAGTAGAAAAAGCAAATTTTTTTGAAAATCTCAATAAAGTTTTTAGTGGATGGTTAAGATATCAGTAGTTTACTTAAGCACTAAACAGTCGTTTAGTGCTTTTAATAATTTTAGAAAAATATTGTAAAAAAAGGAGGAATTTTAAAATTTATATCGAATATAATAGGGGGAGGTTGATAAGATGGGAGTAAAATTTGCAAAAAGAAAGGATACCTTGATAGCAAAAATTGAAGGTGAGTTAGACCATCATGTAGCGGAGAATATAAAAAATGTGATCGATGAAGAATATACAAAAAAGTCATGTAAAAATTTAATTTTTGATTTTAAAAATGTAAATTTTATGGATAGTTCAGGAATTGGTGTTATAATAGGTAGATATAAGAAAATCAAAGAGAACAATGGTAAGGTAGCTATAGTAAGTGCCAACAAGCAATTACATAAAATTATTGAAGTTTCTGGATTGTTGCGTATAATTAAATGTTATAATGACATTGAAGAAGCCTTAAAAGAAATATAAAAGGGGGATTACCATGGAATACACGAACATGATGGAGTTAAAATTTTTAAGTAGGTCGCAAAATGAGTCTTTTGCAAGAACTGTTGTTGCAGCTTTTGCTGCTCAACTAGATCCGACAATTGAGGAAATTGCAGATATAAAAACTGCTGTTTCAGAAGCAGTTACCAACTGTATAATTCACGGATATGAAAGTAAAATTGGTATTATTACTATTAAAGCTTTTGTTTCAGGCAACAAACTAACAATTGAAATCATAGACGAAGGAAAGGGAATTGAAGATATTGAAAAGGCTATGCAACCCTTATTCACAACTCGCTTAGAAGAAGAGCGAGCCGGAATGGGTTTTACTGTAATGCAAACCTTTATGGATGAATTAGAAGTTGAATCAACTCCAGGGAAAGGAACTCTAGTTCGGATGACAAAATATATAGGGTCTGATAAATGAGGTGACTTTATGAAAGAAGGGAATTTTGAAAAAAGTGATGACAATTTGACATTGATAAGAGCAGCGCAAAAAAATGATAAAGAAAGCTTGGAAAAATTAATTTTAGAAAATAGTGGTCTTATTTGGAGTATTGTTAAAAAATTTTCTAACAGAGGATACGAATTGGAAGACTTATATCAAATAGGTTGTATGGGTTTTGTGAAGGCAGTTCAAAAATTTGATGAATCTTACAATGTAAAATTATCTACCTATGCAGTACCTATAATAATGGGAGAAATTAAGAGATTTTTAAGAGATGACGGGCTAATAAAAGTAAGTCGCTCTTTAAAGGAGCTTTCTACAAAGGCCTTCTATCTTAAAGAGGTTTTAAGCAGTGAATTAAACAGAGAACCGACAATTAATGAAATTGCTGAAAGATTAAAGGTGAGCCCAGAAGAAGTTGCTATGGCTTTTGAATCAGCTGCAACTGCTGAGTCATTGTATGACAACGCAACTCATGACGAAGATGATAGGCTTTTAATTGAAATGGTAAGTGAAGAGGAAAAAGAAGTTGATATAGACGATAAATTAGCTTTGCAGATGGTTATAAATAAACTTAAACCGCGAGAAAAACAAATAATATTTTTGAGATATTTTAAAGATATGACGCAGATGGAGATAGCAAGTATTTTAGGGATTTCACAAGTGCAAGTATCGAGAATAGAGAAAAAAGTTTTACAAAAATTAAGAAAAGAATTGGATGAAGTGTAGTATTTTAACATAAATACTACACTTTTTTTGAATTAATTTTGATTATCTTCACATACTAATAATGGTTGGTGAAATAAAAATGAAAAAGACGTTAATTATAATGGTGGCAATATTGCTAATTTTTGCTATTAGCTATTTTTATATGCATAAGACCAATAAAAAAATACCTGACAGTGCTGATTTGGTATTTAAGGAGGAGGAAATCCTATGGCAGTTGTGAAAGTTTTAAATGTTGTAGGTGACTCAACGGTCAGTTGGGAAGATGCAATACACAAAGCTGTAGAAGAGGCAGCTAAAACTATTGACAATATATCGGGAATTGAAGTTGTTAATCAAACAGCTAATGTAAAAAATGGAAAAATAGTAGAATATAAAGCTAATATACAAATAGCTTATAGGGCAGACCAAGGTTTGGATTAAAAATAAAAGAGCACCGTCTATGGTGCTCTTGTTATAAAAAGGGGTGAGAACAATGGAAAGAGATGTGAAAAAGGAACAAGAATATAAAGACATAGCACAGAAATATGAACCTCAACCTACTTTGCTTAAAAATTTGGTAATGGCTTTTATAGTAGGAGGCTTGATAAGCGACATAGGACAGTTATTTTTAAATTTTTATCTATCAAGAGGTTATTCTATGCAAGATGCAAATACTCTTGTAGCAATTACTATGGTATTTATTGGAGCTTTTTTGACTGGAATTGGTGTGTATGACGATATAGGGAAATTTGCAGGAGCAGGTTCTATCGTTCCAATAACAGGTTTTGCAAATTCTATTGTGTCACCGGCAATGGAGTTTAAAAGAGAGGGCTTCGTCTTTGGGGTGGCAGCAAAGATGTTTATAATTGCAGGACCTGTTATTGTATATGGTGTCAGTACTTCAATTATTATAGGTTTGATATATTATTTTTTGAAGTAAAAGGGGAAGTTAGATATGGCAGAGAAAAAGCTTGGTTCACAGACGGTTAAGTTTAAAAATCCTCCATCTATAATAGCCGGAGCTACTATTGTGGGACCTAAAGAAGGAAAAGGGCCGTTAAAAGGTTATTTTGATATGATTTTAGTAGATGATACTTATGGTGAAAAAAGTTGGGAAAAAGCAGAATCAAAAATGTTCCAAGATGCTGTGAATTTAGCATTAAAAAAGGCCAACCTTAAGATTTCAGAAATTGATTATCTGTTAGGCGGCGATTTGTTAAATCAAATTATAAGTGCCAATTTTGCTGCGCGACAATTGAATGTGCCCCATTTTGGATTGTATGGGGCTTGTTCTACTATGACAGAAGGATTGTCTTTAGGTGCTATGCTTATTGATGGTGGCTATGCTGATTATATAATAGCTGCAACTTCCAGTCACTTTTCTACTGCGGAAAGGCAATATAGATATCCTTTGGAACAGGGTATTCAAAGGCCTTTTACCTCGCAGTGGACAGTAACTGGTGCAGGAGCTACAATTTTAGCCTCCACGGGAGAAGGCCCTTATATTACTCATGCTACAATTGGCAAAGTTGTAGATTTGGGAATGAAAGATGCTAATAATATGGGAGCGGCAATGGCACCTGCTGCGGCAGATACAATTATCACTCATTTTAAAGATGCGGGTTTTACAATAGAAGACTATGACCTTATTATGACAGGAGATATGGGTCGAGTAGGCAGAGATATACTTTTAGAGTTGCTGTATAAAGAAGGGTATGATATAGAAAGCAAGTATAAAGATTGTGGAATAGAAATTTTTGATGAATCACAAGATGTACATTCTGGTGGCAGTGGTGCTGCTTGCTCTGCAGTTGTATTAAACGGATGGCTGTTATCACAAATACGAAATGAAATATATAAAAAAGTTTTATTTATGGCAACAGGAGCTCTTTTATCTCCTACTAGTAGTTATCAAGGGGAATCTATTCCTGGAATTGCCCATGCTATTACAATATCGACAACATTATAAGGAGGTCAATATGGATTATATAAAAGCGTTTTTAATAGGAGGTTTGATTTGTGCTATTGCACAAATTTTAATTGATAAAACAAAATTAACTCCTGCAAGAATATTAGTAACGTATGTGACATTAGGTGCTATACTAGGAGGATTTGGAGTTTATAAAAAATTGATAGATATAGGTGGAGCAGGAGCTACTATACCCATTTTGGGTTTTGGAAATTCCCTTGCCCAAGGTGTAATAAAAGCTGTTGAAAAAGATGGATTGATTGGAGTTTTTACAGGTGGATTGACAGCCACTGCCGGAGGAATTTCTGCAGCAATATTTTTCGGATATATTTTTTCTTTGATTTTTAATCCAAAGACTAAAAAATAAGTATAAGTTAGCAAATCTTAACTTATACTTATTTTTTTAACTTATCCTATGGTATAATATAAAAAGCAAGGAATTATTTTATTAGTAAAAAGGTGGTTTTTTTGCGTATACTGGTTAACGGAATTGATTTAATTAGACTGCTAAAAGAAATCTCTTTAAAAACAAAAATTAAATCTTATATTGTAGGTGGAGTGGTAAGAGATTTTTTGTTAGGGGTTAAAAACCTTGATATTGATGTAGTAGTGGAAGGAGACGGTATTGAGTTTGCTTATATATTGCTTTCTTATTTAAAAGGTGATATTGTAGTGTATGAAGCTTTTAGAACTGCTACTTTGAGTTATCACAATTTTTCTATTGATATTATATCCGCTCGCAAAGAGTATTATGAATGCCCTGCTGCGCTGCCAACAATCGAATTTTCAAATATATACGATGACATGGCAAGAAGAGATTTCACTATAAATGCTTTGGCTTATGATGTAATGGAAGGAAAGATTTTAGATTATTTTAATGGATTAGAAGACTTAAAAAAAGGTGTAATTAGGGTTCTCCATTCTAAAAGTTTTATTGATGACCCCACTAGAATATTTAGAGCTATAAGATATGCTACTAGATATTCTTTTGAGATTGAAGAAAAGACGCACAATTTGATGAAAGAATCAATAGAAAATATCAGACTTTTGTCTGCCGATAGAATAAGGAATGAGCTTCTTTTAGTCTTGAAAGAAGATAAAGCAAAAGAAATGATTGAAAAAATTATTTCTTACGGTATCGATAAGGTTATTTTCGATGAAATTACACTTAATACTCAAAATCTCGATACAGTATATACAAATATAGAAGTTGAATTGTACAGATTTTTAGTGCTTTTTTACTATCTAAAAGAAGAAGACATTAATGAAATTGAAAAAAAGTTGAGAATAAATAAAATTTATTTCAAAGCTTTAAAAGATTTGTTTTTTTTAAGAGAGCAGCTCAATTGCCAAAATAAAAATATTAGAAAAATAAGAGAAACTATAGATAAAACAAAAGAAGAAGTTTTAAGAGCTATTGAAGTAATGGAAGGAGAAAAAGCCGAAAAAATTATAAAAGGCAAATTAACTGTAAGGGGAAAAGACATAAAAAATTTAGGACTTCCTCCCAGTCCTTTATATGGAGAATTACTGGACAAGGTGTTTGAAGCGAAAATTAATGGGATTATTACTACAGGAGAGGAAGAAATAGAATTTTTGAAAAGATTAATAGAAAAATTAAAGAAAGGGGAATAAATTTGATAGATTTTATGGATTTTTTATATAGAATACCTGCACTTTTTATTGCTATGAGTTTCCACGAATTTAGTCATGGCTATGTGGCAGATAAATTGGGGGACCCTACTCCAAGACAGAGCGGTAGGCTTACCTTAAATCCGCTAGCTCATATTGACCCCATTGGCCTTTTAATGCTTTGGCTTTTAAGGTTTGGGTGGGCGAAACCTGTTCCTATTAATCCTCTGTATTTTAGTGATAGAAAAAAAGGAGTATTGCTTGTATCTTTAGCAGGCCCTTTTTCTAATGTTTTACTGGCTATCCTTTCTCGAATATTGATGATGGCATTTAAAGATGTTCCAATATTATATCCACTTTTGTATCTATTGTACATTTACAATTTAGTTTTTGCTGTTTTCAATATAATACCTGTACCGCCTTTGGATGGTTCAAAAGTATTGTGGAGTTTATTACCTCCAAGAGAAGCTTATATGATTTCTCAATATGAAATGTATGGACAGGTTATTTTGCTCCTTCTTGTTTTCACTGGGGTAATAGGACAAATCATGGGGCCTCTTATGAATGCTTTGGACTCTTTTATAACTATTATTTTAAAACCTTTTGGGGTGTGAAGATGTACAACGTAAAATTAGAAGTGTTTGAAGGACCTTTTGATTTACTTTTTCACCTTATAGAAAAAAATGAAATTGATTTAATGGATATACCCATTTCAGTTATTTTAGATCAATATATGGAATATATTAAAACTTTACAGGAAATGGATTTAAATGTGGCTTCAGAATTTATTGTGATGGCAGCTACTTTATTAGAAATTAAATCTAAAATGTTACTTCCCAAAAAGCAGTTTGAGGAAGAACAGTTGGAAGTAGAAGAAGTAGATCCAAGAGAAGAATTGGTGACTAAATTGATTGAGTACAAAAAATATAAAATTATTGCCCAGACTTTTAAAGAAATGTGTAAAATTGGTTCTCGTTTTTTTAGAGAAGAACCTGAAGTAAAATATATAGATAAAAAAATTGCTCTAAACTACTCTAGCGAAGACTTATATAAAGCTTACCTTAAAGTTGTTTCAAAAAATAACACCAGAGAAGATGAAATAGAAATACAAAAAGATGAATATACTGTAGAAAACAAGATTAAGGAGTTATTGGTTAAATTAGTAAAAAAACCTTTATTTTGGTTTAGTGAACTTATAAAAAAAAGTCGTGCAAAGGGAGAGATTATTGTATCTTTTATTGCTGTTTTGGAATTGGTGAGACTTAATAAAATTGTAGCAGAACAAAAGACTACTTATGGAGATATACTTATTAAATCCTTTAGGAGAGGAGAAAAAAATGAGCAATGAAGGAAAAATAGAAGCTATATTGTTCGCAGCAGGTGGTCCAGTAAAATTAAAAACCCTATCCGAAGTGGTTGGACTTTCTCAAGAGGAAATAATAAATGTTGCGACTAAATTAAAAGAATATTACAATAAAGAAAATCGTGGTTTGAATATTATATTTTTTGAAGATAAAGTTCAAATGTGTACAAATGATAGTTATGGAGAAATAGTCAGACAAGCTTTGGGATTAGAAATAAAACAAGGACTTTCACAAGCAGCCTTAGAGGTGCTGGCTATAATAGCTTATAATCAACCTATTACTAGGACAGAAATTGAAAGAATTAGAGGGGTAAAAAGCGATAAAGCTATAAATACTTTGCTTGAATTTAATTTGATCAAAGAAAGTGGTAGGGCTTTATCTCCTGGTAGGCCAATACTTTATGCTACAACAGAGGACTTTCTAAAATATTTTGGAATTAAATCTTTGAAAGAATTACCGCAAGTCGAAATTATACCCTAAAAAGGGAGGGTTTAATGGATGAAAAGAAACTCATTACTTGTTTTTTTAATTGGGTTTGCTTTTACTCTTATTTCAACAAATTTTGCCTTTGCAAATGAAAAGGAAATAGTAAGTTTAGGGGCAGACCTTACTCCTAAGCAACAGCAAGAAATGATAAAATATTTTGGAGCTAATCCAGCCACTACTAAAATTATCACCGTTACAAATGAGGAAGAGAGAAAATATTTAAAAGGACTGGTACCTGATAAACAGATAGGTAGTAGAGCTATTTCTTCAGTGTATGTAAAGCTTCTTCCACAGGGAGAAGGAATTATGGTTGATACTCACAACATAAATTGGGTCTCTAAAGAGATGTATGCCAATGCAATGGTGACAGCAGGCATTAAAGATGCAAAGGTGGTAGTAGCTGCTCCATTTGATGTATCTGGAACAGCAGCTCTTACAGGAATAATGAAGGCATTTGAAGAAATAACAGGGGAAAAATTAAGTGAGGAAGCAAAAAAAACAGCTAATGAAGAATTGGTCATAACAGGTATATTAGGAGAAAAAATAGGAAAAGATAAAGCAGTTGAACTTATACAAAAGGTTAAAGAAGAGGTAATTGCAAGAAAACTTACAGATGAAAATGAAATTGCAAATCTTATAAAAGATGTTGCTAAACAGCTCAACATAAAACTAACTGATGAACAGATATCTCAGATTGTACAGCTTATGAAGAAGATAAATCAGCTCAATTTAAATGTTGAAATGATAAAAAAGCAATTAGAAAAAATAGGAGTAGATATTGATAAAATAAAAAAGACACTGGAAGAACATAAAGGTATATTAAAAGCAATTTTAGACACTATAAAAAGCTTTTTTGATTGGCTGGCTTCTCTTTTTAAATAATTAATGGAATATAAAAGCAGGTGCTCTTTTTATAAAGAGCTGACCTGCTATAATTTTATCTAGAAGTTTTTAGTAATTATACTTGCTGTTTTTTTCAAAAAGAGATTATCATATATTAAGATACTATATTTCCTTTATATGGATAAAAAGTAGGCAGTTTTTAATAAGCATCAATCTTTTTACCAAAAATATAATAAAGACCTAAATTTTTATTAAAAAGATTTATAAACAGTGGTGTATGAGGTGTAAAAAGATGAGATATTTATCTGCGGTTTTTATACTCCTTATTTTTTTGATATTACTATATTTTGTGCCTATTAAAATTAAATTAAAAGCGTATAAAGAGGAGAAAAATATTTCCCTAGAAATAACAACTAATATATTTTTAGTAAATTTTTTAACTATTAAAATACAAAAAGAAAATGAAAAAGAGCAGTTGGATTTTAAGATTTTTGGTATCAAGATGCATAAAAGTGAAGATGCACAAAAATTAAATAGACTTAATAAAGAAAAGAAGTTTTCGACGTTAGATATAAGATATGAAGATTTTTTCAAGATTATAAAACTTCTAAAAGATATGCTAAAAGATGCCATCGTGCATAAATTTTATCTAAATATAAGAATTGGCTTAGAAGATGCAGCCTGGACCGCTATTTTGAGTGGCTTTTTATGGGGCATAGTATATCAAGCTCTTATGCCGATATATAATAATGCTACCTTTACTGCTGCTCCCGAGGTTCATATTACACCCTCTTATGGCCAAAATATGCTAGAGGGAAAATTTAATTTGCATATTTAAAATAAGCTGTGGTAATATTATTATTAATGGAATAAAGTTTGTGGGTAGTTTAAAGGGGAGGTGAAAATATATGAGTGACCACCCAATCGATGCCTTGATGAAAACAACCATGGAAAGTTTAAAAGACATGATAGATGTCAATACAATAGTAGGAGATGCTGTAGAGACTCCTGATGGAACAATAATAATCCCTATCTCTCGTGTTACTTTTGGCTTTGCTGCTGGAGGTGGGGAAATTAACCTGCCAAAGAATGATAAAAAAGGTACTACAGAACAAGATTCATCTCAAAGCATGCCTTTTGCAGGTGGCAGTGGAGCAGGAGTTTCTGTACAGCCTGTTGCTTTTATGGTAGTCGGACAAGGACAAATCAGGCTCTTGCCAGTTACTCAAAGTGCTATGTTGGAGAGGATAATAGACCTGACACCAAAATTGATAGAAGAAATACAAAGTTTATTTAATAAAGGTAAGTCGACAAAAAAGTTACAAAATTCAACAATGAACAACAATACTGAGATATAAAAAGTGGGGAACCCCACTTTTTTGTATATAAAGGAGGCATAAAATGAAAAAATTTGTGTTTTATCTTTTTATTTTACTGTATTTTATGTCTTCTGTAAAAGTGTATGCGAATAGCGATTATCCTTCTATTTTTGCTAAATCAGCAATTGTAATAGACCAAGAGACAGGAAGAGTGTTGTATGAAAAAAATTCCCATGAGAAACTGCCAATGGCAAGTACTACAAAAATAATGACTTTGTTGGTGGCTTTAGAAAAAGGTAATTTGAAGGATATTGTAACTGTTAGCAAAAGGGCTGCAAGTGTTGGAGGTTCCTCCATCTGGCTTTCGCCAGGAGAAAAAATTGATATGGAAAGCTTGCTTTATGGACTCATGTTAAATTCTGGGAACGATGCGGCTACAGCTATTGCAGAACATATAGGCGGTAGTGTGGAAAATTTCGCTAAAATAATGAACGAAAAGGCAAAGGAAATAGGGGCATATGATACGCATTTTGCTACTCCTTCTGGTTTAGACATTGGTATTGATGACCATTATACTACTGCTTATGATTTAGCTTTAATAACAAGATATGCTTTTAGATATCCTAAGTTTGCAGAGATTGTATCAACAAAAGAAAAGACAATTCCTTGGGAAGGAAAAGAATGGGATAGATATTTAAGGAATAAAAATAAACTCTTATGGATATACGAAGGAGCTGATGGAGTAAAAACTGGATTTACTAATAAAGCAGGTAGATGTCTTGTATCTTCTGCAACCAGAGAAGGGAGGAGATTTATTGCAGTTGTTTTAAATAGTCCTCCAATGTGGGAAGATTCTATAAAAATATTAGATTATGCTTTTTCAAAGTATAAGCCTTATAGAGTATTAAAAAGAGAGGAGCTAATTAAAAAGATAGAAGTAAAAGGTGGAAAAGAAAATAGCATATCGGTTGTAAGTGAAACAGAATGTATTATTCCAGCATCAGAAGAAGAGAAACAGAAGGTAAGTTTAGAATTTCATCTCCCTGAAAGTGTAGAAGCTCCTATTGAAAAGGGTGAAAGAATAGGCTATGTGACAGTAAAAATAGGGGAAGAAAAAATATGTGATGTCAATTGTATAGCTTTAAAGAAAGTGGAACAAGAAGATTTTGGTTTCAATTTTCAAAAAATAATAAAAAATTGGTTAAGGGTATTAAATCCCTCTTGTATATAATTAAAAAGGCATTTGAATTTGTTGACAAACATTTGTTTTTCATCTGAAACCCTCCTAAATACAACCTAGGAGGGTAATTTATTTTGTCACAGTTTTTATGCTTGAGGAATATTTTATTATTGTGAAACTGGAGGTGAGATAAATTGGCACATAGATTAGAATGCATTGACGCAGGTACTGATTATTGCCCTTGCTATTTAGCAGAATTGAACGAATGCATAGTATGTCCACAACTTCAAGGGAAAAATTTTTGTGATTGTAATTGGAGAGGCGTTTGTATTTTTCAGGAATTTGTGTGGGGAGGATACAAAGCTAAAGCCACCCGCAGTACAATTTTTTCTAAGGTATTAAAAAAGGAAAAAGTTAACGAAGAAGTTATAATTTTGACTCTTAAAGTACCAAATAAGATGGCGCGAGATTTGAATGAACCAGGTTCTTTTGTTTTTTTAAGAGGTATTTCCAGTCCATCTTTTTTTGATACTCCAATGTCAGTAATGTATGCTGACGAGCTTGAAGGGATAATCAAAATAGCTATACAAGTTAGCGGTCCAAAGACAAAATTAATTCAAAAAGCTGAAAAAGGAGAAGAGGTTTATTTAAGAGGACCTTATTGGAATGGACTTTTAGGCCATAGATACATTAAAGGAACTCACAATTCTAAGGCCTTAGTTGTTTTGAGAGGAATTGCTCAAGCTCCAGGGGTAATTGTGATTTCAAAACTAATAAACAACAAAAACAAGGTTATTACTATAGTAGACAAGGGAAAAGTAGGAGTAAATTTTGTAAATAACTATTTAAAAGATTTCAACATAACGATAATTGAGACAGACCTTTTAAGTGAGAAGGGGCAAAAAATTTTAAAGGAGATAATTAAAGACATAGAGATAACAGTTGTGTTTAGTGGAGGTTCTGATGAACAACATATGAATATTTTAAATTATTTGGACTTATATAATCCAGAAGCCTATTTAGCAGTTTCAAACAATAACACTATATGCTGTGGTGAAGGAATTTGCGGTAGTTGTGAAGTTCAGATAGGAAATCAAAAAATAAGAACCTGTAAAGTTCAGGTGGATATTAGAAAAGCTTTAGAAAGGAAGATGTTACATGGTTAAGGTTGTTGTAATTGGCGGAGGTTGGGCCGGTTGTGCAGCTGCTTTAACGGCTCGAAAAGCAGGTGCAGAAGTAGTGCTTTTAGAAAAAACTGATATGCTTTTGGGATGCGGTCTTGTGGGAGGAATAATGAGAAATAACGGCAGATACACTGCTGCAGAAGAACTTATATATTTAGGTGGCAATGAACTTATTGAAATAACAGATAAAGCAGCGAGACATGTAAATGTAAATTTTCCTGGTCATGCTCATGCAAGTTTGTATGATGTGACAATGGTGGAACCAATGATTAGGAAAATGTTACTTGAAAAAGGTGTTACTATTAAATTGATGGCGAGAGCGGTAGATGTGGTAATGGAGAACAACAAAAGAATAAAAGGAATAGTTTTGGCTGATGATACTATAGAATATGGAGATGTTTTTATAGAGACTACTGGTTCAACAGGGCCTATGGGTAACTGCCTAAGGTATGGAAATGGATGTGCTATGTGTATTTTAAGATGTCCTTCTTTTGGTCCTCGAATTAGCATAAGTTATAGGGCAGGTGTAGAAGACCTTTTAGGAATGAGGACAGATGAAGTTTACGGCGCTTTTAGTGGTTCGTGCAAATTAAATAAAGAATCTTTAAACAAAGAGATAAGAGAAAAGCTGGAAAGAGACGGAGTAGTAGTATTGCCTGTGCCTAAAGAAGATATTAACATGGAAAAATTGAATTTGAAAGTGTGCCAACAATATGCATTGCCAGAATACGCAGAAAATGTTATACTATTAGATACTGGTTATGTAAAACTCATGACACCTTTTTATCCATTAGAAAAACTTAGAAAAATTCCGGGTTTAGAAAGAGCGCGTTATGATGACCCTTATTCTGGGGGAAAAGCCAATTCTGTAAGATATCTGTCAATGGCACCGCGAGACAATACAATGAAAGTTATAGGTTTAGATAATTTATTATGTGCAGGCGAGAAGTCTGGCTTGTTTACTGGGCATACTGAAGCAATGGTGACAGGATGTCTTGCTGGACATAACAGCGTAAGATTAGCTCTTGGCATGCCTCTTTTGGAGTTACCAAGGAATTTAGCTTCTGGCGATTTGATAGCTTATGCTAATGAATGCATAAAAGCCAAAGAAGGATTGAAAAAGAGGTATACTTTTGCAGGGGCGGAATATTTTGAAAGGATGAAACAATTAGGTCTTTATACTACTGATACCAACTTGATAAAGGAAAGGGTTGTGAGAAATAATTTATTAAAGATTTATGAAGAAAAACTTGTATAAGGGGAAAATGGGTGAACACAAATGGTAAGGTTGCAAAAATACTTAGCAGAATGTGGAATAGCATCACGAAGAAAGTGTGAAGAATACATTTTACAAGGTCGTGTAAAAGTAAATGGAAAAGAAGTAAAAGAATTGGGAGTAAAAATCAATCCTGATGTTGACATAATTGAATTTGATGATAAAATTGTGAGAAGAGAAAAGAAAAAAGTTTATATCATGTTAAACAAGCCAACAGGATATATTACTTCTGTTAAAGACCAGTTTGGTAGGCCTACGGTAATGGACTTAGTTAAAGTTAAGGAAAGAATATATCCTGTTGGCCGCTTAGATTATGATACTTCGGGGCTTTTGTTGCTTACAAATGATGGAGAGATAGCCAATATACTGATGCATCCTCGGCATGAAATTGCAAAGACGTATATTGCAAAAATTAAAGGAATTCCAACAGAAGAAGAGTTAGAAAGGTTTAGAAATGGACTTTTAATAGAGGACTATGTGACTTCAAAAGCAGAAATAAAGGTTTTAACAGTCAAAAAGGGGACAAGTGTTGTGGAAATAAAAATTCATGAAGGGAAAAATAGACAAGTTAGAAAAATGTGTGAAGCCATTGGTCATCCTGTTATTTCTTTAATGAGAACTAAAATTGGAGAGTTATCTTTAGAAGGGTTAAAACCAGGAGAGTGGAGGTATTTGACAAACAAAGAAATAGATTATTTAAAAAGCTTGAGGTGAAACATGTTTTCAATCAAGTTCGCCAAAGCAGAGGATTTTGAAACTATTAAAAAAATTGCTAATGAGTGTGGGATAAAAGGACCATTAAATTTCTTAGAAGAGATTTTCATGGTTGCAAGAGAAGACAAGCCTTTTGCTTTTATTTCTATGAAAGTAGAAAATAATAATGCTATAATAAGTAATTTGGCAATTTTGCCTTCCTACAGGGATAAAGGATTTGAAAATTTAATGGTAAGAGCAGTACTTAATCATGCACTAGATATGGGGTTAGAAAATGCTTGCGTCAATATGCCTTTCTATAAAGATTTTTTTTGTAAATTAGGTTTTATTGAAAAAGGCGATTTTCAAATGGTTAAATTAAAAGAGTTTTTTAGAGAGTGAAAATTTTTTTCAATAAAACTAACAAAAACTTGTGGAGGTGTTTTATAATGGAATTGTGGTTTACAGAAAATCAAGACGAAAATTTGAGATTTTCTTTGAAAGTTAAAGAAACATTGGTAGTAGAAAAAACACCTTATCAACATTTAGCAATACTTGATACATATCAATTTGGAAGAATACTAACTTTGGATGGGATACTTCAAACCACTGAAGAAGATGAATTTGTATATCATGAAATGATAGTACATGTACCACTTTTCACTCATAAAAATCCAAAAAGCGTATTAATTGTTGGGGGCGGGGATGGAGGCTCAGTAAGAGAGGCCTTAAAGCACCCTTCGGTAGAAAGAGTGGTGTTGGCAGAAATTGATGAAGCTGTAGTGAGAAATTCTAAAAAATATCTTCCTACAATAAGTCAGGCATTAGATGACCCAAGAGTAGAAATAATGATTGGAGACGGAATTAAATATGTTAATGAACACAAGAATGAATTTGATGTAGTGATCGTAGATTCTACTGACCCAATTGGGCCAGCTGTAGGGCTTTTTACTTCTGACTTTTATAAAGCTGTATATGAATGCTTAAAAGAAGATGGTATTATTGTTGCTCAAACAGAATCACCTTTTATTTATGGGAAATTGATAAACAAGCTCAGCAAAATGTTCAAAGAAATATATCCTATTACAAAAGCATATATAGCAACAATACCGACTTATCCAGGAAGTTTGTGGACTTTTACCATGGGTTCAAAAAAATATGACCCTGAAGAAGTAGACATAAATTCTATCCCAAGAATAGAAACAAAATATTATACCCCTGAAATTCACAAGGCAGCCTTTGTACTGCCTAAATTTGTGAAGGATATTTTTGATGAGGTGTAACAATGATAGAAGGGAAATCTCTTGTCAATCCAGGAAAGTTTTTAGGGGCTATTGGAGAATATGAAAAGGCAAATGTAGTTATAGTAGGTTTGCCTATGGATTACACAGTGAGTTTCAAGGCTGGAAGCCGCTTTGGACCTGCTTCGATAAGGCAAGCTTCTTATGGTTTAGAATGTTACAGCGTATATTTAGATAGAAGATTGGAAGATAAGAAATATTATGATTTGGGAGATTTAGTACTTCCTTATGGAAATGTGGAAAAGAGTTTAGATTTAATCTCAAAAACTACAGAAAACATTTTAAAAAGTGAAAAAAAAGGAATATTCTTGGGTGGAGAACATTTAGTGACTTATGGAATTTTAAAAGAGTACTTAAAAAAATATGGAGATAACCTTGTAATTCTTCATTTTGATGCCCATACTGATTTAAGAGAAGAATTTTTTGGTGAACCTTATTCTCACGCCACAGTTATGAAAAGAGTGTGGGACATTGCGAATGGTGCTAAAATGTATAGTTTTGGAATAAGGTCAGGGGAA
Source organism: Thermoanaerobacter mathranii subsp. mathranii str. A3 (assembly GCF_000092965.1). GTDB lineage: Bacteria > Bacillota > Thermoanaerobacteria > Thermoanaerobacterales > Thermoanaerobacteraceae > Thermoanaerobacter > Thermoanaerobacter thermocopriae. The sequence goes on from NC_014209.1 coordinate 1,194,944, forward strand.
AAGGAAGAATTTGAATTTGCCAAAAAAAATATCCATATGTTTTTGTACGATGTAGTTGAACCTTTGAAAAAGTTAATTAATGATATAAAAGATTATCCAATTTATATTAGTTTGGATATAGATGTTATAGACCCTGCTTTTGCACCAGGCACTGGTACACCAGAACCAGGGGGAATAACTACAAAAGAGGCATTAGAGGTAATTCATATTTTAAAAGATTTAAATGTAGTCGGCATGGATTTAGTAGAAGTCTCGCCTTCTCATGATATAGCTGGTATAACCTCTATTTTAGCAGCTAAGATTATAAGGGAATCTATTCTTTCTTTCTTTTAAAAATTTTGAGCCTTTGGGCTCTTTTTTTATTTTGTTTCTTTTGAAAAAATAGTATAATATTTTAGGAGGAGGTATTAATATGAGCAATAAAATTAAAATCACAGAAACTGTATTAAGAGATGCTCATCAGTCACTATTGGCTACTCGAATGTCGACGGAAGAAATGCTTCCAATTGCAGAGAAATTGGATGCAGTAGGATATTATTCTATTGAAGCATGGGGAGGCGCTACTTTTGATGCTTGTATGAGATTCCTCAATGAGGACCCATGGGAAAGATTAAGAAAATTAAAAAAGAAGATAAAAAATACACCTCTTCAAATGCTTTTGAGAGGACAAAATCTACTAGGATATAGGCATTATCCGGATGATATTGTAGAAAAATTTGTTGAGAAGGCTGTCACAAATGGAATAGATATAATAAGAATTTTTGATGCCTTAAATGATGTACGAAATCTTGAAGTTGCAATAAAAGCTACTAAAAAAGCGGGAGCCCACGCTCAAGGTACCCTTGTTTATACTATAAGTCCTGTTCACAACATTGACCATTATATTAAAGTAGCAAAAGAGCTGACAGAATTAGGAGTGGATTCCATATGCATAAAGGATATGTCAGGAATATTAACTCCTTATGTTGCTTATGAGTTAGTAAAAAGCCTTAAAGATGCAGTAAATATTCCTATACAGTTGCACAGCCATTATACGAGTGGAATGGCGGCTATGACTTATCTTAAAGCAATAGAGGCTGGAGTAGATATAATAGACACTGCTATTTCACCTTTGGCATTAGGAACTTCTCAACCTGCTACAGAAACAATGGTAGCTATTTTAAAAGGCACTCAATATGACACTGGTTTGGATATGGAGTTATTATCAGAAATTGCTTCATACTTTAAAGAAGTAAAACAAAATCACAGTAAAGAAATAGATTTATCTATGGTTATGGGCGTAGATACAGATGTATTAATTTATCAAGTTCCAGGAGGAATGCTATCAAATTTAATTTCCCAATTAAAACAACAAAATGCTTTAGATAAGTACCCAGAGGTTTTAAAAGAAATTCCTAAAGTTAGAGAAGAATTAGGATACCCACCTCTTGTTACCCCTATGAGTCAGATGGTAGGGACTCAAGCTGTCTTGAATGTAATAACTGGAGAAAGGTATAAAATGGTACCAAAAGAAGTAAAAGATTATGTGAAAGGACTGTATGGTAGACCACCAGCGCCAATTTCAGAAGAAATAAAGAAAAAAATAATAGGAGATGAAGAGGTAATAGATATTAGACCAGCAGACCTTTTAAAACCGCAATTTGAAGCGATTAAAGAAGAAATTAAAGAGTATTATGAACAAGAAGAAGATGTTTTATCTTATGCTCTTTTCCCACAAGTAGCAAAGAAGTTTTTTGAATATAGAAGGGCAAAAAAATACCAAATAGATGAAACTCTTCTTAATAAAGAATATATGACATATCCAGTCTGACAGGGAAAACCGCTTCCCTGTTTTTGTATAAATCCCTCCTGTAACATATATTTTTATTTTTCATAACATGTAATAGAAAGTTTAAAAGGAGGGAAATAGCATGACAATAGATGAATCTTATTACGATCCCAACTATCCTAAGCATCCTTACCATCATCCCTATTATCCACATCATCCTCATCCAGGGCACTGTAGGACTTTTTATACGGTGCAACCAGGGGATACCATGTGGTCAATAGCCAATAAATTTGGAGTAAGCCTTGATTGCTTAATAAGAGCTAATCCTCAAATATCAGATCCAAATTTGATATATCCAGGCCAACGGATTTGTATACCTTACTATTGCCCGCCAGTATTTCCAGAAACCTGCAAAACAATATACACAGTAAAACCGGGAGATACAATGTGGTCGATAGCTAATATGTTTGGAATAAGTCTTGACTGTTTAATAAGAGCAAATCCTCAGATATCGGATCCTAATTTAATATATCCAGGACAACAAATATGCATACCTTTTTACTGTCCACCAGTATCTCCAGAAACCTGCAAAACAATATACACAGTAAAACCAGGAGATACAATGTGGTCAATAGCTAATATGTTTGGCGTAAGTCTTGACGCATTGATAAGAGCAAATCCTCAAATATCAGATCCAAATTTGATATATCCAGGCCAACAAATATGTATACCTTCTGCCTAAAAATTGTTAAGGCACCTTTTATGGTGCCTTTAACAATTAATGTGAAGATATATAGTATTAGGATAATTGCTTACGTATTTTATAACTTTTACAATTCCGGGCTGAATGTTTTTTCCACACTTTAGGCACAGATAATTTTTGTTTTCTTCTAAATATGTATAACTTATTTTTATTTCTAATTTTCCGTATTTTTTCCAACTGTTCCACCCGGTTTTGCACAATTTAACTCTATTTTCATAATCAGCATATACCCATCTTAATAATCGATGAAAATGAAAAGGATACTTTGTGTACCTCAAAAACTTTTCTGGCAATCCTAATGATAAAGCATAATTTTCAAAAGACTTTTCTATTATTTCCTGGAGAGGATTTAATATCTGAGTACTTTCCCAATTATATTCTTCCATTTCTAACCATTTTCTAAAAATGTCAAACATATAGCCTCTACAAACTTGTATTTTTTCAGTTTTACTCACTTTAAGTTTTTTAAAGAGTTTTTTCCCAATTTCACAAGCTTTTTTTAAATACAATTTATTTTTAAAGTTTTCTTCGTTATAATATTCTATGGGAATTATATCATAAAAGAATTCTCCGGTTTCTACTCTCATGGCCCCAATATACGTCCCACCTAATAAACTACCGCTTCCTGCGTCGTCTATTTGTATCACTGTATCACTCCTTGCCTATATATAAATTTTGTAATAAAATCAAAATAATTATACGTTATTAATTATAGGAGGTATAAAATGAAAAAGATACTTCTTACTAATGACGATGGAGTACAAGGATTAGGGATGTTAAAATTAGCAGAATATCTTAAAGATAAGTATAAAGTAACGGTAGTAGCTCCTGAAAAAGAAAGAAGTGCTATAAGCCATGCTATAACTTTACATAAACCTTTAAGGCTAAAAAAGGTAAAGGAAGAAGAAAGTTTGAAAATATATGCGATAAACGGAACACCTTCTGACTGTGTAAAATTAGGGATTGAAGTTGTGCTAGGGGAAAAACCTGATATTGTAATTTCTGGCATTAACGAAGGTTTAAATTTAGGAACAGACATACTTTATTCGGGTACAGTTTCTGCAGCTATAGAAGCTGCAATTTACGGTATTCCTGCTATTGCGGTTTCTTGTGTTGAAACAGTTAATATTGAAGATAGGCTTATGTATAAATTTGTAGAAAATTTAATAGAAAAAGTTCTAGAAAAAGGTTTACCTAGAAATACCTTGTTGAATGTAAATATACCTGATTTAAAGAAGGGAATAAAGGGGGTAAAAACTACAATACTAGGCAAGAGAATCTATATTGAGACTTTCCAAAAAAATTATGACCCAAGAGGAAAAGAATATTATTGGATGGCAGGAAAAATTTCGGAAATAGAAAAGGATGAAAGAACGGATATTGTTTCCGTTAAAAATGGTTATATTTCCATTACTCCTATTCATTTTGATTTAACTTGCTATGACATGATAGAGTTCATAAATTCTTGGAATTTAAAATTAGAGTAAATATTGTTTTAACTGTATATGATGCAAGAATTGTATCAAAATTATTCATGAAATTTATTATTCATCTTATAGAGGATTTTTTATTTTTATATAGAATATCAATATTGCAAACAAATTTAATGAGGGTGACATGTTGGTAAAAAATAAATAGCTCATAATAGAGAAATAGTGCAAAGGCTAACCAAGGTAGTAACAAACAATCTATAGAAAAAGCTGTTTTAAATAGAGTACCGCCCGGCACAGAGGAGATTGACAGAAGAGCATTAACAGAAGGCTATAATCTTGTAAGAAGAAAGGGGAGTGAAATATGGCAAAAAAAGATGATTTGATTAAAAGAATACAAGATAATTATACAAAATTGAGTAAAAGCCAAAAGATAATAGCAGAATACATTATAAATCATTATGATAAAGCAGCTTTTATGACAGCTGCAAAATTAGGGGCCAGTATAAATATAAGTGAATCAACTGTTGTAAGATTCGCAAATACCCTAGGGTATAATGGATATCCAGAACTTCAAAGTGCATTACAGGAGCTTATAAAAAATAAACTTACAACGGTCCAAAGGTTAGAAATGACAGAAGAAACAGATGAAATTGCTATATTGAATAATGTACTAAAAGCCGACATAGAAAATATAAAAGAGACTATAAGTGAAATAAATAAAAATGATTTTAGGAGTGTCGTTTCGGATATAATTAATGCTGCAAAAATTTATATAATAGGTTCCAGAAGTTCTATTGTCATTGCAGAATATTTGGGATTTTATCTAAATTTAATACGGCAAAATGTGTCGGTCGTTAAAGCCGGAGTGTCAGATGTTTTCGAGCAAATTCTCAGAGTTAGTGAAAATGATTTAGTGATAGGAATTGGTTTTCCGAGATACTCAAAAAGAACATTGGAAGTACTAAAATATGCAAAATCTCAAAATGCGAAAATCGTTACAATAACAGATAGTTTAATTTCTCCCCTTACTTCTGTTGCGGATGAAATATTGATTGCAAAAAGCAATATGGCTTCCTTTGTGGATTCATTAGTGGCACCCTTAAGTCTTGTCAATGCTCTTGTTGTAGCTGTGGGTCTTAAAGAAAAGGAAAAAATAGCAAATACTTTTGAAAAACTGGAGAGTATATGGGATGAATATGGGGTATATTTTTCAAAAACAAATTAATAATAAAATTTTTGAAGGACTATTAAGAAATTTGTAAAATATGTAACGTAGAAATCGATTCATTTACTTTTAAATTTTAAAATTAGGAGGATAATAAAATGTCAAAAGAATCGTTAAATCCTTTGATTATTGTGCAAAAGCAGATTAAAAATGCTTGCGACTTGCTGGGGGTAGAAGAATCTGTTTATGAAGTTTTAAAAGAACCTATGAGAGTTTTAGAAGTTTCTATTCCTGTACAGATGGATGATGGCACAGTAAAAGTCTTTAAAGGTTATAGGTCTCAACACAATGATGCATTAGGGCCCACAAAAGGAGGAATAAGATTTCATCCTGACGTTACATTAGATGAAGTAAAAGCCTTATCCATGTGGATGACATTTAAATGCGGGGTAGTGGGACTTCCTTATGGAGGAGCAAAAGGTGGAGTTGCAGTAAATCCCAAAGAATTGTCAAAAGAGGAGCTACAGAGGTTGAGTAGAGGTTATATAAGAGCAATAACGAGTATAATAGGTCCTAATAAAGATATACCCGCACCAGATGTAAACACTAACATGCAAATTATGGCCTGGATGGTAGATGAGTACAACAAAATTGTAGGTTATAATAGCCCTGCTGTCATTACAGGAAAACCTTTGATATATGGCGGATCTAAGGGAAGAACCGCTGCAACAGGGTATGGAGTTGCGTTAATGGCACGAGAAGCTATAAAACGTTTACATACGGATTTTAAAAATTGCACAGTTGCTATACAGGGGTTTGGAAATGTCGGAAGTCATACAGCTTTAAATTTTCAAAGATTAGGTGCTAAAATTGTAGCAATAAGTGATGTTTATGGAGGCATATACAATAAAGGTGGAATTGATGTTGAAAGATTAGTAGAACATGTAAATAGGACAGGGGCAGTGTGCAATTTTGAAGGATCAACCAGTATAACAAATGAAGAACTTTTAAAATTGGATGTAGATATTTTAGCTTTAGCCGCTCTAGAAAATCAGATAACTTCTGTCAATGCTGTAGAGGTAAAAGCGAAAATAATTTGCGAAGGAGCAAATGGCCCCACCACTCCTGAAGCAGATAAGATTTTAGCAGAAAGAGGTGTGTTTGTAGTTCCGGATATTTTGACTAATTCTGGAGGAGTGATAGTTTCGTACTTTGAATGGGTACAAAATCTTATGAATTATTACTGGGCAGAAAAAGAAGTAGAAGAAAGGCAGGAAATTATAATGGTAAACGCTTTTAACGCTATATATGAATTGGCAAAGCTGTACAAAGTCGATATGAGGACTGCAGCTTACATGATATCAATTAAACGAATTTATGAAGCTATGAAAATTAGAGGTTGGCTATAAGGCCTTCGATTGAAGGTCTTTTTTTAATATGGTAAAATATTATAAAAAGTTGAAAGAGGAGGCTTCTTTATGGTAAGAAGTCTTCTAACTGTAGATTGGGATTATTTTGTACTTTCTAAAAATGACTGGTTTTTCTCTTCTATAGAAAATGATAAAAACTTAACTCAACTGTGGTATAAAAGATATATAAAAAGAAAATTAGAGGGAGAAGATTTAGAAAAGACTATAAAAGTAGGTAAAGTTATAAAAGGCTTCTGGGATAAAATAAAAACACAGCTTAAGTTTGATAAAAACATTAAAGTTTTTGTCTCCGAATCCCACAAAGTTGCCTATTATTTAGCAAAAAATTTTGGATGTTCTGAAGTAGTTTCTTTTGATGCCCATTCTGATTTAGGATATGGGGGACTACCTTCACTGGATTTTGAATTAAATTGTGCTAATTGGCTAGGTAAGCTTTTAAAAGAAAATATAGTAAAAGGAGCTAAAATTGTATACAGTCCTTATTCCTTTGAAAAACCTTCAGATTTTGAGGAGTTTAACAATATTTACAACATAAAGTATTATAAATCAGTAGAAGAATTACCAAAAGAGAATTTGATTGGAGTTATTCACATTTGTAGGTCGGGTATTTGGGCGCCTCCTTGGCTAGATGAAAGATTTGAAAAGTTTATTATTGAATTGGGCTTGCCTTTTAAGAAAATTGCAATAAAACAGAGAAAGTGGGAAGTATCAAGACTTTCTTACGCAGATCAAATTTTTTACCTGAATTTTGCATAAAATTTAAGGAGGAATTGTATGACTACGCGATTGTATATAGTACGCCATGGTCAATCAGAGTGGAATTTACACAATAAAATGCAAGGAATACAAGATATTGATTTGACTCCTACAGGTTTAAAACAGGCTAAACTACTGGCAAGTCGATTAAAAAATGAGAAAATAGATTGTATATATTCAAGTGATTTAAAAAGAGCTTATATAACTGCGCAAATAATTGCAAAAGAATTTGGATTAGAAGTTCATAAAGTTTCTGAGTTGAGAGAAATGTCTTTTGGTATATGGGAAGGACTTACAGCAGAAGAAATTAATGAATTGCATAAAGAAATTTATACATTATGGAAAACAAATCCTATTAAAGCTAATATAGAAAAAGGAGAAACTTTAGAAGAAGTTCAAAAGAGAATGTTAAAAAAGACATGGGAAATAGTTAAAGAAAATGATGGTAAAAATATATTGATTGTTTCTCATGGGACTTCTATAAAAGCTTTGATTTTAGGACTTTTAGGAATTGAGTTAAGTTTTTATCCCAAGTTTAGACTAGATAACGCTTCTCTTAATATAATAGACGTTAAGGAAGATGGGAAAACTGTTTTAGTACTATTTAACGACGCTTGCCATTTGGAAAGAGAGGAAAAATAATAAAATGAAAAAAGTATTTGTAGTAGGCGGCGGCCCAGCAGGAATGATGGCAGCCTTAGCAGCAGCTATGATGGGAAAAGAAGTAAGTATATTTGAGAGGAATAACATTTTAGGTAAAAAGTTGTTAGTTACAGGTAATGGAAGGTGTAATATTACCAATTTTGCTGACAAAGAAAAATTTTTTGAGAATATTCCAGGAAATAGTAAATTTTTATATAGCGCTTTTAGCAAGTTTTCAAATAAGGATTTAATAGAGTTTTTAAATAAAAATGGGCTTAAAACTAAAATAGAAAGAGGATTAAGAGTTTTTCCAGTTTCAGATAAATCGATAGAAGTGAGAGACTTTTTTGTAAATATGCTTAGAAAATATGGAGTAAAAGTAAATTATAATTGTAGAGTAAATGATATAATAGTGAAAAATAAGCAAGTAAAGGGCATAAGTGTTGGTGAAAGTGTTTTAAACTGCGATAGTGTAGTATTAGCAACAGGAGGAGTATCATATCCTACGACTGGTTCTACTGGTGATGGGTATAAAATAGCTAAGAAATTGGGACACACAATTGTAGAGCCTTTTCCTTCTCTTGTACCAATTGTTACATATGAAAATGTAAGAGAATTGATGGGGCTTACTCTTAAAAATGTCAAGGTTTCTGTTTTTTTTGGAAAGAAATTGATAAGAGAAGAGTTAGGGGAAATGCTTTTTACCCATTTTGGACTGTCAGGTCCTGTAATACTTACATTGAGTAGGTTTTTACATGACTACTTAGGTAAGGGAGAAGTGGTAATAAAAATTGACTTAAAGCCGGAACTTACTATTGAAAAGCTGGAGGAAAGAGTATTAAGAGATTTTAATAAGTACCAAAATAGAAATCTGAAAAATGCCTTGGAAGATTTATTGCCTCATTCATTAATCTTATATGTTATAAAAAGGGCTAATATACACCCTGATAAAAAAGTTAGAGAAATAACAAGGAGCGAAAGAAAAAGTTTGGTCACCAATTTAAAAAATCTTACTTTTAAAGTAAAAGATCTAAGACCTATAAGAGAAGCTATTGTTACAGGTGGTGGAGTAAGTATAAAAGAAATAAATCCCTCTACGATGGAGTCTAAAATAATAAAAGGTCTATTTTTTGCTGGTGAAATTATAGACGTAGACGGGCTTACTGGTGGCTTTAATTTGCAAATCGCTTTTTCTACGGGGTATGTAGCAGGAATCAATGCATGAATGTGAAATGCGGGAAACCGCATTTTTTTATTTATTTTGCATAAGATATAATAAGAAAAGGAGGATAAATATGGGAAAAAGAGTTAAAAGAAAAAAATACAGATATGTTGACAGTGAAAGTATTCTTTTAGTATTGATAATGGTAGGACTTTTAAGTATAGCTATAACTCAGCTTTTGATGACGAATGATGACATAAGAGTTTTTTTAAGTTCTACACAGAAGTTGGAGGGCATTAATTTAGACTCTAATCTTTCACAAGAAGGTAAAGTGACAATTGAAGTTGTAAACAAGGATAAAGCATTAAATTCCTTTGTATTGCTAGACGGAGAGCCAGTTGCAAATTTTTTTGCCAAGTCTATTACTATTTCAGTAAGGCCAAATCAAATTCTTGAAATAGATGGCACAAGAGAAAAGGAATCTCTTCATTTTAAGGTGGTAGCAGTTAGTGAAAATGTAATTGAGCCGCAAAATACCACTGTAGTTAAAGTAGATAAGAATATACAAAAAATATGTATGATTAGGCTTAAATAATTTATTTGTAAGGGGTAATTATGCTATAATATAAAAAAAAGACAAAAGATAATAGGAGAGGAGAATGCCCTATAAAAGTCATAAGAGGTGCTATAACTTCCCAAAATACAAAAGAAGATATTTTAAAGGATACTACTATTCTCATTGAAGAAATTATTAAAGCAAATGAATTAGAAGAGAAAAACATAATTTCTATTTTTTTTAGTGTAACTTGTGATTTAGATGCGGTTTACCCTGCCGAAGCAGTTAGGAATATGGGTATGACCTCAATACCTATGATGTGCTTACAAGAAATGGAGGTAAAAGGCAGTCTCAGTCATTGCATAAGAGTTGCGGTTTTTACAAATTTAAGTGATGATAAAGAGGTAAAACACATTTATTTGAAGGAAGCAAAAAAGCTTCGTCCAGATTTAGTTTGAGGTGATAGTATTGACTATAAAAATAGCGATAGATGGACCAGCAGGAGCTGGTAAGAGCACTGTTTCAAAAAAATTAGCTAAGCTTTTAAATTATACCTATATAGATACAGGTGCTATGTATAGAGCCATTACGTATAAGGCCCTACAAAAGGGAATAAAATTTATTGAAGAAGATAAAATATCTGATATTGCGCAAAGTACAGATATTACTTTAGAAGGAGAAAAAATTTTTTTAGATGGTAAAGACATTTCTGAAGAAATAAGAAAACCTGAGGTTTCTGAAAAAGTTTCTCTGGTGTCTAAAATACCTAAAGTTAGAGAGATTTTAGTACAAAAACAAAGAGAAATTGCCAAAGGCAAAAATGTAGTAATGGATGGAAGAGATATAGGTACAGTTGTGTTGCCTGATGCACAGTTCAAATTTTTTTTAACTGCTTCTTTAGAAGAAAGAGCAAAGAGGCGTTATAGAGAACTTAAAACTAAAAATGTAAATGTGAGTTATTATGAAGTGGTAAAAGAAATAGAAAACCGTGATACCATAGATTCCCAAAGAGAAACATCACCTCTAAAAATTGCTAAAGATTCTATTGTCATTGATACTACCTATCTTTCAGAAGAAGAAGTTGTAGAAAAACTGTACAATATCATAAAGGAAGGATTAAAAGGGGAAATTTAAGTATGTTTTATTATATTGCTAAAATTATTGTACGAGCAATTATAAAAGTGATATTTAAAATAGAAATAAAAGGACTTGAAAATATTCCTAAAAAAGGCCCGGTAATCATTTGTTCTAATCATATAAGTTTTTTAGATCCTCCTGTAATAGGTGCACTTTTAAATAGGCGAATATATTTTATGGCAAAAGAAGAGCTTTTTAAAAATCCCTTTTTAAGGCTTCTTTTAGGGACAGGCTTAGGAGCTTTTCCCGTTAAAAGAGGTACCGCTGATTTATCAGCTATTAAAACTGCTTTAACTTACTTAAAAAAAGGAAAAGCAATTGGAATTTTTCCGGAAGGTACAAGAAGTAAAACTGGTCAGCTTCAAAAGGCTGAACCAGGAGTTGCTATGTTAGCCATTAAGGGAAACGCTCCAGTAGTGCCTATAGCGATTAAAGGTAGATATGGTCTCTTTTCTAAAATTATTATAAATATCGGTAAACCAATGAATTTTGATAAATATGCTAATTCTAGACTTTCATCTCAGCAACTTTTTGTTATTGGAGAGGAAATAATGAAAGAAATTGCAAAATTGTTGTAGGAGGTCAAGAATGAAAATATTGATTGCTGAGTATGCAGGTTTTTGTTTTGGCGTAAAAAGAGCCATTGAAACTGCATATTATGAAATTGAAAAAAACTCAGGCCGGAAAATATACATGCTAGGTGAAATCATTCATAATCCACAAGTTATATCGGACTTATCGAAAAAAGGGGTTAATATTATTGAAGAAGAAGAGCTGGATAAATTGACTGAGGGCGATAAATTAATTATCCGAAGTCATGGGGTGTCTAAAAAATTATACGACTTTCTTGCTAAAAAAGGAATTGAGGTCATAGATGTTACCTGTCCATTTGTAAAAAAAGTCCAAGATATAGTTTATGAGCACTACCATAAGGGTTACTCTATTATTATTGTAGGAGATAGAAATCATCCAGAAGTAAGAGGAGTAAATGGATGGTGTGATGACACTGCCTATGTGGTAAATTCAATTGAAGAAGCTCATAAATTACCTAAATTGGAGAAGGCATGTGCAGTTGCGCAAACCACCCTCATTGGAAGGTATTGGGAAGATATTTTAGAAGTAATAAAGCTAAAAGTTAAAGACCTTGTTTTTTTTAATACTATATGCGATGCTACCCAAAAAAGACAAGGATCTGCAGAGCAGCTCTCAAAAAAAGTAGATGTGATGTTTGTGATTGGTGGAAAGCATAGTTCTAATACTCAAAAGTTAAAAAAGATATGTGAAAAAAATTGTAAAAATACTTTTCATATAGAAGATGCTAAAGAATTGACTCTTGAGATGGTAAAAGACCGAGAGATTATAGGGATAACAGCAGGAGCTTCAACTCCTGATTATGTAATAGAAGAGGTAATAAAGAAAATTAGATTTTTAAAAGGGGAAAAGGAAGAAGAGTGATTTTTTAAAGGTTATTGTGAAGATATTGTACAAATAAAGCATTAAAAGTTAGAATTAGTGTAGGAGGAATATTTAATAAAAATTTTTAAACTGTCATGTAAAAAACCTTGACAAAAGAAAAAAATCTGATAAAATTAAAATCATTGAATGTATACATTATTTTAGTAAAGGAGGCAGGATACAAAATGAATGCTTTGGGTCGCCACATTTTGGCAGAGATTTATGGGTGCGATAGCGACATTTTAGACAACTTGGAATTAATCGAAGACATAATGGTTCAGTCTGCAATAGTATCAGGCGCAGAGATACGGGAAGTAGCTTTCCATAAATTTAATCCCCAGGGCGTAAGCGGAGTAGTGGTCATATCAGAATCTCATATAACTATCCATACTTGGCCAGAATTGGGTTATGCCGCGGTTGACGTATTTACTTGTGGCGATGATGTCAATCCGTGGGATGCCTGTAACTATATAGCAAAAATGTTAAGAGCACAAAACATGACTGCAACAGAGGTAAAACGTGGAGTATTCGAAAAACCAGTGAAGGTGGTTAATTACTAATTTAATTTCATCCGAAAAGTTATTAAATTGTGGCTTTTAAAGCCACTTTTTTCTATAATTAGAGGTGAACATATTTATGGTAGGTTATGAGGACTTTGTAAAAAAAATACATAAATTAACTGGAATAGATTTGTCTTTATACAAGGAAAAGCAAATGAAGAGAAGATTAGAATCTTTGATTACTAGCCGTAAATTTAGTTCCTATGAGGAGTATTATAATGAACTTACTATCAATAAAACATTATATGAGGAGTTTCTAAATTACATTACCATTAATGTAACTGAATTTTTTAGAAACCCTTCACAATGGGAAATCTTAGAGAAAGACCTTTTACCCCACATTATAAAAAAAGGTTTTAGAGTATGGAGTGCCGCTTGTTCTACTGGAGAAGAACCTTATTCTGTAGCTATGCTTTTGACAAAATTTATAGATCTAAAAGATGTGACAATTATTGCTACTGATATAGATGTAAGCGTACTAGAAAAAGCTAAAAAAGGTATATATTCGGTTGAGACTGTTAAAAAAGTACCTCAAGAATATTTAGGAAAATTCTTTAGAAAAAATGATGACAAAAGTTATCAGATAACTGAGGATATTAGAAAAAGTGTGCAATTTGAAAGGCATGACTTATTGAATGACGAATATCCAAAAAATATAGATTTATTAATTTGTAGAAATGTGTTAATATATTTTAATGATGCAGCTAAAGATAAAATATATAAAAAATTTTATGAGTCTTTAAATGACGACGGAATATTCTTTGTGGGTAGTACAGAGCAAATAATATTGCCATATAGATACAATTTTGAACCAATTAAAACTTTTTTTTATAGAAAAATTACTCCCCAGAGATAAAAGAGGTGTTAATAATGTCTACTAACATTTATGTAACTAAGGAAGAATTAAAAAAACAAGAAGATATAATGAAAGAAATTGCAGAAAAAAATAAGGGCAAAGACCTTTATTATCATATTGAAACTTATGGATGCCAAATGAATGTCCATGATTCAGAAAAACTGGCAGGTATGCTAGAAAAAATGGGATATAAATATACTGAAAATCTGGAACAAGCTGATGTTTTACTTTTTAACACTTGTGCTGTAAGAGAACATGCTGAAATAAGAGTATTAGGAAGAGTCTCACAAATGAAAGAATTGAAGGCTAGAAATCCTAATTTAATTATTGGTGTATCTGGCTGTATGATGCAAGAAAAAAATGTAGTAGAAGCTATTAAAGAAAAATATTCCTATATAGACATTGTTTTTGGAACTCATAATATATATAAATTTCCACAGCTTTTATGGGAAGCTTTAAACTCTCAAGATATAGTGATAGATGTTATAGAAGATACAAAAAATGTAATTGAAGAGTTACCTGTCAAGAGGGACAGCAATTTAAAGGCATGGGTTAATATTATTTATGGTTGCAATAATTTTTGCACCTATTGCATAGTGCCATATACAAGAGGCAGAGAAAAGAGTAGAAAGCCAGAAGATATAGTAGCAGAAGTAAAAGAATTAGCTCAAAAAGGGTATAAGGAAATCACTTTATTAGGACAAAATGTAAATTCCTATGGGAAAGACCTTGATGAAAATATAACTTTTGCAAAACTACTTTACAAGCTAAATGAAATTGAGGGAATTGAAAGAATAAGGTTTATGACCTCTCATCCTAAGGACATTTCTGATGAATTAATATATGCTATGAGGGATTTAAATAAAGTTTGTGAACATTTGCATTTGCCTGTACAAGCTGGTAGCAATAAAATTTTAAAAAAGATGAATAGAAAATACACCAAAGAGCACTATTTAGAAATTATTGATAAAGTAAGAAGTAACATTCCAGATATTGCAATAACAACAGATATAATTGTAGGTTTCCCAGGTGAAACAGAAGAAGATTTTTTGGAGACGTTGGATTTAGTACAAAGAGTACGATTTGATGCCGCTTATACTTTTATATACTCTAAAAGAGCAGGTACTGTTGCGGCAAATATGCCAGACCAAGTAGATGATGCTGTAAAACATGAGCGTTTAGAAAGACTTATAGAGTTACAAAACAAAATCAGCTTAGAAAAAAGTGCAGAATTGAGAGGAAAAATTGTGGAAGTATTGATAGAAGGGATTAGTAAAAGAGACAGCAATAAATTGACATCTCGAACTCGAACCAACAAAGTAGTTCACTTTGTAGGAGATGAAAGCCTTATTGGTAAACTTGCCAATATTAAAATAACCGAAACCAAAGCTTGGACAATGCAGGGAGAATTGGTAGAAGTTATAAGATAAAAGTGCGCCTATATGGGCGCTTATTTTTATGATATAATAAAAAGGAGTCGGAGGTGCAAAAAAATGGCCGTCACTCCAATGATGGAACAATACCTTAAAATAAAAGAAAAATATAAAGATGCAATACTATTTTTCCGCTTAGGGGACTTTTATGAAATGTTTTATGAAGATGCAGAAATTGCTGCTAAAGAGCTTGAAATAGCTTTGACAGGAAGAGACGCAGGAACGGAAGAAAGAGCCCCAATGGCTGGTGTTCCTTATCATGCAGCAGACTTTTATATAGACAAGTTGATAAAAAAAGGATATAAAGTTGCTATTTGTGAGCAATTGGAAGATCCTGCAAAAGCAAAAGGATTGGTAAAGAGAGATGTAGTAAGAATATATACTCCGGGGACAATAATAAATCCTGAATCAATGGATGAAAAAACAAATAACTATCTTGTGTCTGTCTTTAAAGAAAGGGACAATTATGGAATTTGTGCTGTTGATGTAACAACTGGAGATTTATACGCCACAGAAATTAAAAATTGTAAAGACAACAAAAAAGTTTACGATGAAATAATAAAGTACGCTCCTTCAGAAATAATCGCCAACGAAGATTTTTTAAAAAACAATAAGTATATAAAAATCTTTAAAAGTAACAATTGTGCTGTAAACACTTATGAAAAAAAACTTTACTATGAAGAAAAGAGTAAAATAATAGAAAATCAGTTTAATAAAAAACTTGAAGAATTAGGAATAAAAGATAAGCCCTATGTAGTAAATTCACTATCTACTCTTTTCTGCTATTTAAACGAATTGCAAAAAACTGCTTTAAAGCATATAAACAAACTGCTTATATATGAGGATAACTCCTATATGGGATTAGACAGCAATGCAATAAAAAATTTAGAAATATTAGAATCCAATAAAAACAAGTCAAAAAAAGGTTCTTTATTAGGAGTTTTAGATAAAACTGTGACTCCGATGGGGGGAAGGCTTTTAAAAAAATGGCTAGAAGAACCTTTGCTTAACAAAGAGCATATTGATGCTCGGCTGCAAGCAGTAGAAGAGCTTTTTAATGATTATAAAAATCGTCAGGATTTAAAACAACTTTTAAATAAAATCTATGATTTAGAAAGATTGAGCAGCAAAATTGTTTATCAGAGTATTAATCCAAAAGATTTTATTTCTATAAAATTATCTCTTCAAAATTTGCCCTATATTAAGGAAATATTGCAAAGATTTAGTTCGCGGCTTTTGAAAGATATATACGAAAAGTTTGATACCTTACAAGATATATACGAATTAATAGATAAGTCGATAAAAGATGATCCCTCAACTCAATTAAAAGAAGGAAACATCATAAAAGATGGATACAATGAAACAGTAGATAAGCTGAGAAAGGCTTCGGTAGAAGGCAAAAATTGGATTGCAAACCTTGAGGCTGAGGAGAGAGAAAAAACCGGCATAAAAAATCTGAGAATAGGTTACAACAAAGTTTTTGGTTACTATATCGAAGTTACAAAATCTAATATACCACAGGTTCCTGAAAAATACATACGAAAACAAACGTTGGCTAATGCAGAAAGGTACGTAACGCCTGAGCTTAAAGAAATAGAAGAGGCTATATTGGGAGCAGAAGAAAAATTAATAGAGCTTGAATATCAGCTTTTTAACGAAATAAGAGAAAAAATAGAACTCCAAATTGTAAGGATACAAGACACAGCCAAGTATATAGCTACAATTGATGTACTTATTTCCTTTGCAGAAGTTGCAGAAACCAATCGATATACAAAGCCCATAGTAGATTATAGTGACAGAATAGTTATAAAAGAAGGCAGGCATCCAGTAATAGAGACTATTTCTGATGAATCATTTGTAGCAAATGACATAGAGATTGGTCCTGAAAATCCTATCATGATAATAACGGGCCCTAATATGGCTGGTAAATCTACGTATATGAGACAGGTTGCTTTAATTGTATTGATGGCACAGATAGGTTCTTTTGTCCCCGCTTCTTACGCTAAAATTGGGATTGTGGATAAAATTTTTACAAGAGTAGGAGCATCCGACGACATCTTTGCAGGGCAGAGTACCTTTATGGTGGAAATGTCTGAAGTGGCAAATATATTAAAATCTGCTACTAGTAAAAGTTTAATAATACTAGATGAGGTAGGAAGAGGTACAAGCACTTATGATGGTATGAGTATAGCTCATGCAGTTATTGAATATATTCATGAAAAGATAAAGGCTAAAACTTTGTTCGCTACTCACTATCATGAATTAACAAAACTTGAAGGCAAGATGAAGGGAGTAAGGAATTATAATGTCTCAGTAGAGGAAAGAGAAGATGACATAATATTTTTACGGAAAATAGTACCTGGTGGTGCGGACAAAAGTTATGGAATTCAAGTTTCAAAATTAGCAGGGTTGCCCTATAGCATTGTTGAAAGAGCAAAAGAAATATTAAAAAGTTTGGAAAATGATACTGTGATAAAGTTCGAGTTAGAAAACGCAGCACAGCAGCTAGCGTTTACTCAAATAGACATTTTTTCTACAGCTAAGGATTCGTTAATTGAGGAAATAGCCAATTGTGATTTAGATAACATGACTCCAATTCAAGCTTTAAATTACTTATATAAATTAAAGGAGAAGGCAATTTCTCTAAGGAGCGGAGTATGATGAATAAAATTCGCCTTTTGGATGAAAAGACAATAAATAAAATTTCTGCAGGAGAAGTTGTTGAAAGGCCGGCTTCTATAGTAAAAGAATTAATTGAAAATTCTATTGATGCAGGTAGTAAAAATATTACTGTAGAAATTTTGGAAGGTGGTATTCCTTATATAAAGGTATCTGACGACGGCTGTGGAATGAATGAAATAGACGCTATTCTAGCTTTTGAAAGACATGCCACCAGCAAAATTAAATCTGATAATGACCTTTATAATATAGGGACATTAGGGTTTAGAGGAGAGGCCTTAGCCAGCATTGCCGCAATTTCTCATGTAACTTTACAGACTAAAGAAGAAGGTGCTTTATTTGGCACTAAAGTTGTTGTGGAAGGCGGGAAAGTAATAGAGAAAACTAATTGCGGTTGTGCAAAAGGATGTAGCGTTGAAGTACGAGATGTGTTTTTTAATACACCTGCACGAAGAAAGTTTTTAAAAAAACCTTCAACAGAGGCCATGTATATAACTGATACCGTAACTAAATTGTGCCTTTCCCATCCTGAAGTTTCTTTTAAATACGTAAAGGACAAAAAATTACAATTTATAACATCAGGAAAAGGAGATGTAGAAGATGTAATTTTAAGACTTTTTGGAAATGAAGTTTATTCTTCTCTCATGTCAGTTTCTTTTCAAACAGAAGATTTAAAACTGAAGATTTTAGCAGGTAAAAATTCTTTAAATTATTCTAATAGGAATATGCAGTTTTTTTATGTAAATGGAAGATACGTAAAAAATAGGACCCTCTCAGCCGCTATCGATGAAGCTTTTAAGACTTATATACCTGTAAATCGATATCCTGCTGTTTTTTTGTACATGGAAATAGACCCAAGGCAAATTGATGTGAATATACATCCTTCAAAATTAGAGATAAAATTTTCAGATGAAAGAAGGGTTTTTGAAACTGTTTACAAAACTATAAAGGATAGCCTTCATAAATATAACTTGATACCAGAAGTAAAAATTAAAGAAAAGAAAAATATCTTTAAAATTGAGACTCCAACTATTTCAGCTGAGCAGGCGAAATTATACTTGACTTCTTCTGATAAAGAATTAGAAGAGGAAAAAAAGAAACTTGACAATGAATTTAGAGGTAAGAATGTTTTTTTAAAAGATAATGTATTAAAAGAAAATAGTAAAAATAGTAGTTTAGACAACCATTTGGCAGTTTATGAGGAATATGAAGATGAAAAAGAAGAAGTAAATAAAAAAATGACATTACTAAAAAAATAAGTGATATAAGAATAGTAGGTACATTGTTTTCTACTTATATAATTGTAGAAAAAGAAGATGTGTTTTATATAATTGACCAACATGCTGCCCACGAAAGGATTTTATACGAAAAGTTTACTTCCCAATATGAAAAAATTCAAACAAAGCAGGTAACATTTCCTATTGTAGTAGAATTGCAACCAGGAGATTTAGAACTTGTTCAACAAGAGAAAAAACTCTTAAATAAGTTAGGTTATACATTTGAGGAATTTGGGAATAATTCTATTATATTAAGGGAAGTACCTGTAATTTTAGGACAACCAGAAGCAAGGCAGTTATTTATAGAGATAGTAGAAAAACTTAGAGATAAGGAACTTATCAATAAAATATCTTTAAAAGAAGAAAGCATTATAATGATGGCTTGTAAAGCTGCAGTAAAAGCCATGGATAATTTATCTGAAAGAGAGATTTATAAACTCTTTGAAGATTTGAAGATTACAGAAAATCCTTACACCTGTCCTCACGGAAGACCTGTTATAATCGCTATAACAAAGACTCAATTAGAAAAAATGTTTAAAAGAATTATGTAATATAAGGGTGATGGGATGGCTATACAAATTGTGCTTATTGTTGGACCTACCGCCTCTGGCAAGTCTAAATTAAGTGTAGACCTGGCAAAAGAATTTAATGGAGAAATCATTTCTGCTGATTCTATGCAAATTTATAAGTACATGAATGTTGGTACAGCAAAGATCACAAAGGAAGAAATGCAAGGTATCCCTCATTATTTGATAGATATTGTAGATCCGAATAAAGAGTTTAGTGTTGCAGAATATGAAAAAAGAGCAAAAGAGATTATAAAGGATATTCACAAAAGAGGGAAACTTCCTATAATTGTAGGTGGAACTGGTTTATATATCAATTCAATAATTTATATCATGCACTTTTCTGATTTTAAAGGAAGCAAAGAATTTAGAGAAAAAATGAAAGAATTAGCAAACAACTATGGTAATCAATATCTTTATGAAAGATTAAAAAGTGTGGACCCAGAGGCAGCAAAAAAAATCCATCCAAATGATATTAGAAGAATCATCAGGGCTTTGGAAGTTTATGAATTTACAGGCAAACCTATTTCTTACTATCAAAAAATGAGTGGTATGCGTTTAAATCCAGAGTATCAGCCAATAATGATAGGGCTTAATTTCAGAAACAGACAAATTTTATACGATAGAATTAATCAAAGAGTAGATGAAATGATAAAAAATAATTTGGTTGAAGAAGTGGTAAACTTGCTAAAAATCGGGTATAATAAAGACAGTACCGCTTTGCAGGCTTTAGGATATAAAGAAATTGTCGAATATTTAAAAGGAGAGATTTCTTTAGAAGAGGCTGTTGAAAAAATTAAAAAAGGGACAAGGAGGTATGCAAAAAGACAGATCACTTGGTTTAAGGGTTATGAATTTATCAAATGGTTTTTTGTAGATGACTATAAAAATTATGAAGAACTCAAAAAAAATATTATTAAATATTTAGCAGGAAAATTAAATTTTTGATAGAATATAACTAATGATACATAATTAAAGAAGGGGGATAAAGATGGCAAGTTCAAAAGCAGCTATTAATTTACAGGATATTTTTTTGAATCAAGTAAGAAAAGAGCATGTACCAGTAACCGTCTACTTAATTAATGGATTTCAATTAAAGGGTTTAGTAAAAGGATTTGATAATTTTACAGTGGTGCTGGAATCAGAAAACAAACAACAACTTCTTATCTATAAGCATGCTATTTCGACAATAACGCCGCAAAAGCCTGTAATTTTCTCTGGTTCTGATAAAGATGAAAAGAAGGAGGAGTAAACAACAAAAAAACAGTATTAGGGCAACTAATACTGTTTTTTTGAAATAACAAAGCAAGGGAGTTTTTAAGATGAAGATTGGCTTTATAGGCGTCGGTAATATGGGACTTGCTCTTATAAAGGGCATATTAAAGTCAGATTTTATAGATGCTGAAGATTTAATTCTTTACGATCCGGTGAAAGAAAAAACAGCAGGATTAGAAAAAGAATTTGGTGTTATTGTAGCAAAAAGCAATGCTGATCTAACTGAAAAGTCAGATATTGTCATTTTAGCAGTAAAACCTAATATTTACGATGCTGTATTAGAAGAAATAAAAGCAAAAGTAACTGCTAAAAAAATAATAATTACTATAGCTCCAGGCATAACTATAAGTCATGTCAAAGATATCTTAAAAACAGGAAAAATAGTGAGAACAATACCTAATACTCCTGCTTTAATAGGAGAAGGTATTACTGCTATAAGTTACTCACAAGAGATCGAGCAAGAGGATAAAGAGGTTGTGACAAAAATTTTTAAAGCCTGTGGGGAAATTGTAGAAGTGGAAGAAAAGCTGATTGATGCTGCAATGGCTGTCTCTAGTTGTAGTCCAGCATTTGTGTACATGTTTATTGAAGCATTGGCAGATGGTGGTGTATTATTGGGATTACCAAGAGATATTGCATATAAATTAGCCTCAAAGGCTGTAGCTGGTGCAGGTAACATGGTACTAAAAACAAGTTTTCATCCTGGTCAATTAAAAGACATGGTGACATCTCCAGGTGGTACAACTATTGAAGGTATAAGAATTTTGGAAAAAAATGCAATGAGAAGCGCGGTGATTGAAGCGGTTTCAGCTGCATATCAAAAAACAAAGGGACTGAAGTAAAGATGGAAAATAATATCGATATTGTTGAAATATACACAGATGGAGCTTGTAGTGGTAATCCTGGTCCAGGTGGCTGGGCAGCAGTTTTACTATACAAAGAAGCAAGGAAAGAAATATCAGGATTTGAAGAAAATACTACAAATAATAGAATGGAATTAAAAGCAGTAATAGAAGCTTTGAAAGCCTTAAAGAGGCCTTGTAAAGTTAATTTATATAGTGACAGTAGTTATGTGATAAATGCCTTTAAAGAAGGCTGGCTTGAAAAATGGCAGAAAAACAATTGGCTAAAATCAGATAAAACGCCAGTAGAAAATCAAGAGTTATGGAAGGAGCTTTTAGAGGTTTCAAAAAGACATCAAATCAATTGGATTAAAGTAAAAGGTCATGCAGATGATGAATTCAATAATTTATGTGATAGACTGGCTACAGAGCAAATAAAAAGAAATACTAAAAAGTTATAAGAGTTTTAAGCTCAAGGAATCTTAGTTTAGTAAGGTTCCTTGAGCTTTTTAATAATTTTGAACGTTAGTCTAAAAATAGCTTGATTTAAGTATTATATATATGGTATCATATATACAAGTAATTATACGAAATAACTATTTCGTATAATTAGAATTTTAGAAAGGAGTTTTGAGAATGTCTAATGAAGCTTCTAATATTTCTAATAATGGTTTTACTAAATACCCGCCTCTTCTTGAAGAATTTTTAAACTACTTTTCGACGGTAAAAGCCCGTTCTTATAATACTGTAAAAGCTTATGCCTATGACTTGGTTTTGTTTTTACGCTTTTTAAAGCAAAGACGCGGAAAAGTAAGCCCTGATGTTGAATTTGATGAAATAGATATTTCTGATGTAGATGTTGACTTAATAGAATCTGTTGATTTAAACGATTTATATGCTTACCTCAACTTTGTAACTAACGAAAGGTCTAATACTCCCCCTGCTCGTGCTCGAAAAGTAGCAAGTTTAAGGTCATTTTATGATTATCTTTACAAAAAAGCTAAAGTGATAAATAAAAATCCTACTCAAGAATTAGAGTCGCCGAAACTTTCTGTAAGACAGCCTATCTACCTTACTCTTGATGAAAGTAAAAAACTTTTGGATTCTATAGATGGACCTTTTAAAGAAAGGGATTATGCTATCATAACTTTGTTTTTAAACTGTGGGCTTAGGGTTTCTGAACTGGTGAATATAAATATAGACGACATTAAAGACGATAAACTAACAGTTATAGGAAAAGGAAATAAACAAAGAACAGTTTATTTAAATGACGCCTGTATTAATGCAATAAATGCATATTTGAGAGTAAGGCCTAAAGAAGGAGTGAAAGATAAAAAGGCTTTGTTTTTGAGCAAAAGATTAAAAAGAATAAGTGTAAAAACCGTACAATATACTGTGAAAAAACATTTAAAAAATGCTAATTTAGGAGGAAAAAAATATTCTGCCCATAAATTGCGCCATACAGCCGCGACTTTGATGTACAGATATGGTAATGTAGATATAAGGACTTTACAAAAGCTCTTAGGGCATTCTAACGTTTCTACGACGCAAATTTATACCCATGTAGATGATTCACAATTAAAAGAAGCTGTAAATAAAAATCCTTTATCACAAAAGGAATAGCAAATAAAGACAGACACAAAGCGTTTTTTACTTCGTGTCTGTCTTTATTTAATTTTCCAATTGATTCTTATAAATATTATTTAAGGCAATAGTTATTGCCAATTTTACTTGAGGATAAGTAAGGCCACCCTGCACGTATGCGATATAAGGTTCTCTTATAGGGGCATCTGCACTTAACTCTATAGAAGAGCCTTGTATAAATCCTCCTGCTGCCATTATGACTTTATCTTGATATCCCGGCATGTCCCAAGGCTCAGGAATTATATGAGAGTCTACTGGGGAACCCATTTGTATTCCCTGGATAAAAGATATCAACTCTTCAGCAGTTTTAAATTTAATAGCTTGAACTATATCAGTTCTTTCTTCGTCATATTTTGGAATAACTTCATAGCCTAAGTCTGACATAATTTTCGCTAAAAGAACAGCTCCTTTTAAAGCTTGTCCTACCACTTGAGGTGAAAGGAATAACCCTTGTAAAATCAATCTATTTAAATCTAAAGAAGGACCTACTTCTTTTCCAATACCAGGAGCGTATAATCTGTAAGAGGCATTTTTTACCAACTCCTTTTTACCTACTACGTATCCACCAGTAGGAGCAATTCCCCCACCCATGTTTTTTATAAGAGAACCTGCTATAATGTCGGCTCCTACTTCTGTCGGTTCTTTTATCTCAGTAAATTCTCCATAGCAATTATCTACAAATATAATTACATCTTCTTTTACCTTTTTAATTTCACTAATTGCCTTTTCTATATCTTCTATCTTCAAAGACTTTCTATAGTCATATCCTTTTGATCGTTGAATCATCACCATTTTAGTTTTTGAGGTTATTGCTTTTTTTACCCTTTCTATATCTATTTCTCCATCTTCGAGGAGGGGAATTTCTTTATATATGACTCCATATTCTTTTAAACTTCCCCTCCCCTCCCCTTTTATACCTATTATTTCTTCTAACGTATCATAGGGCCTTCCACAAGCCGAAATTAGCTCTTCATTTGGTTTTAAATTGCCAAATAGGCATAATGATATCGCATGGGTTCCAGAAACGATTTGAGGCCTTACTAGAGCGTCTTCTGCGGCAAATATTCCTGCATATATCTTTTCGATTGTCTCTCGCCCTATGTCACCATATCCATAGCCAGTTGTGCCATTAAAATGGATATCACTTAATTTGTTCCTTTGGAAATGATATATGACCTTATACTGATTGTACTCTACAATCTTATCAATCTTTCTAAATACAGGATGACAATCTTTTTCTGCTTTTTCTATAACCTCGATTATTTTTGAGTTTATATGGAAATTGTTCTGCAAAAATTTTTTTGTGTCCATTTTCTCAGTCCTCTCTAATGTCTATACTGTCAATTGTTATTAAATCTTCTTTGGTTATATTTATTTTGTTTAAAACTCTTACAGCCTGTTTTCTGATTGCTCTTTCTATGATATTCCTTACAAGGCGCGCATTTCCCATTTCTCTTGAATTGTCGTCACGAATCAATATTTTCATTAATCTTCTCTTTGCACTTTCTGTAAGCTTATATTGCCTGTTCTTTACCATGAGTTCCGCAATCTGAAGAAGTTCATCTATAGTATAATCAGGAAAATCTATCTGGATTGGAAATCTGGAGCGAAGTCCGGGATTGGTATTTAAAAAATATTCCATTTCGTGTTTGTAACCTGCTAATATAAGTATAAATTTATTCCTATTGTCTTCCATTTCTTTGACAAGAGTATCAATAGCTTCTTTGCCAAAGTCTTTTTCTCCACCCCTTGCCAAAGAATAAGCTTCATCTACAAACAAAATTCCTCCCAAAGCTTTTTTTACATTTTCACGAACTCTGTGAGCAGTATGCCCTATGTATTCTCCTACTAGATCAGCTCTCTCTACTTCGACTACATGGCCTTTTTCTAAAACTCCTATACTTTTTAAAAGCTTTCCTAATATCCTTGCTACAGTAGTTTTGCCAGTTCCTGGATTGCCTTTAAATATCATATGTAATACTATAGGTTCAGTGGCTAATCCTTCCTTTTTACGCTTTATTTGCAGTTGCGAGAAAGCGTAAATTTCTTGTATAATTTCTTTCACTTTATTAAGGCCTATCAAAGAATTTAGCTCTTTTAAAGCTTCTTCTTGTAATTTTTTATCATCCACAGTTGTTGTAACTTCTTTAGGTTTGTCTTCTGACTTTTTTTCTATTTTATATCCTTCAAAAAAAACTGGCCATATTCCCATCTACCACCACATCCCAATACCATTTTTATTGTTATTCTATGATATTGGGATGTGGAAAGTGAACAAATTTTATACTTCTACTTTTGCTTCTACATCTTCTTTAAAATCTGCTAAAATAGGGTTTACAATTTCCTCAATGTATTCTTCAGTCTGGCTTACAGCTCTTCCGGTAAATTTTATAGGGTCAACTAATTCTTTAATTTCTTCTTGGGAAAGTTTAAATCTTTGGTCATTTTGTATATAATAAAGTAATCTATTTTCTTCTCCATTTTTAACTTCTTCTGCTGCTTTTAAGGAATATACTCTTATGGCTTCATGTAATTCTTGCCTATCTCCCCCTTTAAGTACAGCTTCCATCAAAATCTTTTCTGTAGCCATAAAAGGCAATTCCTTCATCACATTTTTTTCAATTATTTTTTTGTTTACTTTTAAACCAGACGCAATGTTTATGTAAAGATTTAATATAGCATCTGTGGCAAGGAACATTTCAGGTATTACAATCCGCCTGTTAGCCGAATCATCCAAGGTTCTTTCAAACCATTGAGTAGAAGAAGTAATTGATGTATTTAAAAGTGTTACAATAACATACCTACTTAAAGCTGCCATTCTCTCGCTTCTCATAGGATTTCTTTTATAAGCCATTGCAGAGGAGCCTATTTGTTTTTCTTCAAAGGGCTCTTCAATTTCTCTTAAATGTTGCAAAAGCCTCAGGTCGTTGCTGAATTTGTGAGCACTTTGAGCAATACCGCTTAAAACAGACAAGAGCATAAAGTCATATTTTCTCGTATAAGTTTGTCCTGTCACGGGGAAGGATTTTTTGTATCCCATTTTTTCTATTACTAATCTGTCTAGCTCTTTTACTTTTTCTTCATTACCACCAAAAAGTTCCATAAAACTTGCTTGTGTACCAGTAGTACCTTTTACCCCTCTTAACATTATGTTTTCTCTTCTATATCTTAAGTCTTGTAAATCGAGAATTAAATCCTGGATCCAAAGGCATGCTCTTTTACCAACTGTAGTAAGTTGAGCTGGTTGAAAGTGAGTATAACCTAAAGTAGGTAAATCTTTATATTTTAAAGCAAATTCGGATAGAACTTTTATTACTTTAAGAAGCTTCTTTTCAATTAGCTTAAAAGCTTTATCCATCAAAATTATGTCAGTATTGTCATCTACAAAAGCAGAGGTAGCTCCTAAATGGATTATAGGCTTTGATTTTGGGCACAAAAGACCATAGGCATGTATGTGAGCCATAACATCATGCCTAAACTCTTTTTCAAATTTTTCCGCATCTTCATAGTTTATGTTGTCTATATTTTCTTCCATTTCTTTAATCTGTTCATCTGTAATATTAAGCCCTAATTCTTTTTGGCTTTTTGCCAAGGCTACCCATAATCTTCGCCAAGTTTTAAATTTTTCATCATCAGAGAAAATTTGGGCCATTTCTTTGCTAGCATATCTTGTTATTAACGGATTCTGGTAAGTGTCTCGCATATTTACCTCCTCATTATACTTTATTTAAAAATTCTTCAATTCTATTTAGACCTTTTTCAATATTTTCAAGGGAAGTAGCATAAGAAATCCTAATGTAATTGTCCATTCCAAAAGGCAAAGCAGGAACAACTGCTACATTTGCTCCTTCAATTAAAACTTTTGCAAAATCTATTGAACTTTGGATAATTTTTCCATTTATCTCTTTTCCAATATATTCATCTATATTTACCATTACATAGA
This sequence comes from Thermoanaerobacter mathranii subsp. mathranii str. A3, assembly GCF_000092965.1. Taxonomy (GTDB): domain Bacteria; phylum Bacillota; class Thermoanaerobacteria; order Thermoanaerobacterales; family Thermoanaerobacteraceae; genus Thermoanaerobacter; species Thermoanaerobacter thermocopriae. Next base: position 1,222,286 of record NC_014209.1, read on the forward strand.
AAGCCCCTTGAGGATTATTTGATTTTAATCCCTTTATTTTATTTAACCTTTCTACCATATAAACTCTTCTTTTATTGAATTCTTCTGCCATTCTTTTAATAACTGTTTCATCTTCTGATAAAGCGGCTACACTGGCATATTGAGCAATTGAATTGGGATTTGAGGTGGTGTGACTTTGAATGTTTGACATAACTTTTGCTAGTTTTAAAGAAGAAGCAGTATATCCAATTCTCCATCCTGTCATAGCATAAGTTTTAGACATGCCGTTTACCAAAATTGTCAGTTCTTTAATTTTTTCATTTAAAGAGGCGATACTGATGTGACTGCCTTCGTAAATTAATTTTTCGTATATTTCATCTGAAATGACAAAAATATTTGCTTCTTCAATAATTTTTGCAAGTTTTTCTAACTCTTTTTTAGTATACACTGAGCCAGTTGGATTGTTGGGGGTATTTAAAATTAAAGCTTTTGTCTTAGAGGTAATAGCATTTTTTAATTCTTCGGCTGTAATTTTAAAGTCATTTTCTGCTTTTGTTTTTACAAAGACAGGCTTTCCATAAGCCAGCCTTACCATCTCAGGATAGCTTAACCAATAAGGTACAGGAATTATAACTTCGTCGCCAGGATTTAAAATTGCACAAAGAGCATTATATATAGAGTGTTTTGCACCATTTGATATGACAATCTGTTCTGGTTGATATTTAAGGCCGTTATCTCTTAAAAGTTTGTCACATACTGCTTTTTTTAACTCAGAAATGCCTGAGGAAGGAGTATATTTAGTATAGCCATTTTTTATCGCGTCAATTGCAGCTTCTTTTATGTAATCGGGTGTATCAAAATCTGGCTCTCCTACTCCGAAATCTATGACGTCTATGCCTTGGGCTTTTAGCTGTTTTGCCTTTGCTGTTATTTCTAATGTCATAGAAGGGGTAATTTGTAAGGCATTTTGGGATAAATTCAATTTTTACACCTCCAGAGGGTCTGGTTACACAAGTCACAAATATTATTTTACCTTAATTATTTTGATATTTCTACAAAATTTTTAGCTTTACTTTTCAATATTTCAATATATTCATAGTCTAATTTTATGGTTCCTAAAAGGTCTCTGCCATCTACTTCTTCACCGTGAAAGTCTGAACCTCCAGTTATAATTAATTTGTATTTTTTTGCTTTGTTTAGATACTTTTTCACATCTTCAGTAGTGTGTTTTGAATGGTATACTTCTATTCCTATCAATCCCTCAATTGTCAATTCCTCAATAATACTATCATCTTGAAGTAAACCAGGATGAGCTAAGACAGGAACACCTCCATTTCCTAAAATAAGCTTTATTGCTTCAAAAGGGGTGATTCTATATCTTTCTACATAAGCAGGGGCACCAACTCCTATGTATTTTTCAAAAGCTTCTTTTACACTTTCTACATAATTCTTTTTCATCAGAGCTCTTGCTATATGAGGTCTTCCTATGAATTTTTCATTTGTAAATTCCAACACATCTTCTATAGAAATATCAAGTCCTAATTCATTTAATTTTTTTAAAATCGCTTTGGCTCTATCACTTCTTAACTTTTTCATTTCGTCTAACTTTTCAATAAATTTTTTATCTTTATAATTTATAAAATAACCTAATATATGGACTTCTTGATTTTGATAATAGCAATTAAACTCAATTCCAGGAATAACTTCAATCTCGTATTTAAAAGAAATCCAAACGGCTTCTTCAAGACCATCAATTGTATCGTGATCTGTTAGAGAAATGCAGCTAAGTCCGTGTTCTTTTGCCAATCGAACTACTTCAGAAGGCAAATTAGTTCCATCGGAGGCTTTTGAATGCATATGAAGGTCTGCAAACATATAATATCACAACCTTTCTCTAAATCTTGCTTTTAATAATTTAAAATAACCTGCAAAATGCAGGTTATTCTTTATCTCGGCTCTACAATTAATTTTATTGCTGTCCTTTCTTCACCGTCTATTTCGATGTCTGTAAAAGCAGGAATGCAAATTAAGTCAATTCCGCTGGGAGCCACAAACCCTCTTGCGATTGCAACAGCTTTTACAGCTTGATTTATTGCACCTGCACCTATTGCTTGAACTTCTGCACCTCCACGCTCCCTTAGCACCCCTGCCAACGCTCCTGCTACAGCATTTGGATTAGACTTTGCTGAAACTTTTAACACTTCCATTGTTTTTCCCCCTTAAAGACAAATGATTTTCTCCTTGTTAATATTCTACATTTGTTTTAAAAATCCTTCTTTTTACGAATAAATTTTATTAATGCGTTCTATGTTATAGCATTTTCCTGTTATTTCATTAACAGAAATTACAATGGCATTAATTTGGGCAGGACCTTTTTTTGCAACTTCAAAGCGTACAGGTACAGATGATGTAAATCTTTTAATTATTAATTCTTTATCTATTCCTAATATAGAATCACTAGGACCTGTCATACCAACATCAGTTATATAAGCTGTTCCATTTTGTAATATTTTCTCATCAGCCGTTTGTACATGAGTATGAGTTCCAAATACGCAACTTACTTTTCCATCTAAAAAATATCCCATAGCTATTTTTTCAGAAGTAGCCTCTGCGTGAAAATCTACAAGGATTATATTGGTCTCAACTCTTAATTTTTCTACTTCTTCTAAGGCTACAAAAAAAGGATTTCTATTACAAGGCATAAAAGTAATTCCCTGCAAATTTATAATGCCAATTTTTGAATTTTTAAAATTAAGCACTATAGAACCTCTTCCAGGTGTTTCCTCTAAATAATTAGCAGGCCTTACAATTCGCACTTCTTCATCAATAAATTTTAATATTTCTTTTTGATCCCAAACATGATTTCCCATTGTTAATGCAGCAATTCCAATTTCAAAGAGTTCATCAGCAACTTTACGGGTTAGACCATTCCCTCCCGCAGCATTTTCGCCATTAGCTATAACAATGTCAACATTATATTCTGATATTAGTTCTTGCAAACGCTCTTTTAATATATCTCTACCCAATCTTCCAACAATATCGCCGATGATAAGTATCTTCATTGGTAACCTCCAAAAAATAATTTTCTCAAATTTATTATTACACAAACCTACTTATTAAAACAATAAGTTTATGAAAATTTATAATGAAACTTTTAAAGCGTGCTTATCGCACGCTTTTTTTCAATGCTTTATTTTGCATAATCTACCGCTACTGTCTCTCTTATGACAGTCACTTTTATTTGACCTGGATATTCAACTTCTTCTTCAATTTTTTTGCTTATATTTCGTGCTAAAATGACAATATCATCATCATTGACAATTTCAGGTTTTACCATTATTCTGATTTCTCTTCCTGCTTGTATAGCATAAGACTTTTCTACACCTTCGAAAGAATTAGCGATTTGTTCCAACTTTTCTAGACGCTTAATATAAGCCTCTAATGCTTCTCTCCTTGCCCCTGGTCTTGCAGCAGAAATGGCATCTGCTGCTTGTACTAATACTGCCTCAACAGTCTGAGGTTCCACATCATTATGATGAGCCATTATAGCATGAATAACAGTGTCAAATTCGTGATACTTTTTAGCGAGTTCTGCACCTATCATGACATGAGGACCTTCTACCTCATGGTCTACGGCTTTACCTATATCATGTAAAAGTCCTGCTCTTTTGGCCACCAAAGCATCTGCACCTAATTCATAAGCCATAAGCCCTGCCAAATGAGCTACTTCGATAGAATGCTTTAAGACGTTTTGCCCGTAGCTAGTTCTAAATTTAAGTCTTCCTAATAACTTAATAAGCTCGGGATGCAAACCGTGAATTCCTACTTCAAAAGCCGCTTCTTCGCCTGCTTTAATTATCATGTTGTCTACTTCTTTTTTAGCCTTTTCTACCATTTCTTCTATTCTCGCAGGATGTATTCGCCCATCTTCAATCAATTTTTCTAAGGCAATCCGTGCAATTTCCCTTCGTATAGGGTCAAAGCCTGAAATGACAACAGCCTCAGGAGTATCATCTATTATAAGGTCAATTCCCGTCAAAGTCTCTATTGTCCTTATATTTCTACCTTCCCTACCTATTATGCGACCTTTCATTTCATCATTAGGAAGAGTAACAACGGATACAGTTGTTTCAGCGGCATGATCAGCTGCACAGCGTTGAATGGCAGTGCCAATTATTTCTCGCGCTTTCATTTCTGCTTCTTCTTTAGCTTTGTTTTCCATTTCTTTAATCATTACAGCCATTTCATGCTGTATATCTTTTTGAACACTTTCAAATAAAATAGCTTTTGCTTCTTCACGGCTCAGTCCCGAAATTCTTTCTAACTCTTCTATCTCTTTTTGATGGAGCAATGAAATTTGTTCTTCCAATTGTTGAATCTCTTTTTGCTTTTCTTCAAGAAGATTTTCTTTTTGTTCTAAAGTTTCGGATCTTTTATCCAAAGTTTCTTCTTTTTGAAGGAGTCTTTTTTCTAAACGTTGCAGTTCACCTCTGCGATCCCTTATTTCTTTTTCTAAATCGCTTCGCATACGGTGAATTTCTTCTTTGGCTTCTAATAACAGCTCTCTTTTTTTATTTTCAGCGTCTCTTTTCGCACTTTCTAATATGGTCCGCGCTAAACTTTCTGCACTTTTTATTTTGGATTCTGCAATAATCTTTCTTGCTAAATAACCAATTAGAAAGCCGACTACTATTGCAATAAGTGCTGTGATTATCAATTGAACATAGCTAATATTCTTACACCTCCTTAGTAGATATTCATAATTTATTTTAGACCCTTTTCAAAATTATGTCAAGTTATAAATCTTTTTCTCTAAAAGCAGTACTAATGTTTTCAATTTCAAACCCACTGTTGTAAAGGTAGTTTTTTAATTTTTTAGTATCTTCCTGGAATTTTAATTTTTTTTCAATTATTTTTTTTATTATTTCCACCTCTTTTTCTTTTGGATAAAAATTCCTTAAACTTTCTTGAATAACTTCTCTATTAATTCCTTTATTTATAAGCTCATAATAAATCTTTTTTCTGCTATGTAGTTGATTCATCTTCTGTTCTATAAATAACTTAGCGTAAATTTCGTCGTTGATGTAGTTATAACTTTTTAGCTTTTCGATAACCTCATTTATTACATTTTCGCTAAAACCTCTGATCTTGAGTTTTTGATATAGTTCTTTTTCTGTTACTATTTTTTTTGATAAAAGTTTAAAGGCGTAATCCTTCGCTCGTCTTATTGCAATATAGTTTACATAATAATTATACTGTTCATTATCTATTTCTTTTCCTTCTTCTATACCTAAATAACTTAAATCTTCTGAATTGCAGCTAAAAGCATATTCACCATCTATGTAAACTTTGTATTGTGCTTTTTTTAGCTTTTCTATAGCAGTGATTATCATATTTATATTTCTCCTTTTTTGTAATAAAATAACCCCACAATAAGGGGTTATTCTATTATTGCATCAGGGGAGGATGTTATTTTATTATAAGCTAAATTGAAATTTTCTCTAATTTTTCTTTCAATCTCATCGGCAATTTCTTTGTTTTCTTTTAAAAATTGCTTTGCGTTTTCTCTTCCTTGCCCTAATCGTATATCTCCATAGGAATACCAAGCACCACTTTTTTCAATTATGTCTATACTTGTGCCAATATCCAAAATACTTCCTTCTCTCGAAATACCCTCTCCATACATTATATCAAATTCTGCCTGTTTAAAAGGTGGAGCAACTTTATTTTTTACAACTTTGACACGGGTTCTGTTTCCAACTATTTCATTTCCTTGCTTTATTGGATCTACTTTTCTCACGTCTAATCTTATTGTGGCATAAAACTTCAAGGCTCTTCCCCCAGGGGTTGTTTCAGGATTTCCAAACATAATTCCTACTTTTTCTCTCAGTTGATTTATAAAGACCACAATAGTTTTAGATTTACTCGTGACCCCTGCTAATTTTCTCAAAGCTTGAGACATCAATCTCGCCTGAAGTCCCACATGGCTATCTCCCATTTCACCATCAATCTCTGCTTTAGGTACCAATGCAGCAACAGAGTCTATTACAATTATATCAACAGCACCGCTTCTGACAAGAGCTTCTGCAATTTCTAAAGCTTGTTCACCAGTATCAGGCTGTGCCACTAATAAGTCCTCAATATTTACTCCTAGATTTTTCGCGTATACAGGATCAAGAGCATGTTCTGCATCTATAAAAGCACCCGTTCCTCCCATTTTTTGCGCTTCTGCTATCATGTGTAATGCTAAAGTAGTTTTCCCCGAAGATTCAGGACCAAAAATTTCTATTATCCTTCCTCTTGGAACTCCACCAACACCTAACGCAATGTCTAATTCTAGAGAACCAGTAGGTATTACTTCTACATTCAATTTTGCAGTATCTCCCAATCTCATTATAGAACCCTTGCCAAACTGTCTCTCTATCTGGCTTATAGCCATTTCTAAAGCTTTTTGCTTTTCTATCATTTATTATTTACCTCCTAAAAATACAAGGTATTGTATTAAATTAATTATATATTAATGGATAAAACTAGTCAATTTTTATTCCAAGAAGATATCTTCTCACCATGTCCAAAGCATGCAGTACAGTCCTTATTCGTATTCTGTCTCTATCGCCATGTAGCATTAATTTTTTTACATAGACTTTTTCATTGGTAGCAAAACCTACATACACTAATCCTACCGGTTTTTCAGGTGTTCCACCTGTAGGTCCTGCAATTCCAGTAGTAGATAGGCCGAAATCAGCATTGGCTAATTTTCTTATGTTCTCTGCCATTTCTTTTGCTGTCTCATGGCTTACTGCTCCATAAGATTCTAAAGTAGATTTTTTAACCCCTAAAATGTTTTCTTTCGCTTCATTGCTGTAAGAAACAATACCTAAATTAAAAATTTTTGAAGCACCAGATACATCAGTTATTTTTTTGGCCAATAAGCCGCCTGTACAAGATTCAGAAACAGCAAGAGTTAATTTGTCTTTTTGCAGCAATTTTACCACAATTTCTTCCATTTCTTCTTCATCAACAGCATATATGTAGTCACCAATTATCCTTCTAATCCTTGATTCCATATCTTCAATCATTTTTAAAATTTCTTTGTCATCATGTCCTTTTGCAGTTATTCTCAAAGTTACGTATCCGTCACCTACCAGAGGAGCAACAGTGGGATTAGAACTAAACAAAAGTGGCTTTACCATTTCCTCTACTTTTGATTCGCCTATACCAAATATTTTTATAACTCGAGACTTAATAATTTCGCTGGTTTTGCCTTTTAGGTAAGGATATACATATTCCTCAAACATTGGAATGAGCTCAGAAGGTGGACCTGGTAGGATAATTATAATTTTATCCTCCCTTTCTATTATACAACCAGGAGCTGTTCCATTCTTATTTGGCAAAATTCTTGCACCTTTTGGAAAAAGAGCCTGTTTGAAGTTATTCATGGTAGGTGTTTGCCCTATTTTTTCAAAAAATTTTATTATCTTCTCTTTCGCTTCTTGACTTTCTATAAGAGGAAGATCTAAAAAAGAAGCCACTGTTTCTTTTGTAATATCATCAACTGTAGGACCTAATCCACCTGTTGTTATTATAAGGTCAGAACGGTTAAAAGCAATATTTAAACATTCTTTTAATCTTTCTTCGTTATCTCCAACGTTAGTATGGAAATATATATCTATACCCAAAAGAGCTAATTTTTCAGATAAATACTTGGCGTTAGTATTTAAAATTTGTCCTAATAGTAGCTCCGTACCGACAGAAATAATTTCTCCTCTCAATTAAAACACCTCTTTAGTCTTTTAATAAATTTTTGGATTTTATAATGTAATCCACCCCTGAATAAATTGTTAAAATTAAAGCTATATATATCATTACAGTGTCAAAAGGAAAATTTATAAGACTAAAAGGGTAATTATTAAGCATCAATGCAATTACTGCTATCATTTGAAAAGTAGTTTTATATTTACCATAATTACTGGCAGCAATGACAATTCCCTTGTCAGCAGCAACAGTTCTAATACCTGTTATTAAAAATTCTCTTGCTAATATAATTGCCACAATCCAACTTTGAATGCGTTCCATTTGTACTAAAGCTACTAAAGCAGAAGAAACCATTATTTTGTCTACCAGCGGGTCTATGAATTTCCCTAAATTAGTTATTTGATTAAATTTTCTTGCAACATATCCATCAAATTTGTCAGTTAATGCTGCAAGTGCAAATATTCCTGCAGCTATAAAATCGTTGTAGGGACCTTTGACAAACATAAAAAACATAAAAACAGGAATTAAAAAAAGTCTTAACATGGTAAGTTTATTAGCTAAATTCATTAATATTCCCCCACCAAATCGTACTCATAGGCATCTGTTATAGTTACTACTACAAACTCTCCAGCAGTGAGCTTTTTGTCGCTTTTTACATAAACGACACCATCAATCTCAGGGGCATCCATGTAACTTCTGCCATAATATATTCCATCTTCAAAACCTTCAATTAGTACCTCTAACTGCTTCCCCACTTTTGAAAGATTATGTTGATAAGAAATTTCCTTTTGTATTTCCATTAGCTCTTGTTGTCTTCTAAGTTTTACGCTCTTTTTAATTTGGGGTTTCATATAATAAGATTTAGTTCCCTCTTCTCGCGAATATGCAAAAACCCCCACTCTTTCAAACCTTTTTTCTTTTACAAAATGTTTTAAATCTTCAAATTCTTCTTCTGTTTCTCCAGGGAATCCTACCATAAAAGTAGTACGTATTACCATATTAGGAATGGTTCTGAGTTTATTTATAACTTCCTCTATTTTTTGCCTAGTAGTGTGTCTCTTCATCCTTTTTAACACTTCATCATTAGAGTGCTGCAGAGGTATATCAATGTATTTTACTACTTTTTTATTTGCTTTGATTTCCTCTATAAGTTCGTCTGTAACACTGTCCGGATAGGCATAAAGCAATCTTATCCATTTTAAATTAGGAATTAAAGATAATTCCTTTAAAAGTTGAGGCAACATAAATTTTTTATAAATATCTATTCCATATTTTGTAGTGTCTTGAGCAATGAGTATAAGTTCTTTTGCACCTTTTTTGACGAGTTCCTCAGCCTCTTTTAGTATGTCTTCCATTTTGCGACTTCTGTATCTTCCTCTAATCCTTGGAATTGCGCAAAAAGAACAAACATTGCTACAACCTTCTGCAATTTTTAAATAGGCGTAATAATTTGGGGTAGTTAAAATACGTTGTATTCCTTCATCATTTAGTAAATTAGCGTGTCCATATTCTAAAACAGTTTTTCCTTTTTCTATTTCTTCTATCACTTCTGCAATTTTGGGAAAATCTCCAGTACCAATTACTGCATCTAATTCAGGAAGTTCTTTTAATAATTCTTTATTATATCTTTCAGACAAGCAGCCAGTTGCAATTAGGTATTTTAGCTTGTGTTTTTTGAGTTTTCCCATTTCAATGATATATTCTATTGACTCTCTTTTTGCATCTTCTATAAAGCTACAAGTATTTATAATAAGTATATCAGCCTCATTTTCATCATTTACTATGTTGTAACCTTTTTCTTTTAAAATTGCTATCATTTTTTCTGAATCAACTGTGTTTTTGGGACATCCAAGGGATATAATTCCTACATTTTTCATCTGCATTTCCTTTCTATTTTTAAGATTCTTCTAGTATTTTTTTTATTTCTTCTTTTGATAAAAGAATTTGTCTTGGCTTAGAACCATCATAACCGCTTATAATGCCTTTTTGTTCTAACTGGTCTATGATTCGGGCAGCTCTCGCATAACCGATTCTTAATCTTCTTTGTAACATTGAAATAGAGGCTTGCCCTGTTTCTAAAATTACAGAAATAGCATCTTCTAATAACTCATCTTCTTGTTGTTCAAAAGCTTTTCCATTTGTTTTTTCCTCAATTTCTATTTCTTCATACTGAGGATTAAAGTGATTTTTTAAGAAATTGACTATAGCTTCTACTTCCTCTTCAGAGATAAAAGCACCTTGAATTCGCATAGGTTTTGCTGCTCCTATAGGATTAAAAAGCATATCACCCTTTCCCAAAAGTTTTTCCGCACCTGCCATATCCAAAATTGTTCTTGAGTCAATTTGAGAAGATACAGCAAAAGAAATCCTTGAAGGAATATTAGCTTTAATAACTCCCGTTATTACATCAACAGAGGGTCTTTGGGTAGCAATGACCAAATGAATGCCAGCTGCTCTTGCCATTTGAGCTAACCTAAATATATATTCTTCTACTTCTGCAGGAGAGACCATCATTAAGTCAGAAAGCTCATCAATTATGATTACAATTTTATATAAGCTGTTTTCTTTGTATTTTTCGTTATAGCTGTCTATATCTCTAACTCCATATTGGGCAAATAAATTATAACGCTTAGTCATTTCTTGCACTGCCCAATTTAAGACACCGGCTGCCTTTTTAGGGTCTGTGACAACCGGAGTTAAGAGATGAGGAATGCCGTTGTAAATATTAAGTTCTACTACTTTTGGATCTATCAATATCATTTTCACCTGTTGTGGAGGGGCTTTGTATAACAAACTCACTATAAGAGAATTTATGCAAACACTTTTACCAGAACCTGTCGCACCTGCAATGAGCAAATGAGGCATTTTAGACAAATCTGCTATGACAATATTACCAGCGACATCTTTACCTAAACCAATTGCTAACTCTGATTTAAAATTTCTAAATTTTTTGCTATCTACTACTTCTCTTAAATAAACTGAGGCGATTTTATCATTTGGCACTTCTATTCCAATAGCAGATTTGCCGGGAATAGGTGCTTCTATTCTCACAGAAGGCGCAGCTAGACTTAAAGCAATGTCATCTGTTAAACTTACTATTCTGCTAACTTTTACCCCTGCACTAGGCTGAAGTTCAAACCTAGTAATCGCAGGCCCCTTTGTCACTTGGATAACTTTTGCATCAACTCCGAAGTTTTTAAGAGTGTTTTCTATTTTTTTTACTTTTTCCATTAACACTTCATTTTTTATTTTTGGTGGGGGAACTGCTTCTTTTAAAAGAGTTATAGGAGGAGGAAGATACTCGCTTTCTATAATCTCTTCTTTATCTTTAGCATCTTTTTCATAGACTTTTCTTTCTTCTTCTACTTGTTCAATTATATCGATTGTTCTGTTTTTTTCTATTATATTCATATTTTCTTCTAAGGTTGTAGAATCCTCCTGAGAAATTGGGGTAGAAATTACTTCCTTCTCATTGGATGTTTTTTTTATCTTTTTTTTACGTTGACTAAATTTTTGATAGGAAGATTCCATTAGATTTACGATAGATACATTTGTAATAAGCACTATAAAAATTGCCAAAGAAGAAAACAATAATATATAACTTCCTGTGATACCCAAAAGTTTTACTAGAAAATATACCAGTAGGGCAGCAACAACTCCTCCACCCATCTTGTTTATACCATGAGTGTAAGCGGCTAAAATATAATTTTTTAATCCCTCATTAGAAGGGAAATAATACAAATGATCTAAACTTATGAGGGTTAGAAAAAGCCCAAAAAGTGCCGCAGCTTTGTTTAATTTTATAAAATCTCGATTATTAAAAAGGAACATCAATGCAAATACTAAAAGTAAAGCAGATACAACATAAGAACCTATTCCGAAAGAGCCCTTTAAAAAAATTTCTATGTTTTTGCCAATTGTTCCTGTTGTATCAGTATATAGACTCAAGAAAGAAATTAGGGTAAAAGCTAAAAATATAATTCCAATGATTTCGTTTTTGAGAGGCTTTTGTTTTTTGTCAATCATAATATCACCTGTTTATAAATTTCTTCTATAAAAATTTTAGTATTAATTATGTAAAATAGCAACAAAAAAATAGATGTGCTGATTTTTTAACACATCTATTATAACACAAAAATTTTTCTAATAAATACTTATTATGCTTCCTGGAGTATATTTTGTGTCTAGATAATCAAAAGGATTAGTAGAATACATGCTTTGAATTAGGTAATTTCCATTTGAGAGTTTTTCTACTACTAACTGCTTATTTCCCATCTTTAATTCTATGTAATTAGTAGGTATATCATCTCTTTTTTCAAAAATTACTTCATAGGGAATTATTGTATATAACATTATTCTTCACCTTTTTTCTTTTCCCTCTATGATATTGTGTAACATATTTAAAGCTTCTTTAATACCCCCTATTTCATCAATTAAACCATAATCTACTGCTTCTTTTCCGACTAAAATTGTTCCTATGTCATTGGCTAATTCTCCAGTTTTAAGCATAAGCTCCATAAAAGTCTCTCTTTTTATTTTTGAATTTCGCACAATAAACTCAACTATCCTATCTTGCATTTTATTGAAATAATCAAAAGTCTGTGGAACTCCAACTACCATTCCTGTCATCCTGATAGGGTGTATTGTCATGGTTGCACTTGGTACTATGTAAGAATAATTTGCAGAAACTGCTAGAGGTACCCCAATACTGTGACCACCACCTAGTACTATAGATACAGTAGGCTTAGAAAGGCTTGCTATCATTTCTGCTATAGCAAGACCTGCTTCCACGTCTCCTCCTACAGTATTTAATAAAATCAAAACTCCTTTTATATTAGGATTTTCTTCTATCGCTACTAATTGCGGTATTATATGTTCGTATTTTGTGGTTTTGTTTTGTGGAGGTAGTATCATATGGCCTTCAATTTGTCCTATTATAGTGAGACAATGAATATTACTTTCAAAATTTGGTAAGTTTGTCTGGCCTAAATTTTTCAAATTTTCTTGAACAGGTGGTAAAGTTTGAGGTTGTTTTGTTTCTTCACTTTTTAAAATACTCATCTTTATCACTCTCCTAATATTAGTATAAGAAAAAAGCGCAATAGTATGCGCTTTCAAGTCTTTTAAAGATTAAATTCCTCATGTAGCACTCTTACTGCTTCTTCAGCTTTATCTTGACTTACAAGACAAGAAATAGTATTATGAGAGTCAGCTGTTTGATAAATTTCTATATTATGCCTTGATAATGCCCTAATTACCCTTGCCATTACTCCTGGTACGCCCCTTATTCTGTTACCAATTATGGAGACTTTCGAGCAATCAGTTCTGTAAGAATATTTTATGTTATTTTCTTCAAGGAGCTTTTGTAACTTTTTAAAATCCCCTTCTGATATTGTAAACACTTGTTTTTCAGGAAAAATATTGATAAGGTCAATGCTTATTTTTTCTTCTGCAATCTTTTCAAATAGATTTTGTGTATTTGCATTATTTTCTATTACGATTTGGACCCTGTGGTCCATATTAGCAATTCCAGTGACTAATTTGTCTATATCGTAAATATTGTCGTAAGCTTCATTATATTGAGTTATAATAGTGCCTGGACTGTCTGACATAGTATTTTTTATAACAAGTGGTATATTACCTATCATTGCTATTTCTACGGCTCTAGGATGTACCACTTTTGCTCCTTGCTCTGCAAATTGGAATACTTCGTTATAACTTATTTTTTCTAAAATATGAGCTTTTGAAACAATACGAGGATCTGCTGTCATTATCCCATCTACATCTGTATATATTTCTACTGCAGAAGCTTTTAAAGCTACACCTAAAATAGCAGCAGTTGTATCACTGCCTCCTCGCCCTAATGTAGTCAAATCCCCTTTTTCTGTCATTCCTTGAAAACCTGCCACGATAGGAATAATTCCCTCTTTTAAACTTTCTAATAGCCTTGTTGGTTCTACTTTTATAATTTCCGCATTGCCAAAATTATCATCCGTTATAATGCCTGCTTGTCCTCCGGTAAATGCTTTTGCTTTATATCCTTTTTTTAATAGAGTCGCAGCAAAAGTCACACTAGAGATTATTTCGCCGCAATTCATCAATAAATCTAATTCCCGCTTTGAAATATTGTTATCTATTGACTTAACCATGTTTATTAGAGTGTCTGTGGCATAAGGATCTCCCTTCCTTCCCATTGCGGAAACTACTACTACAACGTTAAAACCGTTTTTTATTGCCTCAATTACTTTTGAGGCAGCCTTCTCTCTCCTCTGAGGTGTTGATACAGAAGTTCCACCAAATTTTTGTACCAATATTCTCACGTTCTCATCCTTTCCTTTTGAAGGTATCTGAGTTGAGACATTTTATATTATTATACTTCATTAAAGTGATAAAGAAAAGTAATATTTTCAATAAAACCTCCTTTTCTTTTCTTCAAACTCCACAATAAGCATATCATCACCAATTTTTCTTATAGAGTCCCAACTTATTTCAATATAATTGGTCTTTCCCCTAAATAACCCCCCTGATTCATATACTATTATTGAATGAATCCTTCCTGTTTCTTCATCAATAACTAAATCTGAATCTTCTACTAATCCCCATCTTCTTCCATCCGTTAAATTTACAATTTCTTTATTTCCAAATTCGCTTAACCTCATAGAACCCCTCCTTATATACCGGTATGACCAAATCCTCCCTCATCTCTTTTTGTTTCTGAAAGGATTTCTGTCTCTACTATTGTTGGTCTTACTATTTGATTGATTACCATTTGGGCAATTCTTTGACCTCTTTTGATTTTGACTACTTCTTTTCCTAAATTTATGACTATTAATTTTATTTCCCCTCTGTAATCAGAATCAATTGTGCCAGGAGTATTTAAAAGGGTTATTCCATAATTTAAAGCTAAGCCACTTCTTGGCCTTATTTGGGCCTCAAAATTTGGAGGAAGTTCAATTTGTATACCTGTTGGAATTAGTTTTATTTCACCAGGCTGTAATATGACTTCCTCTTTAACATTAGCATATAAATCCATCCCAGCGGCACCTTCACTCATATAAGCAGGCAAAGGCAAATCTTTAGCATCATCAGTTTTTTTAATCTTAAGTATTATTGACATTTTCTAACCACCCTTTATCTCTTTTGTTTAATTTTCCAACCACGGCTATGCTCATGTCAGCAGGATTTATAATTTCTCTGGCTAACTCATTTATTTCTTCGTAAGTTAAGCTATCTATTGTCTGAAGTATTTCATCTACAGTATGCACTTTATTAAATAAAAGCATGGATTTTCCTATTGTGCTCATTCTACTGCTTATACTGTCTAAATCCATTAATACGTTTATGCGAAGTTGTTCTTTAAATTTATCAATCTCTTCTTCTGCTAAGCCTTTTAAATGGACTTCTTCTATTTCATTTAAAATTAAGTCATACACCTTTCTAAAATTATTAGCGTTCATACTAGCAAAAATAGAAAAAACCCCAGCATGGTGATAGGTAGAAGGATAAGAATAAATCGAGTAAACTAGTCCTTTATCTTCTCTTATTTTTTGAAACAATCTTGAACTCATTCCTCCACCAAAAGCATTATTTATAATGGCTAAAGCGTATACTTTCTTTAAGTCATAAGTTATCCCTGGTAGACCAATGCATAAATTTACCTGTTCAAAATCTTTTTCATAAAAAGCTTTGTTTTTATGCCAAATAGGAGAAGTTAATTGAGAAATAACATTAGTTTTTTGAATTTTTGATAAATATTTTTGCAGTATTTCATAAATATCATCGCCAAAATTTCCAGCTATCGAGATGACTATGTTATCTTTGTTATAATGGGAATTATAATAATCTACAATCTGTCCTTTGTTTAGCTTCTTAACAGTAGAAAAAGTACCAAGTACAGGAAAAGATAAAGGATGCCCTTTCCATATTGTTTTTGCTAAAAGGTTGTAAGCTACGTCTTCAGGAGAATCTAATTCTGTCAATATTTCTTCATATATGACTTGCTTTTCCTTTTCTATATCTTCTTCTTTAAAGGCAGGATTAAATACCATATCAAAGAGTATATCAATGCCTTGCTTTATGTGGGTGTTTAAAACTTTTATATAAAAACAGGTACTTTCTTTTTCAGTAAAGCCGTTTAACTGTCCACCAATACTATCCGTTTCTTCCGCAATTTGCCTTGCACTTCTTAGCTTAGAACCTTTAAAAACCATGTGCTCTATAAAGTGAGATATTCCATTTATAGATTTATGTTCATACATGGACCCGGTTTTAATCCATATCCCTATGTATACAGAATATGCGTGAGGAATTTTACAAGTTACGACTTTTATACCTTCAATAATCTTTCGTTCATACATTTTTGTCCTCCTTTGCAAATTTAATTATTATTATAGCAAATTTAATTGTTATCTACAATTACCTCAGATACTTTAGTTATTTTATAACCTTTTTCTTTAAGCTGGTTTATTATCTGAGGTAATGCTTCCACAGTATTTTTAGTAGGGTGCATTAACACAATAGCGCCGTTGTGATATTTACTCATAACTCTATCTACAATTGTCTGAGGACTTGGATTATTCCAATCTATAGTATCCAAACTCCAGAGAATGACTTTATATCCTAATTGTTCTGCTACTTTTACAACTTCATCATTGAAATCCCCATACGGTGGCGCAAAAAGAATAGGCTTTATTCCTGTAATTTTTTCTAAAATTTCACTGCTTTTTTTTATATCTTCTTCATATTGTTGTCTACTTAAATTTGTGTATTTCACATGCGTATATCCATGGCTTCCAATCTCATGGCCTTTTTGATAAATATCTTTTACAACATCAGGATTTTTTTCTGCCCATTTTCCTTCAAAAAAAAATGTGATATGGACATTGTTATCTTTAAAAATATCTAACATTTTTGGTATGTACTCATCTCCCCATGCTACGTTGCAAGCAAAAGCAATCTTTTTTTCTTTTGTATCTCCTTTATAAATTGGTTCATCTACGTTAAAGACAGAAACACTCCGTGTAATTATGTAAATTAAAAAGAGGAGCAACAATATTGCTATGGAAAGAATAATCCAAAAGCTTTTTTTAGGATATTTTATATAAAATATTTTCATTATAACACCACCCGTTGATATTCTCACTTTAATTTTATTCAAACAGGCAGCGAATATATTACTAAAAAATAAAAAACATAAACCGTTGGGGCGGTTTATGCCTTTACTTTCTTTTCTCTTCCTCTTCATCAGGTAACGCATCTTTCCTTGAAAGGCTTATCCTACCTTGTTTATCAATATCAGTAACTTTTACCAATATGTCATCTCCAACCTTAACTACATCTTCTACCTTTTGGACGCGCTTTTTAGAAAGTTTAGAAATGTGGACAAGGCCTTCTTTACCAGGTGCGATTTCTACAAACGCTCCGAAAGGTGTTATTCTAAGCACTTTCCCTAAATAAATTTCTCCTACTGTTATATCTTTTGTTATAGCCTCAATCATTTGCTTAGCTCTTTCACCCGATTTTAAATCAGAAGCAGTAATGTATAATCTACCGTCTTCTTCTATATCAATTTTCACTCCAGTTTCTGCAATAATTTTACTTATGGTTTTGCCAGCAGGTCCGATTATATCCCTAATTTTTTCGGGGTCAACTACCATTCTTATAACACGAGGTGCATATATGGATAACTCTTTTCTCGGCTCTTTTATAACTTCTAACATTTTGCTAAGGATGTATAACCTACCCTTTCGAGCTTTTTCTAAAGCCATTTTTAAAATTTCTTTGTCAATTCCAGGAATTTTTATATCCATTTGTATCGCTGTGATTCCTTTTTCTGTACCTGCTACTTTGAAGTCCATATCCCCTAAAAAGTCTTCAATCCCTTGTATATCAGTGAGTACAGAAACTACATCTCCTTCTTTGATAAGCCCCATAGCCACTCCTGCAACTGGAGCTTTTATTGGAACTCCCGCATCCATTAAAGCTAAAGTACTGCCACAAACACTAGCTTGAGAAGTAGAACCATTAGAACTTAAAACTTCTGACACTAATCTTATGGTGTAAGGAAATTCCTCTTCAGAAGGAATTACCGGTTCTAAAGCTCTTTCTGCTAAAGCTCCATGACCAATCTCCCTTCTACCGGGGCCTCTTAAAGGTCTTACTTCTCCAACACTGTAGGGTGGGAAATTGTAATGATGCATATATCTTTTTGCTTCTTCATCTCCTATGCCGTCTAAAATTTGAATGTCTCCTAAAGCACCTAAGGTTGCTACTGTCAATACTTGAGTTTGCCCTCTTGTGAAAATTGCAGAACCATGAGTTCTGGGTAACACTCCTACTTCACACCATATTGGCCTTATGTCGTCAAGACCTCTACCATCTACTCTTATTTTTTCTTCTGTTATCATTTTTCGCATTTGTTCTTTCATTATATTGTAAAGTACTTCATCTATATCAGCGAGATTGTCGGGATATTCTTCTTTAAAGTACTCTAAAACCTCTTGTTCAACTTTATCTAAGTTATCGTTCCTCTCTTTCTTTTCAGGTGTTCTTAGCGCTTCGTATATTTTTTGTGTAGCATATGCTCTTACTTTTTCTTCTAGTTCTTTGTCTATTTCATGTAAAATCACTTCGCTTTTCGGAACCCCTACTTCTTTAACTATTTCCTCTATAAACTCTACAATTTGTTTGATGTATTCGTGAGCATACATAATAGCTTCTAGCATGGTTTCCTCAGGTACTTCTTTTGCTCCTGCTTCCACCATTACAATAGCATCTTTTGTTCCTGAAACTACTAAATGCATTAAGCTTTTTTCTCTTTGATCATGGTTAGGATTAATTACAAACTGTCCATCCACCAATCCTACTGCCACCGCACCTGTTGGACCATTAAAGGGAATATCAGAAATTGAAAGAGCAACCGAAGAACCGATCATCGCGACTATTTCTGGTTGTACATCAGGGTCAACAGACAATATTGTAGCTATAATTTGTACGTCATTTCGATAACCATGTGGAAATAAAGGTCTAATGGGTCTATCAATTAATCGAGCAGAGAGAATTGCCTTTTCACTAGGTTTCCCTTCTCTTTTTATAAAACCCCCAGGAATTTTACCGACAGAGTACAATCTTTCTTCGTATTCAACGGTTAAAGGAAAAAAGTCAATCCCTTCTCGGGGTTCTTTTGAAGCACAGGCAGTAACTAAAACGACGGTATCACCATATTTCACCCAAGCTGCTCCATTTGCTTGCTGAGCTACTTTTCCTGTCTGAACTATCAGCTTTCTCCCTGCTAGTTCCATTTCGAAAGTTCGTTCTTCCATGTTATCTCCTCCTTTCGTAAAATTTTATAGAAAATAGAGCGAGGTATCTCGCTCTATTTTCTTAAATCTAATTTTTCAATAATGGCACGATACCTTTCCATATCTGTTTTCATTAAATAATTTAACAATGCCCTTCTTTGCCCAACCATTTTAAGAAGACCTCTTCTTGAATGATGGTCTTTTTTATGAACTTGCAAATGAGCATTTAAGTTATTTATTCTCTCGGTTAAAAGGGCAATTTGAACTTCTGGAGAACCTGTGTCAGTATCATGGCGTTTAAACTTATTGATTATTTCAGCTTTTTTCTCTTTGTCTAGCACTTTTTTCACCTCCATCTTTTAGAATACGCCTTACGCGTAGAATACCGCCGGAGATACGGTATTCTACGCGTAAGGTAAATTCGCTATTTTATTTTATCACATAATGTTTATGTTGTAAAATATTTTTAAAGTTTTTAGCATAATTAATATCTTTAAAAACTTGTTGTTGTAAAGCTTCTACGTTTTGAAATTTAATTTCATCTCTTATTCTTGTGATAAATTCGATTTCTAAATATTTATCATATAAATTTTCATTGTAATCTAAAACGTAAGATTCGACAGAAATGTTCGTGCCGCCAAAAGTAGGCTTAGAGCCAACATTTGTGACCGCTATATAAAATTTGTCTTCAATTTTTACTCGCGTCACATATACTCCTGTTTTTGGCAAAACTAAATCTTCCGATATTTGTAAATTAGCAGTAGGAAAACCTAATTTTCGCCCAATTTCTTGTCCATGGATCACTTGCCCTTGCAAAGAGAAAAAACGTCCTAATAACTCATTGGCTTTCTCAATTTTACCAGATTTTATTAATTCCCTTATATAGCTGCTGCTTACTACAACACCTTCCCTTATAACTGGAGGGACAACATAAACTTTATATGAATATATTTTGGAATATTTTTTTAATGTATCTACACTCCCTAAAGCTTTGTAACCAAATCTATAATTATATCCTGCTACTGCTATTCTAATGTTTAATAGCTCCACTAAAATTTTTATTATAAATTCTTCAGCGGTTAATTTAGAAAAATTTTCAGTAAAGTCAAAGAATATCCCATAATCAAGGTTAAATTGCTTTAAAATTTCTACCTTTTTTTGATAAGTAGTTATAAGCTCTGATGGCTTGTCAGGGGTTAAAATTTTTGAAGTATGCTGCTTAAATGTGAAAACAGCACTTGTTAAGTTGTTTTTTTTAGAAAGAGATATCGCCTGTTTAATTAATTTCTGGTGACCTATATGAACCCCATCGAAATTGCCTAAAGCAATTACCTTGGCCTCTTTGCATCTTGATGCACTGCTCTCATCAATAATCTGCAAATTACCATTTCCCCCTCAAAGAAGTCTTTTGGGACGGATTTTATTTCTTTCCGAAACTCCAATACCGAGAAACTTGCCATTATTATCATATAATTTCAAAAATGAAGTTTCAATAGAATGTCTATTCGAAATAAATTGACCTTTTAAAATTTTTTCAGCTTCTATTTTGTTTAAGTGTACAGAAGGTAATTTAATAAACTTATCTATTGGCTGTAATGAAGGCTTTTTTTCTTTTATTTCTTCAAGAGTATAAGCATCTTCTATCCTAAAAGCACCAACCTCTGTTCTTATCAACATAGACATATATCCCGGCATGTTTAATTTTTCGCATATATCTCTTACTAAAGCTCTCACATAGGTGCCTTTAGAACATTTCACATCTATCAAAACTTGATAAGGTGACTCATACTCAACTAAGTCAATATTGTATATAGTAACTTCAATAGGTGGGATATCAATTATCTTTCCTTCTCTCGCATATTCATATAATTTTTTTCCTTTTATTTTTTTTGCAGAATATATTGGAGGAATTTGCTTTATCTTTCCTTCAAATTCCCTTAAGACTTGCCTTAATTCTTTCTCCTTTAAAAATCTTACAGGTCCGCTTTTTATAATTTTGCCACTTTTATCTAAAGTATCTGTACTAAACCCAAAAGTTATTTCAAATCTATATCTTTTATCTTGTTCTACCAGGTAAGAGACAAATTTAGTAGCGCCTCCTACGCAGACAGGTAGTACTCCTGCTGCATCTGGGTCTAAAGTTCCTGTATGTCCAACTTTTCGTGTGTTGTAGATTTTTCTGATAAAATCTACAACATCGTGAGAAGTCATACCAGGTGGCTTTAAAATGTTGAGTATTCCCTCCAATTTTTATCCCTCTAATTCTTTGAATATTGCCTGTAAAATTTTTTCTTTGGCTTTTTGAATATTTCCTTTGATGCTACATCCAGCAGCCCTAACATGGCCTCCACCACCAAAAATATTTGCAATTTTATTTACATCTACCTTTTCTTTTGACCTTAAACTAATCTTTATCTCTTCTTCTTTTTCAACTAAAAGTACTGCTACTTCTACCCCTTCAATATTTCTAGCATAGGTGATAATATTTTCTATGTGCGAAAGATTAGTGTCAGTTTCTTCAAAATCCTTTTTTAAAATTTCCATATAAGCAACTTTTCCCTCTTTATATAAGGCTAGGCTATTTAAAGCCTTTCCCAAAAGTTTTGCTTTGTTAAATTTAAGAGTATTAAAAACTTTATCTGCTATTTCTTTAAATTTAGCGCCATTGTTTATTAAGTCCCCGGCTATTTGATGAGTTATAGAAGTAGTTGATTCGTACATAAATCCACCACTATCTGTCAAAATTGCTGTATAAAAGCATGTTGCTATTTCTTCATCAAATTCTACTCCTAACAATTTAACAATTTGATAGGCTATTTCTGCTGTCGCAGCTGCGTTAGTATCTACATAATTCAATTTGGCATATAAAGTATTTGAAATGTGATGGTCAATATTAATAGTTACAGCAGAAGTTTTTAAAAGTTCTTTGGCACTGCCCAATCTTTCTTCGTCAGCACAGTCAAAAATCAAGACTACGTCTGCCTCTTTATAAAATGGTCTTGTTATTTTATCTATACTAGGAACAAAATTGTACATTTCAGGAATTTCATCATCTATGAATGCCTCTACTTCTTTTCCCATTTTTTTTAAAACTTTATACATTCCTGTAACAGTACCTATAGCATCTCCATCAGGTGCTATGTGAGATATTACAATTACACTTTTAGCGTCTTTTATGTGATTTACTGCGTCAATTAATATCAATTACCATCACCCTCTTGCTTATTGAGTTCTTTTAATATTTCAGAAATATGAGCCCCATATTCTATAGAGTGATCTAACTCAAAGATGATTTCAGGAGTATATCTCATTTTTATTCTCCGTCCAATTTCGTGTCTGATATATCCAGCTGCACTTTTCAGCCCTTCAAAAGTTTCACGTTTATCTTCTTCATTTCCGTAAATACTTACATAAACTTTAGCATATCTCAAGTCTTTAGTAAGTTCTATATCAGTTATACTAACCATTGCTTTAATTCTTGGGTCTTTAATTTCTTCTAAAATCATTTTACTTATCTCTTTTTTTATTTCTTCTGAAAGTCGATTATTCCTGTACTGCATTGTATTCATCCTTTCAACGAGGAATTTCTTCCATTTGATAAGCCTCTATTATGTCACCCTCTTTTATGTCGTTGAATTTCTCTATACCTATACCGCATTCAAATCCTTGTTGTACTTCTCTCACATCATCTTTAAATCTCTTTAAAGAAGCAATTTTACCCTCATAGACTACAATACCATTTCTTATTATACGTACATCGGCATTTCTTAAAATTTTACCACTTAACACATAACAGCCAGCTACATTTCCTACACCAGGTACCCTAAAAACGGCCCTAACTTCAGCTCTTCCTAACTCTACTTCTTTATATTTTGGCTCTAACAGACCTTTCATAGCTGCTTTAATATCTTCAATAACATCATATATAATTCGATAAAGCTTTATATCTACCTTTTCTTTTTCTGCAAGATTTTTAGCATTTGTCTCTGGCCTTACATTAAAACCTATTATTATGGCATTAGAAGCTGATGCAAGCATAACATCCGTTTCAGTTATTGCGCCTACTGCTCCGTGAATTACCTTTATTCTAACTTCTTCGTTGCTTAAGTCTTCAATGGATTTCTTTAATGCTTCTACTGAACCTTGAACATCAGCTTTTATGATAATATTTAATTCTTTTACGCTACCTTCCTGTATTTGACTAAATAAGTCCTCTAGTGAAACTTTTTGCTTTCGTTTAAGTTCCATTTCTTTTTGAAGTTCTTTACGTCTTTCTGCCAATTCTCTTGCTTTTTTTTCTTCCTCTACTACTATGAGCTTATCTCCGGCTTCTGGTACTTCAGAAAAGCCCAAAACCTCCACTGGCGTAGAAGGCCCGGCTTTTTTAATTCTTTTCCCCTTGTCATCAAACATTGCCCTTACTCTTCCATAGGTGGTACCCGCTAAAATAGCATCTCCTATTTGTAAAGTACCATTTTGTACAATTACGGTTGCAACAGGACCTTTTCCTTTTTCTAACTTCGCTTCTATTATAGTACCTCTTGCTGGCTTATTCGGATTAGCTTTTAAATCTTCCATTTCAGCCACCAGCAAAATCATTTCTAAAAGATTATCTATACCTATATTTTTCTTTGCAGAAACAGGTACACAAATTGTATTTCCTCCCCATTCTTCTGGCACTAACCCTAGCTCACTTAGCTCTGTCTTTACCTTATCAGGATTTGCAGTCGGCAAATCTATTTTGTTTATAGCTACAATCATAGGTGCATTGGCAGCTTTCACGTGGTTTATTGCTTCTACTGTTTGAGGCATAACACCATCATCTGCAGCTACGACTAAAACGACAATATCTGTAATGCTGGCTCCTCTTGCTCTCATAGCAGTAAAAGCTTCATGGCCAGGCGTATCTAAAAACACAATTTTTTTGTTATTTACCTCAACTACAGAGGCACCTATATGCTGTGTGATTCCTCCCATTTCTTTCATAGTGACATTTGTATTTCTAATGGCATCTAATAAAGAAGTTTTACCATGGTCCACATGGCCCATTACAGTAACAATAGGTGGACGAGGTTGCAAATCTTTTTCATCATCAGGCGCTTCTTCTAACAACAATTCTAATTCATCTTTTACTTCTTCTTTATCCACCAAAAATCCATATTCTTCAGCAATTTTAGATGCATTTTCAAAATCAATCTGTTGATTTACTGTAACCATTATTCCTTTTGCAATTAACTTTTTAATTATCTCTGTAGGATTGACTTTCATTTTTTCTGCTAACTCTTTTACAGTCAAAAACTCGGGAATAGTGATTATTTTAATTTCGTCCTCTTGTTTTTCCTCTGTTAAAATCACTTTTTTGTTATTCTTCTTATTTTTCTTACCACCTTTTTTGAAACTCTTTTTGTAAGCTCTCTCTTCTTCCAAATCCTCTAAATTATCTTCAAATATATCTTCTTCCTGTTGATTTATTTCATCCGTTTGTTGTGGTTTGTCACTTAGTAAATCCATGATTAAGTCTACTTCTTCATCTTCCAACGTACTCATGTGGTTTTTAACTTTTATATCCAAATCGTTTAATCTGGATATAAGGTCTTTACTAGATAAATTCAATTCTTTTGCTAATTCATAAACTCTTGTTTTAGACATTTTATTCACCTCCATAATTTTCCTCCTTTGCAGCATCTAGTAATACTTTTGCTAATCCCTCGTCTGTAATGCCAATTACCCCGACTATTTCTCTTCCTATCGCTTTTGCCAATAGCTCTTTTGTGGAATATACAATATAGGGGACTTTATTTCGTTCACACATTGTAGCAAACTTTTTAAAAGT
Source organism: Thermoanaerobacter mathranii subsp. mathranii str. A3 (assembly GCF_000092965.1). Lineage (GTDB taxonomy): Bacteria > Bacillota > Thermoanaerobacteria > Thermoanaerobacterales > Thermoanaerobacteraceae > Thermoanaerobacter > Thermoanaerobacter thermocopriae. Next base: position 1,247,153 of record NC_014209.1, read on the forward strand.
ATTCTTTGACACGTCAGTGGCCAATACCACTAAAAAGATTTTTTTAAGTTTGAGGTACTTATCCACACTATAATTGCCAGAGACAAGTTTACCGGCTTTTTTACTTAATCCGAGCATAGAATGAAATCTGTCATTCTTCATCCACTATCTCCCTCTTTAATTGTTCGTAAATTTCATCAGAAATTGGTACTTCTAGAGCTTTTTCTAATCTTCTATTTTTAAAAGCTTTTTCAAGACAATTTATATCTTTGCAAATATAGCAACCTCTTCCCGGTACTTTTCCTGTTAAATCTACCTGTACAATTGAATCTTTTGCTCGTCTTACAATGCGTATTAATTCCTTTTTCGGTTTCATCTGCTGACAGCCTAAGCACATTCTCATTGGAACCTTTTTGGTCTTCATCTTTTCACCTCACCTAACTTTTTACCATTGATTCACTTTTTATGTCTATTTTCCAACCTGTGAGCTTTGCCGCCAGCCTAGCATTTTGTCCTTCTTTTCCAATTGCTAAAGAAAGTTGGTAATCAGGCACAATTACTCTTGCTACTTTTTCTTTCTCATCTAAAATTTCTATACTTAACGCTCTTGCTGGACTTAAAGCATTTATTATGAATTCCTGAGGTTTTGAACTCCACTTGACTATATCTATTTTTTCTCCCTTTAGTTCATTGACAACAGCTTGTACTCTTGCTCCTTTATATCCAACACAAGCTCCTACAGGGTCTACATTTTCATCTCTGCTAAAAACCGCCATTTTTGTCCGTGAACCAGCTTCTCGGGCAATGCTCCGGATTTCAACTATTCCTTGTTGAATTTCAGGTGACTCCAATTCAAATAATCTTTTTACAAGTCCTGGATGTGAACGAGAAATCAAAATTTGAGGGCCTTTAGTAGTCTTTTTTACTTCTACAATATACACTTTAACTCTGTCACCTGGTGCAAAAGTCTCCCCTGGAATTTGTTCTGCTGGGCCTAGTATTGCTTCCACTCGGCCTAAATTAATGAGTACATTTTTTTTATCTGCTCGGGTTACAATCCCTGTTATTACTTCTGTTTCTTTGCTCAAAAATTCTTCATAAATCACATTTCTTTCTGCTTCTCTAATCCGTTGAATCACAACTTGTTTTGCGGTTTGCGCTGCAATCCTGCCAAAATTTTTTGGCGTTACTTCTATATCAACTATATCTCCTATTTGATATTTTTTGTTTATTTTTCTCGCTTCTTCTAAACTTATTTCTAAGAGGTCATTGTAAACCTCTTCCACCACTGTTTTTTGTGCATAAACTTTTACATCACCTGTTTCTCTATCCATCACAATTTTAGCATTTTGCGAAGACCCATAATTCTTTTTATAAGCAGAAACTAAGGCAGCTTCTATCGCTTCAAACATTGTATCTTTTGGTATTCCTTTTTCTTCACAGATCGAATTTAAAGCTTCTATGAATTCTGTGTTCATTATTATTTCCCCTCCTTAATTTTAAAACTTTATTACTGGTTTAACAAGACTTACATTCTTCATATCAAATTCCTTTCTTTCACCGTTATAGAGAATAATTATTTTATCTCCAGTAAACTCTATAAGTTCCCCTTCAAACTTTTTCCTTTTATCAATAGGAGAATATAGGGATATTTCTATTTCTTTTCCGATATTTCTTTCAAAATCTCGTGGTTTTTTAAGAGGTCTATCCAAACCTGGAGAAGATACTTCTAAAATATAGCTATGTTCTATTGGATCTACTTCATCTAATCTATCGCTTAAATACTCACTAACCAATTGACAATCATCTAAAGTAATCCCCCCTTCTTTATCTATATAAACTCTCAAATACCAGTTATTCCCTTCCTTTTTGTATTCTACATCTACTAGCTCAAAATTATTTTTTTCTAAAATAGGCGTTACTAAGTCCTTTGCAATTTGTTCTATCTTGGACATATCCTATTCTCCTCCTAAAATTTTCTATTTTTGTTATATAAACTTATATAAACTAAAGAGTGGGGAACCCCACTCTTTTTTGCAAAAACTCTATGTTGACATAACAATTATAACATACACCTTTTGCCAACGCAACACTAAAATAAACTTAATTGATTAGATTCTGGCAAATCATTTAAGCAGCCATATTTTCTTAATATTTCTATAACTGTTTTACTGACCTTTGTTCTGTTTCTAAAATCTTCAACAGATAGAAATTTACCATTTTCTCTTTCTTGTGCAATTGTTTTGGCCGCTTGTATTCCTACACCTTCTAAAGAATTAAGAGGTGGCAATATTCCTTCATTAGTAATCAAAAATTTGACTGCATCAGATTTATATAAGTCTACATTTATAAACTTAAATCCTCTTAGGTACATCTCTAAAGCTACTTCTAATACTGTTAAAAGGCTTTTTTCTTTAGGACTAGCATTATTTCCTTTCGCTTCTATCTCTTTTATAGCATTTTTTATGCTGTCTCTCCCTTTTAATACAATATCCAAATTAAAGTCATCTGCTCTAACAGTAAAGTATGTAGCATAAAAGGCTTCTGGATAATGAACTTTAAAATAAGCAATTCGAAATGCCATTATTACATATGCCACAGCATGGGCTTTAGGAAACATATATTTTATTTTTTGGCAAGACTCAATAAACCAATTTGGAACACCGTGTTTTTTCATTTCCTCTATTTCTTCTGGCGTCACACCTTTGCCCTTTCTTACATTTTCCATTATTTTGAAGGATAATTTTTTATCCATACCTTTGCTTATCAGATAAAGCATTATATCATCTCTTGTAGATATTACTTCTTTTAATGTAGCTATTCCTTCTCTTATTATGTCCTGAGCATTGTTAAGCCATACATCAGTGCCGTGAGAAAGTCCGCTTATGCGTACTAGTTCTGCAAAAGTAGTAGGACGAGTCTCAATAAGCATCTGTCTTACAAACTTCGTTCCGAACTCAGGCAATCCCAAAGTACCCACAGGAGTATTTAGTTCTTCAGGGTCTATTCCCAATGCTTCTACGCTGGTGAATAAGCTCATAGTTTTCTTATCATCCAAAGGAATCTCTCTTGCATTAACGCCGGTTAAATCTTCAAGCATTCTGATAACTGTAGGGTCATCATGCCCTAAAATATCCAGTTTTAAAAGCCTTCCGCTTATTGAATGGTAATCAAAATGAGTCGTTATAACATCAGTGTCTTCTGCATCTGCAGGATGCTGTATTGGAGTAAAGTCGTAAATGCTCTTGTCCTTTGGCACTACCATTATTCCACCTGGATGTTGTCCTGTAGTTCTTTTTACCCCTGTGCATCCCATAGTAAGCCTTTTGATTTCTGACTTATGAACTACTAAACTACGCTCTTCAAAATATTTTTTCACAAATCCATAAGCAGTTTTATCTGCTAAAGTTCCAATAGTACCTGCTCTAAAAACGTGTCCTTTTCCAAAAAGTTCTTCTGTATACTTATGAGCAATAGGTTGGTATTCTCCAGAAAAATTGAGGTCAATATCGGGTTCTTTATCTCCTTCAAACCCTAAAAACACTTCAAAGGGTATATCAAAGCCATCCTTCTTCATCAAAGTACCACAGTGAGGACAAATTTTGTCCGGCATGTCCACACCACAACCATAGCTTCCATCAGTTATAAACTCGGAATACTTGCAATTTGGACAAACATAATGAGGAGGCAGTGGATTAACTTCTGTTATTCCACTCATAGTAGCCACTAAAGAAGAGCCTACAGAACCTCTAGAGCCAACCAAATACCCATCTTTTAAAGACTTAGACACTAATTTCTGAGCTATAATATACATGACTGCATATCCATTGTTAATTATAGAATTTAATTCTCTATCCAAGCGATTTTGTACTATTTCTGGCAAGGGGTCGCCGTATATTTCATGAGCCTTATCTAAAGTAAGCTTCCTTAATTCTTCTTCAGCTCCTTCTATTACGGGAGGGAATGTTCCATCTGGTATGGGTTTTACTTCTTCTATAAGGTCAGCAATTTTATTAGGATTATCAATTACAATCTCTTTCGCTACTTCTTCTCCTAAATATTCAAATTCTTTTAGCATCTCATCGGTTGTTTTAAAATAAAGAGGCGGCTGCCTATCTGCATCCTTATATCCTTTTCCTGCCATTAAAATTTTTCTGTATATATCATCCCACGGATCTAAAAAGTGTACATCTCCCGTTGCTACCACTAATTTATTGTATTTTTTACCTAAAAGATAAATTCTTCTATTTATTTCTTTTAATTCTTCTACGCTTTTTATTTCTCCTTTTTCAATTAAAAACTCATTATTTCCCACAGGTTGTACTTCTAAATAATCGTAAAAAGAAATAATATTCTCTAGTTTCTTTTCCTCTAAATTAGATAAAATCGCCCTAAAAACTTCCCCTTGTTCGCAAGCAGAACCAATGATAAGACCTTCTCTCATACTAATAAGTAAACTTTTGGGGATACGAGGTGTTCTATGGAAATATTCTAAATTAGATTTAGAGATTATTTCGTATAAATTTCTCAATCCTCTTTGGTCTTTTACCAAAATTGTAACATGGTAGACAGGCAATTTCTTTATATCAACTTCACTTTCTCTCAATATATCATTTATATCTTTCACCTTTTTTACTCCTAATTCTTTTAATCTATCGATAGTTTTTATAAATATTTCAGCAGTAGCTCTGGCATCGTCTACCGCTCTGTGGTGGTGTTCCAGTTTTACCTGTAAGTGTTCAGCCAAAGTATCTAGTTTGTAATTTTTCAAATCTTTATATAAATGCCTACTTAGTTCTAAGGTATCTAAAACCGTATTGTTCACATTTAAATTAAATTTTTTAGCTTTAGATTTTATAAAAGACACATCAAAATTTGCATTATGAGCCACTAAAACACTGTTAGAAGAAAACTCCAAAAATTTAGGTAATATTTCTTCTATAGAAGGAGCATCTTTAACCATAGATTCGTCAATTCCAGTAAGTTTGGTTATAAAAGAAGAAATAGGAATTTTGGGATTAACAAAGGTTTCAAAAGTATCTATTATTTTGCCTTCTTTTATTTTTACTGCACCAATTTCGATTATTTCATCATTTATATTGGAAAGACCAGTCGTCTCTATATCAAAAACAGTAAACTCATCATCTAAGGTAGAGTCTGTATCTCCCATTACAATAGGTACACCATCATCCACTAAATAGCCTTCTACACCGTATATGACTTTTACTCCATATTTATAGGAGGCTTCCATCGCTTCTGGATATGCCTGTACAACTGCATGGTCTGTTATAGCAATAGCTTTGTGTCCCCATTTTGCTGCTCTTTTAATCACTTCTGTTGCAGAGGCTACCGCATCCATACTGCTCATTTGAGTGTGTAAGTGAAGCTCTACTCTTTTTTTCTCACTTAGATCTTTTCTCTCTTTTGGGGATATCAGCTGCAGGTCTTTTAAACTTATTACTAAATCTCCTTCATATTTATCGTAGAAAACTTTCCCCCTTAACTTTATAAAACTGCCTACTTGGATATTCTCTTTTAAAGAATTATACTTTTCCTCAGTTAAAAAGGCTTTTACAAGTATTGATGAAGTATAATCAGTTATATCAAAAGTCATTAAAATTTTAGATTTTAATTCCTTAAATTCGAGAGAAAAGATTTCACCTTCAATTATTGCTTCTTCTATATCTGCAGTAATATTTTTAATAGATATCGCTTCAGCTTTTATTTCTTTTCCTAAAAGTATTTGGGAATGTCCTTTGTCCTCCCTTTCAGTTGTATTGACATCTTGTTGTTTATGACCATTTTTAGTAATTTCTTCAATAACTTTTATATCTTCCTCCCTTATGATTTTCCCCATTGTGTCTTGGAGTTCCTGTAAAAGGATCACATTTATTTCTGTTTCAATTCCATATTTATCCTTTAAAAATTTCCTAAGAGCATAGTCAATTCTATTGCTCTTTATAAATTGGTAGACTACTTCATTAGGAGCTTTAATTATTATCTTTTGATATTCTGCTACTACCTCACAAGTTTTTAAAAAACCAAGAGAAGCCGGATGTTCTTCACTCAGTTTTAAAATTATTTCTTCAAAATTATCTATTATGTCCTGAAGGCAATTATATTTCTCTTCCCTTTCTACTACAACTTCCACTTCTTTAATCAAAGGAAATTTGTTAAGCAAAAAATCCTGAAATTTTCTAAACTGTGAATTTGCATTATTGTTAGAGGATACACTTACAATTAATTTTCTCTCTTTTTTTAACAGTTTTACTTTTTTTATTTCAAATTCCTGCAGAAATAATGCTGGAATCATAAAATCCCTCTTTCTAAATCCCCATTTTTAAAATATCAAAATACATTTTCAATCTCGCATAAAATCCTTTTATTAATCCCAGCTTTTCTTCCTTCATGACATGACTTAGATTCTCAAGAGGCACATTTACTACTCTAAGCTTGTTCTTTTTGGCGTGTTTATTTAACGCAATTTCTACTCCAAACTTGCTGACTTCCATCTTTTCAATGTTTTCTAAAAACTGCCTTTTTATTGCCCTTTGGCCTGACAAAAAGGGTGCTACCTTCTGTGCAAAATCTGTAGATTTCCTTCCACCGGAAAAAATTCCAATTGTCATATCTGCTTCATCCTTTAATACAGGAGATACGAGATTTACAAAATGTTTTTCAGTAAGTCCAATCAAATCGGCATCTAACATGACGATAATATCGCCTTTAGCATTATCTATTCCTGCTTTTAATGCTTTCCCCTTGCCTTGATTTTTCGGCAAATCTACTAGCTTTACATCGTGTTTTAAGGCTTGCTCTTTTGTATCATCCGTAGAACCATCATTTACAACTATGATTTCATCAATCATGTCTATTGTTTCTAAGACTGACAAAACTCTCCCAATATTTTTTCCTTCATTAAAAGCTGGGATTACAACAGAAATCATTAAGAATCCTCCTCGAGTAATTTTTCAATTTCTTTCGTCAATTCTTCTATTAATTCTTCTTCTTTAACTTTTTTATAAACTTTTCCTTTTTTAAAAATAACTCCTTCTCCATCTCCTCCTGCTATACCTATATCAGCTTCTTTTGCTTCCCCTGGTCCGTTTACAACACATCCCATAACAGCAACTTTTAAGGGCTTTTTAATATGCCTTGTCCTTTTTTCTACTTCTTGTGCTAATTTTATTAAGTCAATTTTTGTTCTACCGCAGGTAGGGCAGGAAATGACTTCGACTCCTTCTTTTAAAAGACCTAAAGAACGTAAAATCTGTCTCCCTACTCTCACCTCATGGACTGGATCACCCGTTAAAGAAACTCTTATTGTATCTCCTATTCCTAAATAAAGCAATGTTCCTATTCCTATAGCAGATTTTATAGTGCCAGCTTCAATAGTTCCCGCCTCTGTTATACCTACGTGCAACGGATAATCTACTTTTGAAGAAGCAAGTTTATAAGCCTCTATAGTAAGAGGTACATTTGGAGTTTTTAGCGAAATAACTATATCATAAAAGCCCAACTTTTCTAAAATTAAAACGCTTTTTAAGGCGCTTTCCACAACTGCTTCGGCAGTTATTCCCTTGTATTTATATAATATTTCTTTTTCTAAAGAGCCAGAATTTACGCCTATTCTAATAGGAACACCTCTTTCTTTTGCTATTTCTACCACTTTTTTGATATTTTCTTCTCTTCCTATGTTTCCAGGATTAATTCTTATCTTGTCTGCTCCATTTTCAATTGATTTTATAGCTAACCGATAATCAAAATGAATATCTGCTACCAAAGGAATATTTATATTTTTCTTTATTTCTTTTATTGCTTCAGCTGCTTCCATATCCGGAACAGCAACTCTTATAATATCACAGCCTTCAGCTTCTAGTCTTCTTATCTGCTCTATTGTTTTTTCAATATCGTGGGTATCCGTGTTAGTCATAGACTGAACCAAAATTGGATTATTTCCACCAATCTTTTTATTTCCTATTTTCACTTCTCGAGTAATTTTCCTCATTTTTTTCACCTTTTAAAAAATACGTAAAATATCCCTATAGGTTACAAAAATAAGCAATGCAATCAACAGTAAAAAACCCAAATAATGGATATAGCCTTCTTTTTCAGGTGGTAAGGGTTTCCCTCTTATTGCCTCTGCTAATACAAACAAAATCCTTCCGCCATCTAAAGCCGGCAAAGGCAATAGATTAAAAAGGCCTAAATTTACGCTTATAAGAGCAGAAAAAGCCAGTAAATTCATAACACCTGTTTTGGCAACAGTTCCTACCGCTTGAACAATTCCCACAGGTCCCATAATATCATTGACAGAAACTTTTCCGGTTACTAGCATTACAAGAAACAAAATAATGAGTTTAGAAAAATATATAGTCTGATTAATGGCAGTTTTAATGGCAAGAGATATAGAACGCTTATGCGCTGGGATAATCCCTATCATTACTTTTGAAGCCTCTTTATCAAAAACCGGTTTTACTTGTTTTTGTAAAATTTCATTTCCTCTTTGAACTTCAATTGTCAATGTTTCTCCTTTACTTGAGCTTATAGCTTTTTCTAACTCCTCCCATGTATTTATCTTTGTATTATTTACCATTACAATTTTGTCCCCAGGCAAAATTCCTGCTTTTTCAGCGGGATAGCCTTCCATTACAGATTTTATTTGGGGAATAGGCCTACCTATGCTAAAAAATACAATAAAAAGCAATAAAAAAGCTAATAATATATTCATTAAAGGACCTGCAGCAAAGACAGCTAACCTTACAGGCCAAGGCTTATTTACTATAGCCCGCGGGTCATTAGATTTTTCATCTTCACCTTCTAAAGCAACATAACCACCGAATAGCAATGCTCTAAAAGAATACTCTGTTTCTCCGTATTTCTTTTTAAAAAGTCGTGGACCAAAGCCAATAGAAAATTCATTTACTCTAGATCCAGAAAGTTTTGCAACGATAAAATGTCCAAATTCGTGAAACATTACTAAAACGCTTAAAACAATTATACTAATCAATATTGTCAAAATATATCACCTCATATATCTTTTTGCTATTTTTTCCTTAACCTCTTTATCCACATTTATTATATCATCTAAAGTGGGATTTTGTATATTATTATGTTCTTTCATACTCTCCTCTATAATTTCAGCTATTTGTAAAAATTCTATTTTTTTATTTAAAAACAAAGACACAGCTATCTCATCAGCTGCATTTAATACGGTAGTCATAGTTCCTCCAATTTTTAAAGCCTCATATGCTAACGACAAACATCTAAAAGTTTCTAAATCGGGTTTTTCAAAAGTTAATTGGGTTATAACAGAAAAATCCAAAAACTTTACTTCTTTTATGTAGTTACGAGTAGGATAATTTAAGGCATACTGAATGGGTATCCTCATATCGGCAGTAGCCAGTTGTGCAATTATGCTGCCATCTATATATTCTACCATTGAATGAATTATGCTTTGAGGATGTACAACAACATCAATTTTATCTTCAGAAATATCAAATAGCCATTTTGCCTCAATTACTTCAAACCCTTTATTCATTAAAGTGGCAGAATCTACCGTGATTTTTTTTCCCATTTTCCAATTAGGATGATTTAGAGCCTGTTCCACGGTCACTTTCTTCAAAGCCTCTTTTTTCTTGCCTCTAAAAGGGCCACCAGAAGCTGTTAAAATCAACCTCGATATTTCTTTTCGATCATTTCCTTTTAAACATTGAAGTATAGCGGAATGCTCACTATCTATAGGTAAAAGCCTTATGCCTTTCTTTTTGGCTAAATCCATTACGATTTGTCCAGCTGTTACAAGTACTTCTTTATTTGCTAAAGCAATATCTTTTCCCGTCTGGATGGCTGTAATTGTTGGAAGAAGTCCGGCAATTCCTTCTACCGCTATCACCACTAAATCCGCTTCATATTTTACAATTTCTTGAAGCCCTTTGCTGCCAGTCAGAATTTCGATATTTTCCTCTAGTTTTTCACGTAATTGATTAGCTTTATCTTCATCTTTTACTGCCACAACTTTAGGATTAAATTCTCTAATTTGTTTAGATAAAAGTTCTACATTGTTATAAGCTGTAAGTCCAACAATCTCAAAATTTTCTCTAAAATTTTTTATTACATTTAAGGTTTGTGTACCAATAGAACCAGTTGAGCCGAGAATTATTACTTTTTTCATGAAGCGCATTCCTTTCTAAATTATGTATTGAAAAATAAAGTAGATAAAAGGTGAAACAAATAAAATACTGTCAAATCTATCTAAAATTCCTCCATGGCCAGGAATAGTATTTCCAAAGTCTTTAATGTAACAATTTCTTTTTATAAAAGAAGCGATTAAATCTCCACATTGAGCAATTATACTCCCCAATAAACCTATAATCATAGAAAGATATATAGTAACATTTGATTGAGGAAATAACCAAACAAATATAGCAGAGGTAATGATAGAACCTATAATTCCTCCAACAGCTCCTTCTATTGTCTTTTTGGGGCTTATTGTAGGAGCAAGTTTGTGATTTCCAAAAAATCTACCTGTAAAATATGCAAAAGTATCCGTCATCCACGATACTATAAAAACAAACCATACTATATAAATTCCTTCAGGCATTTCTCTAAGTTTTTGTATGTACAAAAAGAAAAGAGGTATATAAATGATTCCCAATAAAGTCAGCGCATAATCTTTAAGATTATACTTTTTATTAGTCAAAAATAGTAAAAAAAGCATCATTGCAATTATCACCAATATCTCTCTTTCTGCTATTTTACCTTCTAAAAAATACAAAAGAATTGCTGACAGATATCCAAAAATTTTCACAGGCCGTATCCCAAGATTTTTTGTAGCATTATAAAACTCATTAAGCCCTAATATGCTTATTAACACTAACGCAATTGTAAGAAATGTTCCCCCTTTTATCATAATGAAAAACAAAATTGGCAAACCAATTATCGCACTTATAACCCTTGTTTTTAACATATTTATGTACCACTCCTTACTATACTCCCCCAAATCTTCTTTGGCGAGTTTGGTAATATAATATCGCTTTAATAAGATGCTCTTTTTTAAAATCCGGCCACAATACCTCTGTAAACCAAAATTCAGAATAGGCCGATTGCCATAATAAAAAGTTGCTCAATCTCTTTTCACCGCTTGTCCTTATTATAAGGTCTGGATCTGGCTGATTTTTTGTATACAAATTATCACTTATAGTTTGTTCTGTAATTCCCTCAATGGTTAGTTCTTTATTCAAAACCTTTGTACAAATTTTTTTGACAGCCTTTACAATTTCATCTCTTCCCCCATAATTTAATGCTATATTAAGAACAAGGCCAAAATTGTTTTTTGTTATATTTTGTGCCCGCTCTATTTCAGTTTTACACCCCTGTGGCAAAACAGAAATATCTCCTATGAAGTTAATCAACACATTATTTTTGTTTAATTCATCTACTTCTTTTGAAAGGTACTCAACGAGTAAATCCATTAAAAAATTTACTTCTTCTTTAGGTCTTTTCCAGTTTTCAGTTGAAAAGGCATACAAAGTTAAATATTTTATCCCTAATTCTCTACAGGCTTTTACAACCTCTCTTACAGCATTAACACCAGCTTTATGGCCATAAAATCTCATCATTCCCCTTTTTTGAGCCCATCTCCCATTTCCATCCATGATAATACCTATGTGAGTAGGTAGTTTATTTTTATCAATTTTTCCGGTTAATTCTTTATTTTTTTGTTTAAAAAATGCCATTTATTTTCCTCCTCATTTTATAAGGTCCCCCTCACCAGAGGGGGATTAAACTCTAACAACAGTAATTTCAAGAATATCTTTTTGTTTTTTTATTCTGGCGACTTTTAACCAGTAACCTTTATATTTAAAAATAGATTTTGTTTCTACGATGTTAATTTTTAAATCCTTTGGTATCTTTTCTATAACTTTATGTAAATCCATTCCTATAAAATTGTAATAATTCATCAAATTTCCATTATCTCCTTTTCTTTAGTCTCCGCTATTTTATCTATTTCTTTTATATATTTATCAGTTAATTTTTGAATTTCTTCTTCTCTCTTTTTTCTTTCATCTTCAGAAATTTCGCCGTTTTTTTCCATCTTCTTCACAGTATCATTAGCATCTCTCCTGATTTGTCTTACTGCTACTTTTGCCTCTTCTGCTTTTTTGTAAACCAATTTTACCAATTCTTTTCTTCTTTCTTCAGTCAATTCGGGAAAAACCAATCTTAATACTTTACCGTCTGAAACTGGATTAATTCCTAAATCTGATTTTTGTATTGCTTTTTCAATGTCACTTATTTTCGAAACATCCCACGGTTGCACTACCAAAACTCTTGCCTCGGGAGCTGTAATGGTAGCTAATCTGTTAAGAGGAGTTGGAGTGCCATAATAATCAACCATAATTCGGTCAAGCAATGCAGGATTTGCTCTTCCCGCTCTTATAGCAGCTAATTCGCTTTTTAAAACGCTCAAAGATTTTTGCATTTTTTCTTCGCTAGCTTTTAAATAATCACTCATACTTAAACCTCCTTTACTATTGTACCAATATCTTTTCCTGTTACTACCTTCTTTATGTTTCCGTAAGTAGTAAGGTCAAAAACTATGATTGGTATTTTATTGTCCATACATAAAGAAGTTGCTGTTGAATCCATTACTCCTAAACCTTTGTTTAAAACATCTAAATAAGACAATTCCTTAAATTTTACAGCGTCTTTGTATTTATTTGGGTCTTTGTCATAAACTCCATCTACTTTTTTAGCTAATAATATAACCTCCGCATCTATTTCCGCTGCTCTTAATGAAGCAGCAGTATCAGTTGAAAAGAAGGGATTCCCTGTCCCAGCAGCAAATATAACAACCCGTCCTTTTTCTAAATGTCTTATTGCTCTTCGACGTATATAAGGCTCTGCAATTGCCCTCATCTCAATAGCAGTCTGAACTCTTGTAGGAACTCCCCGTTGCTCTAAAGCATCTTGCAGTGCAAGCGCATTAATTACAGTCGCAAGCATTCCCATGTGGTCTGCAGTAGTTCTGTCCATCCCAATGCCTTCTCTTCCGCGCCATATATTTCCTCCACCAACTACAAGGCCAATTTGGACCCCCATTTCTTTCACTTCTTTTATTTCGTCTGCTATTTTGTTTACAGTGTTAAAATCAATACCAAAACCTTTTTCTCCCGCTAATGCTTCTCCTGAGATTTTCAGAACCACTCGCTTGTAAACAACTGACGACACATTAACACCCCATTCTTATAAGTTCTATAAAAATTTTGAAAATCCTTCTTAATTTTTTAAGTAATTTGTAAAAAGGGACACAACCGTGTCCCTTTTTGGTTGCCTATTTAATTTTATTACTCATTCGAGGAAGTTTCAATACCTTCTCCTCTTTCAAATCTGACAAATCTTCTTATTACAATGTTTTCTCCTAATTTTGCAATCGTCTCATTTAATAGATCTTGCACTGTTTTTTCTGGGTCTCTAATGTATTGTTGCTCTAGCAAACAATTTTCCTTGTAAAATTTTTCAATACGTCCTTCAACTATTTTTTCTACAACATTTTGCGGTTTCCCTTCATTTAACGCTTGTGCTTTCAAAATTTCCTTTTCTTTTTCCAAAACAGCTTGTGGTACATCTTCGCGAGAAATATAACTTGGATTTGCGGCAGCTATTTGCATGCATATTTCCTTAACAAAATTTTTAAATTCACCAGTATTTGCAACAAAATCCGTTTCACAATTTACTTCTACTAAAACCCCTATTCTTCCACCACCATGTATGTAAGCATCAACTAAACCTTCATTAGCAACTCTGCCTGCTTTTTTAGCAGCAGCAGCCAATCCTTTTTCTCTTAAAATATCTATGGCCTTTTCCATATCTCCATTTGCTTCCATTAAAGCTTTTTTACAATCCATCATTCCAGCGCCAGTTCGTTCTCTTAATTCCTTTACAGCTTGTGCTGATATCATTAGAAAAACCTCCTTAAATTATGATATATGATATACAATAGTGGTAAGGAGCTTTGCTTTTTCCTTACCACTAGACAAAAATTTTCACTCTTCAGCGGCAGCAAATTGTTCCCCTTGATTGCCTTCAATCACTGCATCTGCAATCTTGGAAGTAATAAGCTTGACAGCTCTTATAGCATCATCATTTCCTGGAATAGGATAATCGATTAGATCAGGATCGCAATTGGTATCCACAATAGCTACAATTGGTATTTCCAAACTTCGGGCTTCCGCAACAGCAATAGCTTCTTTTTTAGGGTCAACTATGAATAAAGCCGAAGGCAGAGATTGCATATTCTCTATTCCACCCAAAAATTTCTGCAATCTTTCTTTTTCTTTTCTAAGTTTTATTACCTCTTTTTTAGGAAGAACATCAAAAGTCCCGTCTTCTTCCATTTTTTTAAGTTCTTTTAAACGTTGAATTCGTCCTTTAATTGTTTTAAAATTAGTAAGAGTTCCACCTAACCACCTTTGGTTTACATAAAACATACCGCATCTTTCTGCTTCTTCCCGAATGGAATCCTGGGCTTGCTTTTTGGTCCCAACAAAAAGAATGGTGCCCCCTTCCATGACCAACCCTTTGACAAATTCATAAGCTTGTTCTAGTTTTTCTACCGTTTGTTGTAAGTCAATGATGTAAATTCCATTTCTTTCTGTAAAAATATAAGGAGCCATTTTAGGGTTCCATCTTCTTGTTTGATGACCAAAATGTACCCCTGCCTCTAATAACTGCTTCATTGAAATTACCGACATACATGCACCTCCTATGGTTATTCCTCCGCCTAAATCCTCTTGCAAAAAGACCTTTCAGGCACCCTTTTTGCAATCATTAGGCGTGTGTAATTCACTGACAATGAATACTATATTATATATTTTGCTAAATGTCAATATATTATCACACTTTTATGTCTATATGACCCATAGTTTTTTTATTTTTTTTATCTGGATTTTTCTCTTGCTTATTTTTTTGTTCAGAGTTTTGCCTCTCTTTTATAAGCGTTTTTTCTGTTTTTTCAAGTTCATTAGGCTTTGTCTTCTTTATTTCATTTTCTTTATTAGATGAAATTGCTATTTGCTGAGAATAAATGACAGGCTTTTGAAGGTCAATTTGTTTCAAATTTCCTACCTCTACAGCACGAGGTAGAATAGTTTTTAAATCAATAGGGGTATTGGAGGACATAAAAAAATTCACCTCCTTATTTTAGAGGAAAATATTTTATCTCTTTCTCTTTTTTTATAAACATAGCATATTTGATAGGTTCTTGTATTTTTAAAGTAACATCATCAATGACGATTTTAGTTCCTGGAAATATTGTATCAACAACTTTTATAATTCCAATGCTATAACTTTTTATTTCTTCATTTAAAGAATTTAATTCGTCCTTTAGTTGTTGATTTAGAGAAATTAAATTTTGAAAAGATTTTTTAGCTTTGTGATAGACATCTTGTTTATCAGGAGACAATTTTTCGATTTTTTCTAAATATTTTATGATTTTTTCTATTTTTTCTAATTGAATATTATTTTGCTCTATTTGAGAAGTTAATTCTGCTATTTTTTGCCTTTTTTGAGGCAGTACGCCTACTTGTAACTCCGTATACGTTCCCATTTTTGAACCAATATTCGCTGCTACAATTTCTCTTGCAGCTACAATTTTACTACCAATAATTTGACTTTTATTACCTAAAAGTTTTACACTTCCCCCTGCTTTTACCTCACAATAAATTATCGCTTCACTGTATACATCTCCTCTGGCCTCTACACTACAGTTTTGTAAATACTTTGCTGTAATATTTCCTTCTGCGATAATTTTTGCCTTTCCAGCCCCTTGTACCCCTTTGTGAATATTGATATTTCCTTTTGCTATTATAGTAGCGGCTTCTACCACTCCAAAAATTTCTACATTCCCTTCACTTTCAACAATAAAACCTGATTTGACATTCCCAGTAATTTTTACACTTGCTACCGTTTTTATATTTCCTACAGAAGTATCAACTTCTTTTACTTCCAAAAGAGGATGTACCTCTATTTTGTTGTTTAAAACAACAAGATGGCCATCTATCGCTGCTACAAGCTTATCCTCATCAATATAAGTATTTTTCCCAAGAGGAAGTTTTACATCTTTCCCGTCTAAAGCATCAACTCTTTGTCCAAAAACATTAATTCCTGGTTGCCCTGCGGTAGGATTTATTTTTCGAGCTATTATTTGTCCCTTTTTGATGTTTTTAAATAAGTCTAAATTTTTATAGTCTACACTTCCGTCTTCCAATATTTTTGGTGTCGCATTTTTTTCTATGTCTATTTCAAAAATTATCTTTCCATCTTCACCATTTATAGGTTTTTTCCCTTCTGCAATTAATACACCTTTTGCATTTTCCAAATTTCTACAAATACCTTCTATAACGTCGGATTTTATTCCGTACACTATATTATGTTTTTCTAATTCTTGTAACAAGACTTCTTTATTGATACTTATGCCATCGGGGTCTTCAATTAAAGTCAAATAAGCCTGCTGTTTATCTTTTGAAACCTCAATATGTACTCTGTACCTTTTATCATCCATTTTAAAGCCCCCATTTTAAAAGTATTCGCCTAACATCTCCCTTATCCTTTTGATAGCCTTTGTGTGAATTTGTGATATTCTAGATTCTGTTAAATTTAAAATTTTGCTTATATCTTTGTAGTTTAAATCTTCATAATAATACAAAGTTATTACTAGTCTCTCTTTATCTGGTAAATTTTTAATGGCATTTGCTAGCTTTCTTTTTAATTCTTTGTACAATACTTCTTCTTCTGGATTTTTTAATTCAACATCTGAAATAGCATGCAATTTAAAGTTATTTTCAATAGCTTCCTCTAAAGAGTTAATGTTAGAAACATTGATATAGCTTAAAGTTTTTAAAACATCTGTTTCATTTAAGCCACAAGCTTCTGTTATTTCCTCAACTGTAGGTTCTCTATTATATTTTTGTTGCAGTGTTTCTACGGTTTCTTCTATTTTTTTGTATTTTTTTTTAAGGCTTCGAGGCATCCAATCTTTTTTTCGCAAATAGTCTATTATTTCTCCTCTTATCCTTAAAGTAGCGTAAGTTTCAAATTTTACGCCTTTACTAGGCTGATATTTTTCAATTGCATCGATAAGGCCAAGTACTCCTTGATTTATTAAGTCTTCATACTCAGATTGAGTAACATCAGAAATAATGAGTTTTTTGACAATATGTTTGACAAGTGGCATATACTTGATTATTATTTCATTTCGTAAATTTGGATCTTTACTAGAATTATAAGTTTTCCATATATCCTCCTCCACTAATGCCATACAAAATTCCCCCAATTAAATATATTTTATTCCATAACCAATGGTTTTTACTAATAGCCTTCCATCCTCAGAATAAAACTCAATAGTCCTTCCGTAATTCCCACCTATATCTTCCGCAACAATTGGTATACCAAGTTCTCCTAATACTTCTCTAGTAGCAGTGGCGTTTCTTTCTCCTATGTTCATAATGTCAGAATTTATCTTAGAAGAAAACATTTGTGCTCCTCCAGCAATTTTACTAATCAACCTTTTAGGATTAGCACCTATTTTTACCATTTCTTCAATCAAAATTCGGATACCGGTGTCGGCAAACTTAAGTTTATTTGAATTATCAGAAATTTTGTTACTGTAAGGTAACATTATATGTACCAATCCTGCTACTTTAGTTAAAGGGTCATAAAGAACAATTCCAACGCAAGACCCTAGCCCAACAGTTGTAAGAATTCCTGGGCTTTGTGTGACCTTTGCATCTGCCATTCCAACCCTGTAAATTTTATTTTCCATTCACTTCAACTCCAAGTGCTTTTAGTATTAAATCGAAAGAATTAATATCTGGTATTAAGAAAAAATCTCCTTTTATCAGTTTTTCTCCCTCTATAAATTGAGTTTCAATAAACAAAATCTTATCAGAAATTTCTCCATATTTAATAGCCGGAACACTCAAAATTGCTCCTGCCATATCTATACTTATTGCAGGAGGTGAAATTTTCATATTTAAAGAAGTAAGAGTAGATAATGAGCTTACATAACTACCTGCCATAATATTTCCTATCTCTTCTAATGCGGATTTTTCTAACTCACCAAAATCTTCCTTTACTTCTAATCCCATAAGTTTCCAAATAAGAGAAGAGGCACTTTTTATATCAAGAGCAAAAAGAATATTACCTTTTACATCACCCTCTAGGTCGAAATAGATACCCACAATTATGGTATCAGCAGAACCAAATATATCCGATACATCTTTAAAATCTAGAATTTTCACCTTTGGCACTTGCATGTCCACTTTTTTGCCAATTATTGTTGAAAGAGCAGTTATGGCATTTCCCGCCCCTATATTTCCTAATTCTTTCAAAATGTCTAAGTACATTTCATTTAAACGGTTAATATCCATTTTTCACACCCTGACATCTAATAATTTTTTTAAATCCAAAATGAGAAATACCTTATCTTTTATTTTCCCTACTTTGCTGACATATTTAGAAAATTCCTCAGAAGTTTCATTAAAAACCAAATTGTCAATATTTTCTTCTGAAATATCCACCACTTCATTAGCATTATCTACCATCATGCCTACTGACATATCGTAAGCTTTCAAAACTACAATTCTTGTATCTTCATCATGCTCTTTTTCTGGGAAGCCCAATTTTGCTCTTAAAGAAATTACAGGAATTATTTCTCCTCTTAAATTTATAACCCCTTTTACATAACTTTCAGTCTGAGGAACTCTAGTTATAGGCATTACTTTTTCTATAGTCTGCACATTTTCAATATTTATTGCATATTCTTCCTCCTCGATTTTAGCGATAACATATAGGCTCAAAATTCTCCCTCCTTGTTAAAACAAATTGTTGGCATCGACAATCAAGGCTACTTGGCCATCTCCCAATATTGTAGCTCCTGCAATAACTTTGACATTAGAAAGATATTTCCCTAATGGTTTTATAACTATCTCTTGCTGGCCAATTAATTCGTCTACAGTACAGCAGGCTAAGTTTTCGCCTTTTTTGATAATTACACACACAAGATTTCCATCATTAGAAATCTTTTTGGTCTCTAATATTTCATTTAATCTTATTATTGGAATTATCTTCCCTCTGAAAAGAACTACTTCCTTCCCTTGAACATTGTGTATTTCTTCCTCTTTTTTATGCACTATTTCTGAAATTGAATTAAGAGGAATTGCAAACTTTTCGTCCCCTACTTTTACTAATAAAGCTTGGATAATTGCTAGAGTAAGAGGAAGTTTAATTATAAATTTTGTTCCCTTATCTATTTCTGATAATACTTCTATTGAACCGTTTAAGGATTCAATTTTATTTTTTACTACATCTAATCCTACCCCTCTACCTGAAATATCTGTAACCTTATCAGCAGTACTAAAACCTGGCTTGAATAAAAGGTCTAAAATTTTATCTTTAGAAAGGTCGTTTACCTGTTCAGCCGTATAAATACCTTTCTCTACTGCTTTTGCTTTGACTTTTTCTATGTCAATTCCTCTTCCATCATCACTAACTTCTATTACGACCTTATTCCCTTCATGATAAGCTCTCAAATTAATGGTGCCTTGTTCCGATTTTCCCTTTTGCAATCTTTCTTGTGGCATTTCAATACCATGATCAATGGAATTTCTTAGAAGGTGAACTAGAGGGTCACCGATTTCATCTATAACAGTTCTATCCACTTCGGTATCTTGGCCATACATATTGAGAATAATTTTTTTGCCTAACTCGTAAGATAAATCTCTTACCATTCTTGGAAATCTATTGAATACCCTTTCCACCGGTACCATTCTCACCTTCATGACAGCATCATGTAAATTAGTAGTTATTCTCTCTAAATATTCAATAGTACTTGCAGTTTCAGAGTTTTTATTATCTGCCTCCAATCCTTCAAGGCGGGTTTTTATGATTATAAGTTCACTTACTAAATTCATTAAAGTATCCAATCTATCAATGTCTACCCTTACACTTTTTGAGGTTTTATTAAAGCTGTGAGTTTTTTTGATATTCTCAAAACTATGAGATTGTAAAGAGGACACTTCTTTAGAAGATTCCTCCTCTTCCTTACTTAAATCGACATTTATAACTTCTACTTCTATTTTGCTGACTTCAGCAATAGAAAGCAATCTTTTTTCTATATTTTCTTTTTCTTCTTTTGTAAGAATGTGAAGAGTGAAACTATCATCAAATTTTTCATCTTCAATGTCTTCTACAGAGGGGAAGGAATTTATTATATCTGCTATTTCCTCTAGACTATTAAAAATTACAAAAGCACGGGCCGATTTCATAACACATCCTTTGTCAATGTATACTGTTATCTTATAGGCTTTGTAATTGTCTTTTACTGCTTCTTTTATTATATCTTGTTCGTATACGTTCAATATTGTGTCGCTGTTTAAAGCATTATTTTCTTTTTCTAAAACTTCCTTTTTATTTTCAGATTTAGAACTCACACCTGAAAGTAAAAATATAAGTTCATCAATAGCTACATTATCTTCTCCTGTTTGGGATATTAAATCCAGCATTTCGCTTAAAGTATCTACACACTTAAAAAGGATGTCCATGATGGAATGAGAGATATTTGTTTCACCATTTTTTACCTCTTGCAATATATCCTCCATTTTATGCGTTAATTTATTCATGTTTTCAAAGCCCATAGTAGCAGCCATACCTTTTAAAGTATGGGCAGACCTAAAAATCTCATCGATTATTTGCCTATTTTTAGGATCATTTTCTAAAAGCAGTAAATTGCTATTTAAATTTTCTATATGTTCCTGTGATTCTTCAATAAATATATCGATGTATTGATTATTTTCCATAAAATTCCCTCACCTTCTCGATTATTTCTGCTGGAATTTTATCCAAAGAAAGGACTTTATCAACATATCCTGTTTTTATAGCATTATAAGGCATTCCTTTTGCCAAAGAAGAATCGATATCTTGACATATAATAAAACTTCCTTTCTCTTTTAAATATTTAAGTCCTTTTGAACCATCACTTCCCATACCTGTCAAAATAACAGCTATTATGCAGGCATTTATTTGGGAAGCACTTATGAAAGTAGCATCAATGGAAGGTTTATAAACAGATTCAAAATCAGTAGAAAGTTTAATTTTTATTTTATCATTTTCTTCAATTAATAATAAATTTTTATCACCAGGAGCAATATAAGCTACATTTTTCAAAATTACCTCTCCATCTACTGCTTCTTTTACCTTGAGTTTACAATTTTGGTTTAATCTTTCTGCCATCAATTTAGTAAACTTTTGTGTCATATGTTGTATTACAATTATTGAAGCAAAAAATTCATCGGGTAAATTTGTGAGTATATATTGTAATGCTTTAGGCCCCCCAGTAGAAGCCCCAATTATAACAAGGCAATCATTTTTCATAAATCATTCAATCCCTTTTTGTCTACTTTTTCTCTGCTCTTCAAAGATATAGCTTATAATCTTTTCTCTCACTTTTTCAGAAATGTTCACATAACAAATACCAACTTCATATCCTTTTTCTAGTAATTCATCATACCTGACTACTTTTCCGGTTATCGTTATCTCTTGATCTAATGTAAAAACACAATTTATGATAGTCCCTATTTCCAATTTTTTATCTACCTTACATTTCAATCCTCCACCACTTATATCTTGAATAAAGCCTTTATAAACCTTATCTTCTTCTCCATTAATGGTGTAAGTAAATGGAATCACCTTCTCTAATCTAAAATATTGCCTTCTTTGCAGTCTTTCTACACCGCTTATAGGCATTATTTCCAAAAGAGCAAGTTTTCCATAAAAACTATTTAAAACCTTCGCGTAAAAAGTAAACAAACCTTGTTTTGTAAAATAAATTACTTGAATTATTGAACCTATTCTCATAGGAACTAAATCTCCACTGTATCCTGGCGCATCAATTAATATAGTTCCATTTTCAGAAATATCCTGTACTTGAGATGAGTATATAATCGTTTTTTTATCTAAACCTATTTTCAATTTTTGCCCTGGCTGTAAATTTATCTCATTCATCTAAATCCTCCCCCATTGATAAGTCTAGAAAAAATACCCCACAACCCCTTATTTTCTATAGGAGGAGGTTGATTAGCAATTTGGGCTGCAATTTGCAATATCTTTTTTGAAGTTTTACTATTTTCGTATTTAAGGACAATGGGATTTTGCTCAATTATACATTCCATCATCCTTTCGTCATTTTCTAAATAACCTAAATCAATCAAAGATATACCTAAATAGTTTTTAACTACTGTTTCAAACCTGTCGTAAATTTTTCTGTATTCATCAAAATTCTTCACTTTATTTATCACTACATTAATTTTTTTATCTTCACCTACCAGTGAATACTTAATAAGAGTATAAGCATCCATTATAGACGTTGGTTCGGGAGTTACTATTAGTAAAACTTCATCGGCCGCTTTTAAAAAATCACTAACTACGTTATTAAGCCCTGCACCCGTATCTATAATAATAAAATCGGAATAATAGTCTAAAATTTTAATGTTGTTTAGAAAAAGAGTCAAATCTACTCCTTTCTTAATAAGATTGAAGTCTCCACCTGAAGATATGTATTTTATACCCAAAGGTCCTTCATTTATAACCTCCGTTATCATTTTGTTATTATACAGAACATCTAATAAAGTATACTTAGAAGTAACCCCTAATTCAATTTCGACATTTGAAAATCCCAAATCTGCATCAATAATCGTAACATTATAGCCCAATTTCTTAAGGGCTAAAGAAAGATTTACTGAGATACATGTTTTACCAATTCCTCCCTTGCCACCTGTAATTGTAATAACCCTGCTTCTTTTTATCTTCTTCTTTTGGGAAACCAATTTTCTTAAACTTTCAGCCTGGTCCATCATACGTTAATTCCCCTTTATTATGCTAGAAAGAATAATTTCACTTCTCGCTAAAGTTATATCATCAGGAACTATTTGTCCATTAGTAAAATAAGAAATTGGTCGCCCTGAATAGTAAACAGCATTTAAAATAGAACTGTAATTATCAGTTTCGTCTAATTTTGTAAAAATCAACCTGTAATTTTCTGCAAATTCATACCTCTTTATCACTTCTTTTAAATCCTCCGATTTAGTGGTAGCACTCAAGCACAAATAAGTTTCATCACAATTGGCATACTTAATGAAAGTTTTTAATTCATTTATCCGCTTTTCATCTTTATGGCTTCTTCCAGCCGTGTCTATTAAAACTACATCGTATTTTTCAAATTCTAACTGAAGCTTATGAAGTTCAAAAATATTATTCACTACTTTTACTGGCACCCCTAAAATTTCTCCATAGGTTTTCAGTTGATCTACCGCTGCTATTCTAAAAATGTCTGCTGTAACGAGCATTATATTTTTGCCTTCATTCAATATCAAATTAGACGCAATTTTCGCAATGGTGGTAGTTTTTCCCACTCCGGTAGGTCCAATAAACAAAATTTTTTTGCTTTTTTCAGTATCCAATTTCTGAGGCGGCCCCATAAAAGCTTCTAATCTTTCTTTTAAAATTTTTATTCCCCTTTCATCAAGTTCGTCAATTCCTTCACCTAATAACTCAGAGACTTCCCTTTCTATTCCATAATCTATTAGTTTGGAAACTAAAGTTTTTTCTTTCGTTTGGGTAACCGCTTCATTTTTGTTAGTAGCTATAGTCTTAATCAAATTTTTAAGTTCATTTATATCATTTTTTGTAATACTTTCTTTAGGGATTACCGGTGGGTAATCTTCTACTGCTGCTACTACTTCCACTTTGCTTTTTTTAAAAAGTCCTATAATACCCTTTTGTTTAATTCTGTTTTGATGAAGTATTACAGCATTACTTCCCATTTCAGCTTTTATCATTCGTAAAGCCTCTTGGTAGTCATTAGCTATATATTTTTTAACTTTCATCTAATCTCACCGTCCCCACCGATGTAACTTCAATATTTGGCAAAAGTTCGTTATATGACAAAACAGCAATATCTGGCGAAATTTGTTCTACTAACTTTCGAAGATAAAATCGAGTAACAGGCGCTGTCAGAATCACAGGTTGTCCACCCTTCAAAGTTATTCTTTTTACCAATTCATGGATGCTTTTTAAAATCTTCTGCGCCAAGGAAGGCTCTAACGCTAAATATGAACCATGCTCTGTCTGAGTTATACTGGAGGATATCAACTGTTCAACACTTGGATCCAACGTTATAACTTCAATTTTACTACCTGCAGCGTATTTATTAGAAATAGTACGAGCCAAAGCCTGTCTTACATATTCTGTTAAAACATCCGTATCTCTTACCGTAGGAGCATAATCAGCTAAAGTTTCCAATATTGTAACTAAATCTCTGATAGATAACCCCTCTCTTAAAAGGTTAGAAAGTACTTTCTCTATTTCACCTATTGTTAAAAGCTTAGGAACCAATTCTTCTATTAAAGCAGGATTTGTGGTTTTTATGTTATCAATTAAACTCTGTACTTCTTGCCTTCCTAAAAGTTCATGAGCATGCTGTTTTATAATATGAGTAAGGTGCGTAGCAATAACAGAAGGAACATCTACTACTGTATATCCCCTTACTTCTGCTTTTGACCTTTCGTTTTCATCTACCCAAATTGCAGGTAATCCAAAAGCTGGTTCTCTTTCTCGAATCCCAGAAATATCTTCATCTATTTCTCCTGCCGTCATAGCCATATACCTATCAACATATACCTTGCCTCTGGCAATTTCATTTCCTCTAATTTTTATAACATATTCGTTAGGCTTTAATTGAATATTATCTCTTAAACGAATCATTGGGACCACAATACCCAAATCCAGAGCAATTTGTCTTCTTATCATAACAATTCTATCTAGCAATTCTCCACTTGCAAGAGGAATCAATTCATAACCAAATTCCAGTTCAATAGGATCAATTTGCAATAATTCATACACTTTTTTAGGATCTCTAATATTTTCTAGCTCTTTTATGTTCTCTTGTTGTTCTTCTTCTTTTATTGCCACTTTTTGAGTTCCCGCAAATCCAAGATATGCAAACAACGAACCCATTAAGATAAGAGGGAATTTAGGTAAAGTAGGCACCAATATCAGTGCAAAGAGTAGCCCAGCAGCCATTTTTAAAATCTGAGGCTGATTGAAAAGTTGTTTTATCAGATCTCCTCCTAAATTCGACTCAGAAGCAGAGCGGCTGACAATTATTCCAGTAGCAGTTGATATTAAAAGCGCTGGTATTTGGCTTACCAAACCATCGCCCACTGTTAAGAGAATATAAGTATTCAAAGCTCTATTTATATCCATTCCCTTCACTGCCATTCCAATAATAAGACCTGCCACAATGTTTATAATGATAATAATTATAGAAGCAATAGCATCTCCTTTGACAAATTTACTAGCGCCATCCATTGCTCCATAAAACTTTGCTTCTTGTTGTATCTCCTCTCTCCTTTCGCGAGCCTCCTTTTCTGTTATGAGACCAGCATTCAAATCTGCATCTATTGCCATCTGCTTTCCTGGCATTGCATCCAAAGTAAACCTTGCTGATACTTCAGATATTCTTTCTGCGCCCCTCGTTATGACAATAAATTGCACAATTGCAATTATCAGAAAAATGATAAATCCGACAATTGGGTTTCCACCTATTACAAAACTTCCAAAAGCCTGTATTACACCACCCGCATAGGCATTACTTAAAATAAGTCTTGTGCTGGAAATGTTAAGAGCCAGTCTTAAAAGAGTAGTTACTAACAATATAGAAGGGAATATAGAAAAATCTAAAGCATCTTTTATATACATAGTAGTTAAAAGTATTAGTATAGACAAAGTTATGTTAAATATCAGTAAGAAATCCATGAGAATGGGTGGTACAGGAATTATTATGAGTAAAACAATTCCTATTACAAAAATAACTACAGTAAGTTCAGAGGCTTTCAAATTATCCCTCCTATTCTTCCTTGAGGCTATAGACATAAGCCAAAACCTCAGCTACAGCTTGATACAGCTCCGGTGGAATCATGTCTCCTATTTCGGTAGACCTGTACAGTGCCTGAGCTAATGGCTTATTCTCTACTATAGGGATATTTAATTTTTTAGCTTCTTCTTTTATTCTGAGGGCAATCATGTCCTGCCCCTTAGCTATCACAACAGGTGCGTCATTGACATTGCTGTCGTACATAAGAGCAACAGCAAGATGAGTTGGGTTTGTTATTACGACATCCGCCTTTTTTAGGTCTTGCATCATTCTCCTCATAGAAACTTGTCGCTGTTTTCTTCTTATCTCTGCCTTTATCTGCGGGTTTCCTTCTGTCTCTTTAAACTCTTCTTTTATATCCTCTTTACTCATTTTAAGGCTTACCTCATATTCTCTCCACTGGAAGAAATAATCCAATGCCCCAAGAACAATAAGCACAATTCCTATTCTAATAGTAATTCCTAAAAGTATATTTAACGCGTATTTTAATATGTCTTGAACTGACATATCAAGAAGCATTGGTATACCTTTATATTGAGAAGCCAAAAAAGAGTACATTATATAGAAAAGAACTACCACTTTAGCAATAGATTTAGCTAATTCTACCAATGCTCTTTTTGAAAAAATTCTCTTGAAGCCCTCCACAGGGTTTAATCTTTCCAATTTAAAGGCAAGGGGCTCCGTTGTAAATACAAAGCCTACTTGGAGATAAGTTGATACAAGAGAGACAACAAAAATCAATAAAATTATAGGTATAATTATTGATATTGCTTGTTGCAAGACGTATGTAAACAAATTTCGTATACCTACTACATTAAAAACATCGTCATTAGCTCCAGAATAGGTATAAAGCAAATATTTTGTTAAAGCCATCATTTTTTCTAAAGAAGGTATTGCAAGTATATTTAGTGCCAAAAAACCTGCTACAATTACTAAAGCAGAAGTTATTTCTCTGCTTTGGAAGACTTGTCCTTTTTTTCTTGCGTCTTGTCGCCTTTTAGGGGTAGCTGGTTCAGTTTTTTCTTCCGCAAACAATTGTAAATTTATTTTGCTCAAAACTATCACCTTGTCATAAACTTCATCAATCTAAAAATATCAGCATTCATTCCGTTAAACATAAAATCTATAATGGCTAAATACATTGGCAACATAATAAGCAAAGTAAAGATTCCAACAAAAATCTTTGCTGGCATTCCTATCATAAAGACATTAAGCTGAGGTATAGTGCGGGAAATTATTCCCAAAACTAAATCTGACAAAAGAGTTGTTAAAATTATAGGAGCACTTATTCTAAAACCTAATATAAACATGTCAGAAACCATTTTTGTCATCACCTGAGACATACCAGACAAATTAAACGCCACTTCTCCAATAGGAATTATATCAACACTTTTAGCCAACATTGTAAATAATATATAATGACCATTCATAAGCATGAAGATAAGGATTGTCAAAATATATATGAAATTTCCCATTAAAGGAACTTGAGCTTCGCTGTGAATATCTAAAATGTTTACTATCCCAAACCCCAACTGATAATCAATTAGCTGTCCTGCCAAATGTATGGCGCTGAAGGATATCATAGATGCCAGCCCTATCACAAGTCCTACGGTGAACTCAGAGATGACAACGATGAAGTAATCAAAAACATTATTTGTTTGCAAATCAACAGATCCCATCGTATCAAAAACAATTACTGCAGCAAAAAAGCCTAAACCTATTTTAAAAATAGTTGGGACATTTTTTGTGCCAAAAAAAGGTGTAAGTATAAAAATGCCAAGCATCCTGACAAAAAGTAATATAAAAACTTGAACACTTTGGAGTAAATACTGAATCATATCCATTTTACATCACTTTATAAAATTATTGATATTCAAAAACAATCTTTGGGTGTAGTTGACTAAAGTAGTAAGCATCCATGGCCCAAATAGAATTAAACTTATAAGTATAGCTACAATTTTAGGAACAAAAGATAAAGTTTGTTCCTGAATTTGTGTGGTAGCTTGAAAAATACTAATCAAAAGTCCTACTACTAATGCTACAGCTAATAAGGGAGTAGCAACTGTCAAGGTAACTGTTAAAGCTTCTCTTCCAATATCTATAACCACTCCTGTATTCAACTTTTTTGCCTCCTATCTAAAGCCTAAAATCAAAGACTTTACAACAAGATTCCAGCCATCCACCAAAATAAAAAGTAACACTTTAAAAGGAAGAGATATCAAAACAGGTGGCAACATAAACATACCCATTGACATTAAAACACTGGCAACTATTATATCAATTATTAAAAAGGGAATGTATATTATAAAACCTATTTCAAAAGCAGTCTTTAGTTCACTTATAATAAAAGCAGGAATGACTACCCTCATAGGTAAATCTTCCACATTACTCACATTAATTTTAGCTAAACTTACGAAAAGATTTAAATCATTTTGCCTTGTTTGCTTTAACATGAAACTTTTCAATGGTTTGATAGCATTTTGATATGCTTCTTCTTGAGTTATCTTCCCTTCTGTATAAGGTTTTATGGCATTATTGTTGATATCTTGCCCAATTGGTGCCATTATGAATAAAGTGAGAAACAAAGCCAAACCAATTAGTACTTGATTAGGAGGCATTTGCTGAAGGCCTAGTGCATTTCTTAAAAAAGATAATACAATCACTATCCGAGTAAAAGAAGTCATCATTATTAAAATAGATGGAGCTAATGTCAATACTGTTAATAACAGAACTATTTGCAGGCTAGTAGCCATATTTGAAGGAGCTGTCACCGATGAAGCTAAATCTCCTAAATTCATTTTTACTCACCATCTTTTTTAGACAAATATTTGTTTTTTAGCTGTTTTAATTTTTCTATTGAAGTATTCAAATTTGTCACAAAATTTTTATCATTGGTTACAAATTTTAAGTCTTCTTTGTTTATCTCTGTAAGATAAGTTATATTGGTGTTGCTCACGCCTATAAGGAAAAATTTATTTCCTACCTTCAGTATGTATAAGCCTTTATCTCTACCCAACATTACGTAATCTATAACCTGTAAATTAGTAGAACGAGTATATCTTAAAGTACTTTGTCCTATAAATCGAGTTATGTAGTAAGCCAATCCAATTACTAAAAGAAAGGCAATTAAATACCATATAAGTTGAAAGACATATTCTGTGCCATTAGACACTTTAAGCGCCTCACTTCAACAATTTTTTAATCGCTTCTACCACCCTATCAGGTTGGAAAGGCTTTACGATGAAGTCTTTTGCTCCTGCTTGAATTGCCTCGATAACCATAGCCTGCTGTCCCATAGCAGAGCACATTATTATTTTTGCATTGGGATCCTTTGCACGGATTGCTTTTACCGCTTGTATTCCATCCATTTCGGGCATAGTAATATCCATAATAACCAAATCTGGATTTTCTTGAAAATATTTTTCTACTGCTATAGCACCATTTTCGGCTTCTACTACACTCCCCAAATTGTTTTTTGAAATAATATCTTTAATCATCATCCTCATAAAAGCAGCATCATCAACTATCATTATTTTGCTCACAAATGATTCCTCCTCATCTTTATTCTATATTGCTAATTCTTTTGCTTTGGTGTACAATATCTATAATTCTAACCCCAAAATTCTCATCAATTACTACTACTTCCCCTTTAGCTATGTATTTTCCATTTGCTAAAATATCTACTGGCTCACCTGCCAATTTATCTAATTCAATAATAGAACCTTCACTTAATTCTAAAATATCTTTTATAAGTTTTTTAGTCCTGCCTAATTCGACAGTAATCGTAAGAGGTACATCTAAGATCAACTCTAAATTTTCTTTCTCTTCCTTGCCTTCAATTGAAGGTTCTTCATCAAAACTTTGAAAAACTACAGGACTTGCGTTAACTTTTTGTTTCTTTTTGGTAGTTTTCTCCTCTTTTAAGATATTATTATCTTTTAAGATATTATTATCTGTCTCGACACTTTTTTCATCACTTTCTATTATAGCACTGGCATTCTCTTCTTGGGAAGTCGCCTGTGGTGATTTTTCTTCATTTTTCGACAAAACACTGTGCACTAGTTCTTTAGCAAAGTCAAAAGGTAAAAGCTGCATAATTTCACTATCAATTATTTCTCCTACCTCCATTTTAAAGGCGATTTTTACTACATCGCCTTCCGGAAATGAAATATCTGTTGGTAAAGAGACAGTAAAATCAACAATAAAAGCTTTAGGCGGTGAAATATTTATAGTCAT
Organism: Thermoanaerobacter mathranii subsp. mathranii str. A3; assembly: GCF_000092965.1. Classification (GTDB taxonomy): domain Bacteria; phylum Bacillota; class Thermoanaerobacteria; order Thermoanaerobacterales; family Thermoanaerobacteraceae; genus Thermoanaerobacter; species Thermoanaerobacter thermocopriae. The sequence goes on from NC_014209.1 coordinate 1,277,358, forward strand.
ATTGAGAAGGGTAGAAAGGGAAGTAGCAGCAGAACCTATCATTTGGTTCATGGCTTCTGATATTGCACTTAGATGTAGATCAGTAATATCTCCTTCTTCTACTTCTCCTTCTCCCCCCATCATTAAATCTGTCATTTTAAGTACATCTTCTTTTTTTAAAATAAGAAGATTACGACCTTTTAGTCCTTCCGTATACTCTACTTCAACCCCAATGTAAGGAATATTAAATTCTTTTTTTAACTCTTCCCAAGATAGAACCGACACTTTTGGAGTAGTAATAGTAACTTTATTTCTCAATAACGTATATAAAGTAGTAGCTGAAGTTCCAAAACTTATATTTCCAATTTCTCCTAGTATATCTTTTTCCTCTTCTGTTAACTCACTTCCACTATGAAACTGATTTTCTTTAGATTCTTCAGTTAAGCCTTTCAATAATGCATTTATTTCTTCCTGCGATAAAAAGTCATTCACTTTCTTCATCTCCTTTGTAAATAACTTCTGTTATTTTTACACTGTATTTGTTATTTCTAATTCCAGGTATACCTCTAAATTTGACATTTTTATCAATGATTATATCTACAGGATCTTTAAAGTTTTTATCTAACAGGATTATATCTCCTATTTCAAAATTTAAAAATTCTTTCACCGTAATAGTTGTAGAACCAAGTTGAGCAGTAAGAGGTATATAAGTTTTGCTTATTTTACTTTTTATAAGCTCAGGACTTACTCTCCCTTCTTTTTTCAGACTTGAAAACCAAAATTTTGTCGTTAACTTGGGTACAATAGGTTCTAAAGTCAAATGAGGCATGCAAAAATTCATCATTCCTTCTGTCTCATTAATCTTTAGTGATAAAGTACATAAAGCTACTGTTTCATTAGGAGATATTATTTGAGCAAACTGCGAGTTAGTTTCCACTCTCACTAAAGAAGGATTAATATCTACTATATTGCCCCACGGTTCTTTAAAAAGTGGAAGCATTTGCTTTACAATCTTAGTCAAAAGGCTGATCTCAATCTCAGTATAATCTCTATCTACAAGCTCACCTTTTCCTATTCCTCCTAAAATTCTATCAAGTATTGCATAAGTAGTATTATTATTAAATTCTAAGAGAAAAGGACCTTCTAAAGGAGCTGCATCAATAATGGCAATAAAAACTGGATTATTTAATGAATTACTAAATTCATAATAAGTCAGCTGGTCAACAGAGATCACTGTAACATTTACTACTGTTCTCAAATATCCTGACAAAAAGGATGTCAAAGACCTTGTCAAATTCTCAAAAATCATTTGAAGAGTTCGAAGTTGTTCCTTAGAAAACTTATTAGGCCTTCTAAAATCATAATTTCTTATCTTTTTGCTTTTAGCTTTTTCTTCTTTCTCGATTTTTTGGATATCTGCCTCACCAGAACTAAATGCTTTTAATAATTCGTCTATTTCGCTTTGCGATAATATTTCAGCCAACAGCCCCCCTCCTCCCTATTGAACAATAAATTCATCAAAATAAACATTTATAATTTTTTCCTCGCCTATTATTTTATTTATTCCATTTTTTATATCATTTTTTAACTTTTCCTGTCCCTCTGGTCCTTCTACCTCTTGGGCTGTTTTGCTTCTTAAAATTTGGATTATCAAATCTCTAATTTCGGAATTTCGTTCTTCTAAAGTCTTCAAAATATTTTTATCCGCAACTTGTAACTGTACGGTTGCTTTAACAAATTTTTCCTCTCCTTTTAAATTTGTTATAAACTCTCCGCCTGGAGAATAATTATAATAAGTGATTTCTTGATGAGCTTTAGCGTTAAAATACCAAAACGCTACACCAAAAGACAAAACTACTGCCACGATAACTATTAAAATTGTTTTGTAATTCATTATAACACCTCTTTATCTTTTACTATTGTGAAAATTCTTTTCTTGTAGTCAATAACTTTTTTTATAATTTCCTCAGGCGTTTCTTTTACTACTATTTTTTTGCCTGTAGTAAGGCTTATAACAGTGTCAGGAGTTTTTTCAATAAATTCAATTAAATCTGCATTCACCACAAATTCTTCATTATTAAGGCGCGTAACATAAATCATAATGTCCCTCCATCAAGTCTACTGGGCAAAAGCCCAGTAGACTTAAGTTTATCTCTTCATATTAACAAGGTCTTGCAACATCTCGTCAGAGGCAGTTATAATTTTAGCATTCGCCTGAAAACCTCTCTGAGTAACAATCATATCAGCAAATTCATTGGCCAAATCTACATTAGACATCTCTAAGGTTCCAGGATTTATAGAACCCCTTGTACCTGTACCAGCTGCTCCTATCATTGGCTCCCCTGAGTTTACTGTATTAATAAACATGGTATTGCCTACTTTTTCTAAGCCCATTGGGTTTTGAAAATCAGCAATAGCAATCTGTCCGATTATTTGCTCACGGCCATTAGAATATATACCTGAGACAACTCCGTATTTGTCTATATTAATACTCTCTAAAGAACCCGCTTCATTTCCATTTTTACTGAGCTCTCTTAAATCTGTCTCGCTAGAAAACATAGTAAGCTGTGAAAGATCCAATTGAACAGGACCAATAGTTGCATTTGTTTCATTGGTATTCATATTAAAAGTAAGTGTACCCGTTGCAGTTGTATTAGTTGCAATCTTTCCATCAGCACCAAAAGTAAGTGTACCTGAACCATCTACAGAGGAAATAGCAGGGTCAGAAGAAGACACACTCCAATTCCATGTACTAGCATCAGTTCTTGTAAAAGTAAGTGTAGCTATGTGGCTTCCTCCTTGTGAATCATACACTAATATGTTATAACTTATGGAGCCGTCAATTTCTGTAGAAGCGTTTAGATTTCCTCCTATTTCTAACTGTGTGGTTGCTGCAGGCGCTATACTTGACCAGTTTTTAATGCTTATTGGCACTAAATTTCCTGTATCAGTGTTTACTGTTTCACCATCAGTTGACATCCAGCCTAAAACTTTATATCCATCAGGCGTTACTAAATCTCCTTGAGAGTCAAAACTAAAGTTTCCTGCCCTTGTGTACAAATTTGCCCCTCCATTGGAAACTATGAAAAATCCGTTCCCATCAATTGAAAGGTCTGTAGGATTATCCGTCCTTTGGGCGCCACCACTTGTAAACAATGTGTCAATCGAAGCTATGGCTACTCCGAGACCAATCTGTTGAGGATTTGTTCCGCCGCCATTTCCTTGCGGTGCAGAAGCACCTTTGATCGTCTGGCTAAATATCTCTTTAAAAGTCATCCTGCTAGCCTTATATCCCACAGTGTTGACATTCGCAATGTTATTACCTATTACATCCATCCTTGCTTGATGAGACTTCAATCCTGAAACCGCAGAATACATTGACCTTAACATATTTTCTCCTCCTTTTATTTTCGGTGCTGTTCGCTTTATCAGTCAGTCAAAAGCGATAAGCCCCCCTGTTAAGGTCCGGCTTAAATTATCACAGCACCGTCTATATTTGTAAAAACACTATTTTTTAACATTTCTCCATCCATAGCTGTTATAACTGTTTTAGACTTTAAATTTACTACAAAGGCTTTGTTATCCATTATGATTAAAGAATCATTTACTCCTTTTTGAGTAGCTTTGTTTACTGCCTCCAACAGCTTTTGATATTCTTCCTGCGTAATTTTAACATTTCTCATTTCCATCCTTATGAGTGAATGCTTTGAAAATTTTAATTCATCAATTTTTTCATTTAAAACTTCTTTAAATGCTGTAGAAGTCCCATTGTTACTTGTTGCTCTCTGGGCTAAGTAATTGACATTCAGGTTTTGAGGAATTTTCACTATTTCAGACATTTTATCACCTCATTCTGAAACAGCTGTTACAGCATCTAATGGTACATCTATACCATTTACTTCTAAATAGTACTCTCCATTTTGTTTATAGACAGCATCAACATTTCCTACAACACTTGTAGAATTTCCATTATCGTCTGTAATAGTAGCATATACATTTTTACCTATCAAATTTATAGCTCTTACTGCATTAAAACTTACGTTCAAATTTTGCATTTGTTCTAGGATTGAAAATTGAGCTAATTGTGCGATAAGTTCCTTGTCATCCATTGGGTCTAAAGGGTCCTGATTTTCTAACTGAACAACTAACAGTTGCAAAAAATCGTCTTTTCCTAATTGATCATTTGAAGTAGTTTCACTTGTATTGTAGACATTCGAAAAACTGTAATTGGTATTTACCTCCACAAAATTCCCTCCTTTCTATGCCCGAACATCAATATGATCATGTGAGATATTGTAAATTTGTTGTAAAGGTTCTGTCTCCACTGCTTCAGCAAAATCATAGTGTAAATACCCACTATATACTACTCTATGGAAATTCTGTTGTTGTGAATTGCCATTGTAACTTTGCTGTTGGCCATTGTATTGAGAAGTAAACTGTAGGTTTTTATCTACTGTCACATTAAAACTATTTATTTTAATTCCCTTTAAATCTAATTGAGTGTTTAAAATACCTATATTAGATTCAATTTGATGCTTCAATTTTTCGCTATCAGTTATGATAGTAGCGCTAATATTTCCTTCTGCCGACTTGAGATTTATCTGAAGTTTTCCTAAAAATTCCGGTTTCAATTGTATACTTATAGTGGAAGATGTGTGGTTTTTTGAAATATTCATACTTTTCACTATTTGGTCAAAAATTTGTGATTCTGGAGCGTCATTTAATTTCGAACTTTGGTAGTTAACCAGCTGGTTTTTGAAGGTTTTCCCATTATTTTCTAAAAAGGTGAAATCATTTGGTTGTAATTGCTTATTTTCTCCAGCATTCTTTTCCTCTTTCACTACCAAAATTTTGGTATTCAAGCCAGATTGTGAATCATTGGTTTCTAGTATGTTTTCTTTGTTCCCTTCAGAGATATGCTGATTATTCAAAGGTAAATTTCTATTTTTTGAAGTTACTAGAGTTAAATTATCCATCGTATCTTTTTTAATGATCTGTTGTGAAAATACAAATGACTCTGTTTCTTGAGTGTTCAAATTTTTTACATCCACATTTTCATCCTTATATAGGTCTAAAACTTCTTTAAAATTACTGCTTCTAATTGCTGTAGCTATTTTATCTGGTTGCACTTTAATGCCCAGTTTTTCTTCTAACAACTGGCTTATTTTTTGCGATAGTTTATCAACATCCAAAACACCATTATTTAAAAAATCTTGCATCAGTTTTTGTACTTCTTTTTGCAATTCCGCATAAAAATCTTGTTTTTCAATTAACTGTTTGCCATCATCCTTTTGAATTGCCACATCTAACCCATTTATTAATTGCTGCAACAAATTAAAAACATCTACTAATGATAAATCCTCTGTTTGAAAGGATTTTAAATTTTTTTCTTCTTTCAGTGATCGTGTTGTTGAAAAAAGGCCATTTAACTCAGCATTGCCATCAGATACCACTTTGTTCATAGAATATTCTTTATTTCTATTAATTGCCTCCTGTTGCTGTAACATTTTTGAAAATTTATTTACCTTATTATCTTTTTGAAAAGATACAACTGTTTTGCTTCTGTCAACCCTTGGCTGCTGTATCTTAAATGGTAATAAATCAGTATCCGGTACTACTCCTATCACTCTTTTCACCTCCTTTCTAAGGCATCATTGTAGCATTTTTCAATAATATATTTGTTATTTTTGCTGCCTTATCAGCATTTAGTGATTCCAATATCTTTGAAGCACTATCTTTGTTCATATAACCTAATATATTTATTACGTCCTCGTCTGACATATTATTGAGTATTTGAGCTGCATTTTGCGGATCCATGTTTTGATAATAACTAGCTATGTCTTTTAAGCTAGTCTGCTTATTTTCTAACTGTTGCTTGAGTAATTCCCTTTCTTTTTGAACTTTTTCTAATTCGGCTTTTAATTTATTGATTTGTTCTTCTTTTTCTTTCAATTCAGTTTCGTACTCAGTAATCTTTTCATTTTTTGCCTTTAATTCTTCTGTTAATTTATTTATCTGTGAATCTTTATCTTCTTGTAGTGCCGGAAAAATTAAACTACCTAAAACCGGAACATCAGCTAATTGTTTTCTTAAAAAAGTTTGGCTTTCGAATAGGTTGAAGTAAATAACCAAGACTGTTCCACCTACAAGTATCAAAAAAATTATTAGAATCGCGAGCCAAATTTTTAATTTTCTATTTGTTTGTATATCTTTATTTTGCATATATATCCTCCTAATAGGATTTAGCTATTCTAAAACTTATTTGTTCATCTACAAATTTATTTTGTTCTACAGCTATCAAGTATTGATATTCTGAAAACTTTTTTTCCTTAAGATTTTCTAACGCCTTTTTTTCTTTAGTGACTTTTAAAAGATTTTCTTTTATAAAATCAGCATCTTTCTCTAGTTTTTTTATTAAAAGTTTTTTGTCTTCAATCATCTGGTTAATTTTTTTTACATACACACCTGATTCAACAATTTTGTGTATAGTAGTTCCTTCTTCCATTTCCCCTTTTGTTTTTTCTAAAATTTCATTTAAATGATTAGTTAATTTGCGCAATTCTTCTTTTTGAACGTTTATCTCTGCCATGACCTTTGCTAATTTCTCTTTTTCTATTTTTTCTGATTGTTCCTTTAAATTTAATATTGGTTGCAAAGTAAATTCAAATTTTTTCATGTTTTATCACCTTTTAATAGATTCATATAGCAGTTGTTTTGTAGTTTCAAAGTCATAGGATTCGTCTATTCTCTGCCTTAAGAAATTGTTCATTTTGTCGTTTAACTCAATGGCCTCGTCAATTTTAGGATTGCTGCCAAAATTATATGCCCCTATGTTTATTAAATCTTCCGCTTCTGTGTAAGATGCCAAAATATCTTTAAATCTCGCTATTAATTCTTTGTGTTCTTCTGTAATTATGTCATTCATCACCCTGCTAACACTTGCTAATACATCAATAGCAGGATAGTGATTCTTATTGGCAAGTTTTCGAGACAAAACTATGTGTCCATCAAGTATACCCCTTACTGCATCAGCAATTGGTTCATTTAAGTCGTCTCCATCCACCAATACTGTATAAAGGGCTGTAATAGAACCTTTTTTAGAGCATCCAGAGCGTTCCAAAAGCTTAGGCAAAACTGAAAAAACAGAAGGAGTATAACCTCGTGAAACAGGAGCTTCACCTATAGACAATCCTACTTCTCTTTGAGCCATGGCAAAGCGAGTTACTGAATCCATCATCAAAAGGACATCTAATCCTTGATCTCTAAAATATTCAGCTATAGCAGTGGCAGTCATAGCACCTTTTACTCGTATAAGTGCTGGAGTATCAGAGGTAGCTACTACAACTACAGATTTTTTTAAACCTTCTTCTCCTAGATCTTTTTCCAAAAATTCATTTACCTCTCTTCCTCTTTCGCCTATAAGAGCTATCACATTTAAATCAGCTTTGGCGTTTCTTGCCATCATGCCTAGCAATGTACTTTTCCCTACACCGCTCCCTGCAAAGATACCAATTCTCTGCCCTTTACCGCAGGTAAGAAGTCCATCTATCGCTTTTATCCCAAGAGGCATAACCTCTCTAATTCTCTTCCTTTCTAAAGGGTCAGGTGGTACATTATTGATAGGAATAGATTTTTCAAATTTAACTGGTCCTTTACTATCTATAGGATTGCCCAAACCATCTAATATCCTCCCAAGAAGCTCCTTCCCTACGCTAACCCTTAGGGTTTGACCTGTAGCTATAACTTTGCTGCCTGCTCCTATTCCCTCCATATTTCCTAAAGGCATGAGATACACTTTTTCTTCTTTAAAGCCCACAACTTCTGCTGAGATTATATTTCCATTGGTAGTCTTGATATTACATATCTCTCCTATATTGGAAAGAGGCCCTGTACTTTCGATTGTCAATCCTATTACTTGAGAAACTTTTCCATAGTATTGAATTAATCTTTTTTCTTGAAGAGCTCTTTTATATTTAGTGAAAATAATCTCACTCATTTAGCACACCTACAAATAAGTTTTTTAAAGCTCTAAGTTGTGTACTAATGCCAGAGTTTATCACTCCAGAATTTGTTTCAATTACACAATCTCCTTTTTTTAATGATAAATCTTTTAAAATATTTACATCATCCAAAAACTCTATGTCTTTAAGAATTTTGTCTTTGTTTTTAATACAGTGTTCATAATCCTCTTCACTAACCCTTACAGTAACTTTGTCAAAGGCATTGTAATTTTCCATTCCTTTTTTGATGAGATTTAATATTATATCTTTGTCCTCTTCCACATATTTACCTATAATTTTTTCTACTGCCTCCAAAATTACACTTACCATATCACTTTCTGCATTTTTATACATTCGTTGTTTTTCTTTGATAATCTCTTCTTTAATAGCCTTTGCCTCTTGTATTATCGCTTTGGCATCTTCTTCTCCTTTTTTATATCCTTCTTGATATCCTACAGTATAACCATCTTGATAGCCCTTTTCTTTATATTCTTCTTCAATTTTTTTTGCTTTCTTTTCTACTTCTATTAAGATTTTTTCTACATCTTCTCTAGTTTTCCTAAGTATCTCTTGCTGAACTTGTCTTGCTCTTTCTATTATTTGTTTTGCTAAATTATCACTTTCTTTTTTTATATCCTTTGTTTGTCCACTCAGTTCAATTGCATTTTCTGTTTTTTGTTTTTTTTCACTGTTTTTAACAATCCTTAAAACTATGGGAGAGGAGATGTTGATTTGTTGATGTTTATATACTCTATACAATAATTTCATCCCCTCCTCTTGATATCACAATTTCTCCTGCTTCTTCTAATTGTCTTATAACATTTACAATTCTTTGCTGTGCTTCTTCTACATCTTTTAATCTTACAGGCCCCATATATTGTATGTCTTCTCTTATCATATCGGCGAGTCTCTTAGACATATTGCTGAAAATAACCCTTTGAACTTCTTCATTAGAACCTTTAAGTGCAAGAGCAATATCGTGATTGTCTACTTCTCTCAATACTCTCTGTATAGACCTTGAATCTAATGTGACGATATCTTCAAATATAAACATTCTCTTCTTTATTTCTTCTACTAACTCAACGTTTATAGTCTCCAGAGTATCCAATATATTTTTCTCTGTACTCCTATCCACAGAGTTTAGTATATCTACAATTGTCTGAATACCGCCTGTAGAAGTATAATCTTGTGTAACTAAAGATGACAATTTTCTCTCTAAAATTCTTTCAACTTCTTTTACTACCTCAGGAGAAATGCTCTCCATCGTTGCTATTCGCATAGCTACTTCTGCCTGTAAGTTCTCAGGCAGTGATGATAGAATTGCTCCTGCTTGTTGTGGTTTTAAATAAGACAAAACCATTGCAATAGTCTGTGGATGCTCATTTTGTATAAAATTTAAAACTTGGGAGGGATTCGCTCTTCTTATAAAGTCAAAGGGTCTTACTTTCAACGAAGAAGTCAATTTATTTATAATCTCAAAAGCTTCTTGCGTACCCAAAGCCTTTTCTAAAACTGATTTTGCATACTCTATTCCACCTTCTATTATGTACTCTTGCGCTACGCACATGTTATAAAATTCATCTATAACTTTTTGCTTTTCTTCAGGAGTAAGATTTTTAATGCTAGCTATTTCTAAAGTTAATTGTTCAATTTCATCTTCTCTTAAATGTTTATATATTCGAGCAGAAAGGTCTGGCCCTAATGCAATCAAAAGCATTGCACTTTTTTGTCTGCCTGTAAGTGCACTTCTAGCCATAATAACACCACCTACTCTTCATTAAGCCATGTCCTAATAATCTGTACAACAATATCCGGCTTTTCTTTTATGAGTTTTTCTATCTGTTTTTTCTTTTCATCCTCATATGTGAAATCTATTTCTTCAATAGGTTCTGCAGTAGCTAAGGCTTCCTCTTCAGCCGTAGCTAAAGAGGTTTCTTTTTTCTTCCTTCTCATCATAATGAAGAATAGCCCGCCACCTAATACTAAAGCCGCTAACATAGCCCATGCATACATGGGCACTCCTTTCGAAACATTTGCTTGCTGCTGCATTGTCTTTAAGAGATCTTGATTAAATTGCATCCCTTGAACTGATACTTGCACACGAGAATCCCCGCCGGCAGCTTTTGCTACCAAATCAGCAATTTGTTGTTTCATAGAATTATTAAGATTTTTATTTACAACCACCGCAACAGAAATACTTTCAATCTTGCCCTGTGCTTCAATAAGGCTCGTTTTGATTTGATTTATTTCATAGTTTATAGTAGTCTCTGTTTTATTGTAATCAGAAGTATTGCTGCCAGTTGTTTGAGTTGTAGGAGGATTATTTGAAGAAGTACCCGCAGGATTTCCTCCTTGCGTACCTGTAGCTTTTTCTTTAAGCTCTTGTATACTCCTTACAATTCCTTTATTGTCATTGCCTTCAACAGGGAGATACTCTATTCTATCTTCAGTCTTTTTATCAAAATTTAAAGTAACATTTGCTCTAACGACGACATTTCCAGGACCGAAAACCTGCTCTAAAAGAGTTTGGAGGTTTTGTTGTAAATCTTCTTGAACTTTTTTTTGAAGGGCAAATTGAGAATTCGCATTTTCAGCAGTATCATCACTTTCTGCTGTAAGAATTTTGCCATTATTATCAATCACAGTGACATTTTCAGGTTTTAAACCTTCTACGCTTTTAGATACAAAATCTATGATTCCTTTAACTTGAGAAGAAGATAATGTTACCCCTGGCTTTAATGTTAACATTACTGCTGCTGTAGCTTGGTTAGTAGTATTTGAAAGTACAAAGGCATTTTGGTCAGGTACTACGATGTTGACAATAGCATCCTGCACTCCATCTATAGTTTTTAGAGAATTTTGTATTTCATTTTGAAGAAAATATAAATATTTTTGCCTTCTCTCTTGGTCTGTTGTGGCAAGAGAGTTATTCATAGCGTCTTGAAAACTAAATCCCCCTTCCGGGATTCCCTCTGTGGCCAGTTTCATTCTTACTTCATCTTTGTATTGTGCAGGAACTAAAATTGTTTTTCCATCGTTCGATATTTTATATGGAACCTTAAATTCTGTTTTTAATTTTTCAACTACCACTCCCGCATCTTTTATACTTAGATCAGAATACAAAACTACATAATTAGGCCTATTAACTATGTAAACTAATAAGGAAACGCCTATAAAAAGCAAAATAGCAATAACTCCTAACTGCATCTTTTGTTTCTTATCAAACTTATTCCAAAAGTTTGTCAGTTGCTCTCTAAAGTTGGCAATGAAGTCGGGCATTAATTCACCTCATTTCAATTAAAAACATCACAATGGCATTCTCATTATTTCCTGATAAGCCTCCAGCACTTTATTTTTTATTTGTATTGTAAGCTGCAGTGCAATATCAGCCTTCGCAGCATCTATCATCACTTGATTTATATCGTCAATTTCACCTGTCACAAGTTTTCGGTCATTTTTCATTGCCGTTAATTGCAAATCATTTACCTTATTAAGAGCTTCTTTTAAAAAGTCGCTAAAAGTCTCTATTTTACTGCCACTCTGCGTCGTTTCTAAGGTGCTATTCAAACTTACTGGATTAACAGGTGTTATTTGATTAACCATTTATTGTCTACCCCCTGCCAATTTCTAAAGACTTTTGAAACATGGCTTTTGAAGCATTAAAGGCCGTTACATTGGCTTCATAAGCACGAGTAGCAGAAATCATATCCACCATTTCAGAAACAATGTTTACATTTGGATACTCTACATATCCATTTTGGTCAGCATCAGGATGTCCAGGGTCATAAACCTCTCTAAGAGGAGTTTGGTCATCTTCAGCTATTTGTACAACTTCTACTCCTTTGCCACTGTATTTACCTTTAACTTTATCTAGAATGCTTTCGAAACTGTCAGGTTGTATTTCTTTTAAAACCACTAATTTTCTCCTATAGGGTCCTCCTTGGCTAGTCCTTGTAGTATTTACATTAGCTATGTTTTGAGATATTACATCCATCCTTACACGCTCTGCAGTTAAACCTGAAGCGCTTATGTCCATCGAGCTAAATAAGTTCATTTAAATTACCTCCCATCTTTTACAGCAGTCATAATAGAATTAAGCTCCCCGCTTACCCTTTGCACAAGTGCATAGTAATACAACTGGTTTTTTGCCAAATTTGCCATTTCAGCATCTATGTCTACATTATTTCCATCTAACCTCATGGAAGTATTATTTACTTGAACAATTTCTGGTTGTATGGAATCTACAGGAGGTGGGCCAATGGGTATGTGCTTAGGATTTGTAATATAACCTCTTAACTTGGTACCGTTTATGGCATCTTTTAAAATATTCTCAAATTTGACTTCAGACCTTTTAAAATTAGGAGTATTCACATTAGCAATGTTATTGGCAATTACATTGTTTCTTACAGTGGCTGCGTACAAACCTTTTTGTAATAAATCTATATTTTCAAATCCTGACCCCAGCATTCACTTCCCTCCTCTTATCCGACCACACTATACTTAATTCGACAAAAAAACAAAAATCCTGCTAAAATAAACCAAAAATAAATATTTAATTTTGCTTTCGTACTACCTTTTTTGTAAAATAATATCAATTTTTATCGAATAATATTATATCATGTCATAATAGTTTACTCCATAAGAAAAAAGTCCTATTTTTATAGGACTTAAGTGTTTAGATAAATTTTTCCCTAAAAACAAAGTTTCCGCTTTTATGCATTAGATTAACATCTTAGCATAAAAGCGGAAACCATTTTTATCTTTTCATTTTCTCTAATTCTTCTAATAACTTATCATTTAGTACCCTTATATGGGTACCTTTCATCCCTAAAGACCTTGACTCAATTATACCAGCACTTTCAAACTTTCTTAAGGCATTTACAATTACGGACCTTGTAATACCTACTTTATCTGCTATTTTACTTGCAACTAATAATCCTTCTTTTCCATTTAGCTCTTCAAAAATATTTTTTATAGCTTCTAATTCAGAATAAGAAAGTGTCCCTAATGCCATTTGAACCACTGCTCTTTTTCTTGCTTCATCTTCTATTTCTTCATTTTTTGACCTTAAAATTTCAAGGCCAACTACCGTGGCTCCATATTCTGCCAATATCAAGTCATCGTCAGTAAATTCTTTTACCCCTCTTGATAAAACCAAAGTTCCTAATCTGTCACCACCACCATTGACAGGTACTATAGTCAAAATTAATTCTGATAAAACTTTATCCTCTTTAAAAAGATTGCCTTTGTCATTGGCTAGCGTCTCAGTCACTCGCAAAAGTTTGTCGTTATATTCTTCAGGTATTATTTTACTTTGAGCAAAAATATCATCTCCATACTCTCTTAATATACTATAACCTAATACTTTACCCTTTCTACTCAAAATATATACGTTGGCCTCAATGACATCTTTTAGGATACTAGCCATTTCATTAAAATCAACTGGTTGAATTCCTGTTTTTTGCAAAATTCGATTTACTTTTCTAGTTTTTTCTAATAGTGTGCTCATATTTCTAATCCTCCTATGTTTTGGTTTTTGTTATTATAAAATGTACTTATTGACTTCGTATTTATTTAGACTATCCTTTAATTGCTCTTTTACATACTCTTCAGTTATCACTATTTGTTGTCCTTTCAGGTCTGGGGCTTTAAAAGATAATTCTTCAAACAACTTCTCCATAACAGTGTGCAATCTCCTTGCACCAATGTCCTCCGATTGCTGATTTATGAGATATGCTACTTCTGCAATAGCCTCAATTGCTTCATCTGTGTATTTCACTTCTATTCCTTCTGTTCTTAAAAGCTCTTGATACTGTTTGGTAAGGGCATTTTTAGGCTCTTTCAAAATTCTTATAAAGTCCTCTTTTGTGAGGGGTTTTAAATTAACTCTTACAGGAAACCTTCCCTGTAGCTCAGGGATTAAATCAGACACTTTTGCAATGTTAAAAGCGCCAGCTGCTATAAACAGTATATGGTCTGTCTTAACAGGACCGTATTTTGTCATTACTGTGCAACCTTCAATTATAGGAAGAATATCCCTTTGAACTCCTTCTCTTGATACATCTGGTCCTGCTGTATAACCGCTACTGGCAATTTTGTCAATTTCATCTATAAAAATTATTCCATCGTTTTCTGCTCTTTTAATAGCTTCTTCAATTACTTCGTCCATATCTATAAGGTTTTGGGCCTCTTCAGACTCTAGAATTCTCTTTGCTTCATAAACAGGAACTTTTTTAATTTTTTTCTTTTTAGGTAAAATGTCAGCAAATATATCTTGCAAATTTATATTCATCTCTTCGGAACCTAAATTAGTATACATCTCCAGCATTGGCGTAGATGTATCTGTCACTTCTATTTCCACTACATAATTATCTAGCTCGCCATTTCTTAACTTTTGCCTTATTTCTTCTCTTTTATATTGCATACCATCTTCCTCTGTCTCTTCATTTTTCTCGGCAGAAGGATAATTAAACAACATTTCTAATGGATTTTTAGGTTGTTTTTTCTTTTTTCCGACTATGTAATCAATTAGTCTATCTTCTGCAATTTTCTTCGCTTTTTCAGTAACATTTTTCAATTTTTCCTCTTTCACCATTCTTACAGCAGCCTCTACAAGGTCTCTAACCATAGAATCCACATCTCGTCCTACATATCCTACTTCAGTAAATTTGGTAGCCTCCACTTTTACAAAAGGAGCTTCTACTAATTTCGCAATTCTTCGGGCAATTTCTGTCTTTCCTACTCCAGTAGGGCCTACCATAATTATATTTTTGGGGGTCACTTCTTCTTTAAAATCGTCAGATAAAAGATTTCTTCTATATCTATTTCGTAAAGCCACTGCTACTGACTTTTTAGCTTCCTTTTGTCCTACAATATACTTATCTAATTCCTCCACAATTTCCTTGGGAGTATAATTCTTCACTTAGAGCACCCCCTATAAAGTCTCAACTGTTATGTTGTTATTGGTGTAAACACAAATCTTTGAAGCTATTTCTAAAGCTTTTTTTGCTATATCTTCTGTATCTAAATTAGTATTATACCGTAGCGCTAAGGCTGCAGCCATAGCATAATTTCCTCCAGATCCTATCCCGATCACATCCTCATCTGGTTCAATAACTTCCCCAGTGCCAGAAATAAGTAAAGTATTCTTTTTATCAACCGCAATCAAAAGAGCCTCTAACTTTCTTAAAATCTTGTCTTTTCTCCATTCTTGTGCCAGCTCTACTGCAGCCCTTTTTAAATTTCCGCCGTATTGTTCCAATTTTTCTTCGAATTTTTGCGAAAGAGTCAAAGCATCAGCTACCGAACCAGCAAATCCTACTATTACTTCTCCATTATATAACCTTCTAATTTTTTTTGCTCCATGCTTTAAGATCGTATTTTCTCCAAGGGTAATCTGTCCATCACCAGCCACCGACACTTTATTGCCTTTTCTCACTGCAATTATGGTAGTACCCTTAAACATGTTTACACCCCTTTAGATAGTTTAATATTAGCACATTTTTCAAAATGCTTCAAGAATTAATTCAAAATTTTTGTTAAATTCATTTAACTTCCTTTTGATAATCACATTCTGCATTAGAACATTTTAGTATATGTATATTCTTTGTATTTTTTTCTATTAATAAGCTACCACAAACAGGACATTTTTCCTCAACAGGTTTGTCCCACAATATAAAATCGCAATTAGGTGCATTTTCGCAAGCATAATACATTCGCCCTTTTTTACTTTTTTTCCTTACAATTTCTCCACCACATTTAGGGCATTTAACACCAATTTTTTCATACAAAGGTTTTGTATTTTTGCATTCAGGAAAACCAGAACAAGCAAGAAATTTACCATATCTGCCTTTTTTTATAACCATGGGTCTTCCGCAGATTTCACATTTAATATCAGTCACTTCCACTTCTTCTTTTATATCTATCTCTTCCATTTGTTCTTCTGCAATTTTTAAAGTTTTATAAAAATCATTGTAAAACTCTTGCACCACTTCATACCATTTCGCTTGGCCTTCTTCAATCTTGTCCAGCTGCTCCTCCATCTCAGCAGTAAATTTAACATCTACAATTTTAGTAAAAAACTCTTTCAATGCGTCTGTCACAATAAAGCCTAACTCTGTAGGTTTTAAATTCTTATTGTCTTTTACTACATATCCTCTTTCTAACAAAGTAGAGATAGTAGGAGCATAAGTACTGGGGCGGCCTATCCCTTTTTCCTCTAATTCTTTAATCAAAGAAGCTTCCGTGTATCTGGGTGGAGGCTGGGTAAAATGTTGTGTTGGTTTTAATTCCTTCAAAAGCAATTTAGTTCCTTCTTGAAGCACAGGCACAGTTTTTTCTTCCTCTTCTTGTATATCCGTTCCTTCTACATATACCGTCATAAACCCTAAAAATTTTATACTAGAACCAGAAGCTTTAAAAACATATCCATTATTTACTATATCCATAGAAACAGTATCGTAAATCGCAGGTGCCATTTGACTTGCTATGAATCTACTCCAAACTAATTTGTACAATTTATATTGGTCTGGCGTTAAGGAATCCTTTATACTCTCGGGATCCCGGTAAATAGAAGTAGGTCTTATAGCTTCATGAGCATCCTGAACATTGGCCTTTTTAGAAGCGTAATTTGCTCCCGGATTGGCATACTCTTTTCCAAACTTTTCAACTATATATTTATATACCTCCGCTTTAGCTTCATTTGCCACCCTTGTAGAATCTGTCCTTATATAAGTGATAAGCCCTACGCTACCTTCTCCCTTGATTTCTACTCCTTCGTATAATTGTTGAGCGATTAACATAGTTTTCTTTGCAGTAAACCCCAATTTCCTTGAAGCTTCTTGTTGCAATGTACTAGTTATAAAAGGCGGAGAAGGATTCCTCTTTTTGACACCTGTTTTTATTTTATCCACAGTGTACTCTTCAGATAAAGCTGCCAATACTTTGTCTACATCTTCTTTTGTCTTTAACTCAACTTTATCCTCTTTAGTACCATAGAATTTTGCTTCAAACTTGGTAAAATTTTTCTCATCAGAAAGAATCGCCGTAATGCTCCAATATTCTTCTGGAACAAAAGCTTCTATTTCTCTTTCTCTATCGCAAATCAAACGTGCTGCTACTGATTGGACTCTCCCTGCGCTTAATCCCCTCTTTATTTTTTTCCAAAGAAGAGGACTTATTTTATATCCTACCAATCTGTCAAGAATTCTTCTAGCTTGTTGCGCATCTACCAAATTTAAATCTATAGAGCGAGGGCTTTTAAGAGCAGTTTGCACTGCATTTTTTGTAATCTCATGAAATTCTATGCGACAAGGCTCCTCAATATTCAAATTTAACAATTGAGCAATATGCCAGGAAATTGCTTCTCCTTCTCTGTCAGGGTCAGTGGCCAAAAAAATTTTATCTGCATCCTTTGCTTCTTTTTTTAAATTCTCTATAATAGCCCCTTTTCCCCGGATAGTTATGTACTTAGGGGTAAAATTGTTTTCAATATCTATACCTAATTGACTTTTTGGCAAGTCCCTAACATGTCCCATGGAGGCCGCTACTTTAAAATTTTTGCCTAAAAATTTAGAAATAGTCTTAGCTTTAGCTGGAGATTCCACAATAACTAGAGATTTTGCCATTTTGACACCTCCAAAACAATTTATAATTATATCAAAGTTTTTAACAATTATCAAAATATTTTTTTCTCATATTTATTGCCAGGAAGTTTTTCAATCATACCTTTTAACATTAAAGAAGATAAAATTACATTGACTTTTGAGATTTTTATTTTCACATGGCCTGCTATTTCTTCTATATCCCTTGGAGCTTCACAAATAAAATCGTACACTTCCTTCTCTTCCTCCGTAAGAGAAGACATAAGATTTTCCTCAATCTTTTGTTGCACATCCTCTCTTAAATTAAATTCTTCTAAAATATCCTCAACACCAATTACAATCTTCGCGCCTTGTTTTATCAGCTCATTTGTTCCTCTACTATAAGCACTCGTTATATTTCCAGGTACTGCAAAAACCTCTTTTCCCTGTTCTAAGGCAAATTGAGCCGTCAGTAAAGATCCACTTTTTATTCCTGCTTCTACTACCACTACTCCAAGAGATAACCCGCTTATGATTCTATTTCTCAGAGGAAAATTTTGTGGCAGCGGAGAAGTATCAAGAGGAAACTCTGAAACCAGCAATCCTTCCTCACTAATTTGCTCCATCAGCTTTTTATTTTCTCTTGGATAAACTATATTTATACCATTTCCTAAAACAGCAATAGTTTTTCCTCTTTCCTTTAAAGCTCCTATATGAGAAAAACTATCGATTCCTCTCGCCATGCCACTTACAACTGTTATACCTCTTTCTGATAGCTCATGTGCCAATTTTTGTGCCACTTGTTTTCCATAAAAAGTAGCATTTCTTGAGCCCACCATAGCAATGCACAAATTATCTTTTAAATTTATATTACCCTTCAAATATAAAACAGGAGGTGGGTCATAAATATTCTTTAATTCTTCTGGATATTCCTCTTCTTCTAATGTATATACACTTATTTTTAAATTTTGCAATCTTTCTATATAATCAAAAGGATTCAATTTCTGAGCTTCTATTATCTTTTGCGCTAATTTTTTACTCCCTACTGCTCTAAAAATATCAATTTCTTTTGCTTTATACACTTCTTCCGCAGTTTTGAAAAATTCCATCAGTTGAACAAAATTTTTATACCCTATCCCTTTGACAGCGCTTAACCATATTTTAAAAACCTTTTCCCTTTCCATAATTGCTCCCCTTTAACACCGTTTTCCTTAATTATCTTTATTATAATACATAACCTGTGATAAAATAAAGAAAAAAGAAAGGTGATACCAATGTCAAACTTATATAACCTACGCCAACTCAAAAACTATTTGTACCAAAATCCCTTTTGTGACTTTCAATCTCTTAACATAAATAAAGCGGCTAAAAAGTGGCTTGAGAAAGAAATAGAAAGAATAAACAATCTAAAATGCTATGAAAACCAATTATATCAATTAAATTTAAACTTCATCGCCGGAATAGACGAGGCGGGAAGAGGCCCTTTAGTTGGACCAGTAGTTGCCGCCTGTGTAATACTTCCTAAGAATGTTTTCATCCCTGAGATAAATGACTCTAAAAAACTATCTGAAGAAAAAAGAGAAGTATTGTCAGAGGTAATAAAAAAAGTAGCTATCTCTTATGCTATTGGAATAGTTGATTGCGAAGAAATTGATAAAATAAATATACTAAATGCTACCTACAAAGCCATGCAGATTGCTATTTCAAAAATACAACAAAAAATTGATTACCTTTTAGTAGATGCTATCACCATTCCTCAAATAGAGATAAATCAAAAAGCAATAATAAAGGGAGATTCAAAAAGTATCTCTATAGCTGCTGCCTCTATACTGGCGAAAGTTGAAAGAGATAAAATAATGAAAGAATATCATAAAATCTATCCTCAGTATAATTTTGAAAAAAACAAAGGTTATGGTACAAAAGAACATATTGAAGCTTTAAAAAAATACGGTCCTTGTCCTATACATAGAAAAACTTTCATCGAAAAAATTCTGAAAGGATGAAAAACATTGAACAAAAAAACAATAGGCAGCTTAGGAGAAAAAATAGCTGCCCAATATCTATTAAAATCAGGTTATAAAATTTTAGAGAAAAATTTTAAATGCAAAATTGGGGAAATAGATATAATAGCTCTATTCAAAAAAGAAATAGTTTTTGTAGAGGTAAAAACAAGAACCTCTACCTTTTTTGGAACTGGAAGTGAAGCTGTAAATTTTCATAAACAACAAAGAATATTGAAAATTGCCCAGTTGTACTTAGCTTCAACAGAAAAATTTCGAAATTTTCAGCCTCGTTTTGACGTGATTGAGGTTTATTTAAATCCTGATACATTAGCCTTTGAAAAACTAAGCCATTTCCCAAACGCTTTTTTAATCTTTTAATATCAATCCCATCTTTTCTTTTACTTCTTTCAAAGTTTTTTCTGCAACAGCTTGAGCTCTTTCCGCCCCTTCCTTTAAAACCTTCAAAACATAATCTCTACTTAAGTCTTTATAATTTTTTTGTATAACAGTCAATTTATCTATTACAACCTCTGCTAATTCCTTCTTTAAAGTGCCATAACCCTGTCCTTTAAATTTATTTACAACTTCTTCTATTTCCATACCTGTAAATAAACTATAAATAGTCAAAAGATTGCTAACACCCGGTTTGTTTTCCCAATCAAGCCTTATTTCAGTCTCAGAATCAGTCACTGCTCTCATTATTTTCTTTTTGATTACAGAAGGCTCGTCCAAAAGATTGATTCTATTATTTGGGTCACTGTCACTTTTACTCATCTTTTTAGTAGGGTCAGTAAGACTCATTATCCTCGCGCCAAATTTTAAAATCATAGGCTCAGGAACAACAAAAGTTTCACCAAATCTGTTGTTAAAACGTTGTGCAATGTCTCTTGTCAGTTCTAAGTGTTGCTTTTGGTCTTCTCCTACAGGAACATAATGGGTATTGTATAAAAGTATATCTGCTGCCATTAAATCAGGGTATGTAAAAAGTCCTACAGAAACTGTCTCTTTTCCTTTGCTCTTTTCTTTAAACTGAGTCATTCTGCTTAGCTCACCAAAATATGTCATGCATTGTAAAAGCCATGCTAATTCTGCATGAGCAGAAACATGAGATTGAACAAAAAGATTAACTTTCTTAGGATCTAAGCCTATTGCAAGGTAAAGGCCCGCCAATTCAATAGTGTTTTCTTTTAATTTTATTGGATCTTGGGGTACTGTCAAAGCATGCAAATCCACTACACAAAAAAAGCACTCATAATCTTCTTGTAGAGCGACAAATTGTCTCATTGCACCCAAGTAATTACCTATGTGAATGTCTCCCGAGGGTTGTACTCCTGAAAAAACTCTTTTCAAGCTATCAACTCCTTTTCAATTGAGTATTTTATGTCGTTTAGAAAAAATTATAAGAGAAAATTTCAAAATTTGCAATGAAATTTAAAATAATTCCCTCATAAATCCTTTCCCATGGACTTCGGCTACATCTAATATAGAGATAAAAGCATTTTCATCTATTTGGTGTACGATAAATTTAAGTTGTGGAAGCTGTGTCAAAGCTACAATGGAATACAAAACCTTTTTGTTCTCTTTGGTATAAGCACCCTCTCCATGAAGCAAAGTAACCCCTCTTTTTAATGTAGTCATTATTTCTTTGCTCACTTCTTCTACTTTATCAGTAACCACCAGCACCATTTTTTGCCTATTAAAACCTTTTATAGTTTTATCCACCATGTAGGAAGTAATGTACATAGAAACAAGAGTGTAAAGAGCACTGGTCAAACCAAAAAATATAGCTCCAATGGCTACGATAAAAAAGTTAACAATAAAAGAAATATGCCCAATTTCAAAGTTATCATATTTCTTTTTTACAATCACAGAAATTATATCTAAACCACCAGTTGAACCGTGATTACTAAAAACTATTCCCATACCTAAACCATTTAACACTCCGCCGTATAAACTCAAAAGTAATGGATCATTTATATGCAAGATATTTTTTATTGCATAAGTAAGCACCAAAAACAAAGAAAGTGATACAGTACCTATAATAGTAAAAATTGTAAACCTTAAATTTACTTTTTTATAGCTCAAAATTAAAAGTGGGATGTTTAACAAAAATATAGTGTATCCTGCAGGAAACTTGGTTAAATACTGTATAATAAGTGCAATACCAGAAACTCCTCCACTTAAAAGTTTAGCATGAACAATAAACATGTTAATACCAATAGCAGACATTAAAGTCCCCATAAGAATAAAGAAAATATTTTTTATACTTTCTCTATTAAAAAAACTTGTTATCTCCAAGCTAACACCTTCTTATCACATTTGAGACTTAACTACTTTACATAAAATTTTTATTGTAATTTTTATTTATACCAATATTTGCTATCAATAATTCTATACTGTAATGCTTCTGCTACATGTTCAAACTTAATATTTTCTGCACCTTCCAAATCAGCAATTGTACGAGCAACTTTTAAAATTTTATTATATCCTCTTGCACTCAAATAAAACTTTTCGAAAGCTTCATTTAAAAATTTTTTAGTATCTTCATCAAGTTTGCAATGCTTTTTCAACATATTTCCTTTTAATTGAGAATTGACATATATGCCAGTACCTTTATACCTTTTAAGTTGCATTTCTCGTGCTTTTATGACTCGTTCGCGAATTTCCTTGGAACTTTCTGCTTGTGTTTCTTCTTCGAAATATTTATCTTTTTTAAGAGGTTTTACCTCCACATGTAAATCAATTCTATCTAACAAAGGTCCTGAAATTTTATTTTGATATCTTCTTATTTCATTTACACTACAATGGCATTCGTGAGTATCATCACCATAATAGCCACAAGGACAAGGATTCATAGCTAAAATCAAAATAAATTTGCTTGGATAAGTGAAACTACCATTTACACGAGTAATTGTAACCACTTCATCTTCTAACGGCTGCCTTAAAACTTCTATTGCATCTTTTTTAAATTCAGGAATCTCATCTAAAAATAACACTCCATAGTGGGCAAGGGATACTTCTCCAGGCTTAGGATATTTTCCTCCCCCAACTAAAGCAACTGTAGAGATAGTATGATGAGGAGCTCTAAAAGGTCGAGTAGTGATAAGAGGTGTACCTTTTGGAAGCAATCCTGCTATACTGTATATTTTGGTGACTTCTAAAGCCTCTTCAAAACTTAACTGAGGAAGAATAGTAGGAAAACGCCTTGCCAACATAGTTTTACCCGCTCCAGGTGGTCCTATCATTAAAACATTGTGACCACCTGCAGCGGCAATCTCAAGTACCCTTTTTGCATTTTCCTGCCCTTTTACTTCAGCAAAATCTATATCGTATTCTACATTATCAAAAAAATTATTAATATCTAAAGTAAAAGATTCTATTTCCCTATCTCCATTTAAAAACTCAACCACTTCTTTTAAATTTTTCACAGGATATACTTTTATCCCTTCTACAACTGCCGCTTCATGAGCATTTTCATAAGGAACAACAATAGAGGAAATACCTTTTTTCTTTGCCCCTATTACCATTGGCAGTATACCATTTACGCCTCTTATACTTCCGTCCAAAGAAAGTTCACCTACAAAGGCTATGTCTTCTTTTTCCTCTTTTATCTCCTCTGTGCATTTTAAAATCCCTACTGCTAAAGGTAAATCGAAAGCAGTGCCTTCTTTTTTAGTATCAGCTGGTGCTAAATTTACAGTAATTTTTTTGAGGGGAAATTCAAAGCCACTGTTTTTGATAGCAGACCTTACTCTGTCTCTTGCTTCCTTAACTTCTGTATCACCCAAGCCTACAATATCAAAAGAAGGAATTCCAGTAGATAAATCTACCTCCACCTCTACCACATAGGCATTTATACCTAAGACCGCCATACTTTTTACTTTAGAAAGCATAAAAATCCCCCTTATGGTCTTTCCAGAGAAATCTTCCCCAATTTCCCTTTTCGAAAATCTTCCAACAAAATATGAGAAGTTTTTAAGGTATCTACTTCTCCGCCTGCAATTAAACATCCTCTTTTTTTACCTATTTCCTTTAAAAGTTCAAAATCTTCCATTACTATTTTATCAATTTTATATCGGGACATCAAATAATGGGGGTAATACTTTTTTAAGACTGCAACTAAGTTTAATGCTATTTCTTCTATGTTTAATATTTCATCTTTTATAGCTCCTGTAATTGCCAACATAATTCCTGTTTCTTTATCGTCAAATTTTGGCCAGAGTATGCCAGGAGTGTCTAAAATGTCGAAATAAGGAGTTTTTATCCAATGCAAAGTCCTTGTAACCCCCGGCTTGTCGCCAGTCTTTGCCCTTTTACTGCCAATTAATTTATTAATAAAAGTAGATTTCCCAACATTGGGAACACCCACAATTATTCCTCTCAGCCTTGGAATCATTCCTTTTTGCCTTTTCTTCTCCAAAATATCTTGACAAACTCTCTGAGTTGCTTCATTTATCTCTTTAAGTCCAAACCCTGTAATTGAATTAACTTTTATCGCTTCTATTCCCTTTTCTTTAAAATATTCTATCCATAAATCCGTAATTACATCATCTGCTAAATCAGCTTTATTTAAAAGGATAAGCCTTTTTTTATTTTTTACAATATCATCAATATCTGGGTTTCTGCTGCTCTTAGGTATTCTCGCATCTACTATTTCGTATATTACATCTACTAACTTAAGGTTAGAAACTATCTCCTTTTTAGATTTTGCCATATGTCCAGGATACCATTGTATCATATCTAATTCCTCCATATATTTGAAAAAGGGGTTTATAACCCCTTTTTACATTAATTCTTTTATCTTTGTAGCAGCTTTTCCTACTCTCTTTCTCAAATAATACAATTTTGCTCTTCTGACTTTACCTCTCCTTATAACCTCTATCTTTTCAATTCTTGGAGAGTGAAGTGGAAAAGTCCTTTCGACTCCCACACCATAAGACACACGTCTTACCGTAAAAGTCTCTCTTAGGCCTGAACCGCTTTTTTTGATTACTATTCCCTCAAAAGGCTGAATTCTTTCCCTATCTCCTTCAATAACCCTATAATGTACTCTTATAGTATCTCCTACATTAAAAGGAGTTAAGTCTTTTCTCATTTGCTGACTTTCCACTACTTTTATTAAGTCCATTATTTTCCCTCCTTCCAGCTTCTAAATGTCAAACCCTCTTTCTCGTAAAAATTTTTTATCTTCTTCCGTCAAAATTGCCTTTTTAAGTAAATCAGGCCGTTTTAAAAAAGTTATCTCTAAAGACTTTTGTCTTCGCCATTTAGCTATTTCAGCATGATTACCACTTAGTAAAACTTCTGGCACCTTCATGCCTCTAAAAACTTCTGGTCTTGTATACTGGGGATATTCCAACAAACTATTACTAAAGGATTCTTCTACAGCGCTTTGAGGATGTGAAAGAACTCCTTCAATAAGTCTTGTTACAGCATCAATAATAGCCATTGCGGCTATTTCTCCGCCTGTCAATATAAAATCTCCTAATGAAATTTCTTCATCAATAACAGAATAGACTCTTTCATCAATTCCTTCATAGTGGCCACACAAAAGGGCTATTCTTTCTAATTTAGACATTTTAACCGCTATTTCCTGACTAAAAACCTTACCTTTAGGACCAAGGTAATATACAGGAATATTACCTTGACTCTTTACAAATTCAATTGCGTCAAAAAGAGGCTGAGGCATCATCACCATTCCTGGTCCGCCTCCATAAGGATAATCGTCTACCTTTTTATGTTTATCCTTTGAAAAATCTCTTATATTTATCAAGTTAACTTTTAATTTTCCTTTTTCAATAGCCCTTTTCAAAATACTATAGGATAAAACACTATCAAACATTTCAGGAAATAGGGTTAAAACGTCAAAAATCATCATAGCCCCTCCAAAAGGTGGACCACCATTACTTTATTGTCAACATCTACTTTTTTGACAACTTCTTTTATAGCAGGAATTAGTATTTCCCTCTCCTCACCTTTTATTACATACACATCATTTGCACCAGTTTGCAATACCTCTACCAATGTACCTACAAAATCTCCTTCCTCTGTATACACCTTCATCCCAATTAAATCTTTGATAAAATATTCATCTTTTTCTAACTTTAAAGCATTTTGAGAATCAACCTTTAAAAAGGCCCCCTTTAATTTTTCTGCCTCGTCTCTATTGTCAATTCCCTTTAATTTTACACAAACTCTTTTAGATATAATCTTGACATATTCAATGTCATATTTGCGGGGCCTTTGTTGGTCATCAAAAACCCAAACATACTCAAGTTCATAAAACCTTTCAGGAACATTGGTAAGAGGATATACTTTAACTTCCCCCTTAATGCCATGGGCAGAAGTAACTTTTCCTACATTATAATAATCAGCCATACCACCACCTAGATTATCTCAACAATCACGCGTTTCTTTTCTTTTAAAGCAGCAGCTCTAACCAATGTGCGAATTGCTTGAGCAATCCTTCCCTGTTTGCCAATTACTTTTCCCATATCTTCGGGAGCAACTTTAAGCTCTATTATAACAGATTGCTGTCCCTCAATTTCATTGACTTCTACAGCATCAGGATTGTTAACTAACGCCTTGGCTATAGTTTTAACCAATTCTCCCATTATTACACCTCCTCACAAGAGAGGATTATTGAGATGCACTATTACCAATTATACCTTCTTTTTTAAACAGTGACTTTACAGTATCTGAAGGTTGGGCACCAACACTGAGCCATTTTTTAGCCTTTTCTACATCTATTTTTATTTCAGCAGGCTGGGCTATAGGATTGTAATATCCTATCTCATCAATAAACCTTCCATCTCTTGGTGACCTTGAATCTGCTACTACTATTCTGTAAAAAGGTCTTTTCTTAGCCCCAAACCTTTTTAATCTTATTCTGACTGCCACTTTCTCACCTCCTTCAAAAGTTGCCCACCTTCCGATATTATCTAAAGAAAGGCAGCCTCATTTTACCTTTCTTTAGGTCTTTATCAATATCAGCAAATTTCTTCATCATCTTTTTGGTTTCTTCAAACTGTTTTAAGAGGCTATTTACCTGTTGGATGGTGGTACCGCTGCCTTTGGCTATTCTTTTCTTTCTACTGCCATTTATAATAGAAGGGTTTTGCCTTTCTTCTTTAGTCATAGATTGAATAATGGCTTCTATCCTCTTTAAATCTTTTTCTGAAATGTCTACATTCTTAAGCATGTTTTTGTTCATTCCAGGAATCATACTGAGGAGTTGATCTAAAGGTCCCATATTTTTAAGGCTCTGCAGCTGTTCTAAGAAATCTTCCAGTGTGAACTGTTTTGTTAAAAGCTTTTGCCCTAACTCTTGTGCCTTTTTCTCATCAATTGCTGCTTGGGCCTTTTCAATTAAAGTCAAAACATCTCCCATTCCCAAAATACGAGAAGCCATTCTATTAGGATAAAAAGGCTCTAAATCTGTCAACTTTTCGCCTGTGCCCACATATTTTATAGGTTTTTGTGTAACAGCCTTAATAGAAAGAGCTGCTCCACCTCTCGTATCTCCATCCAATTTTGTCAATATAACTCCTGTTATATCTAACCTTTCATTAAAGGAAGACGCTACGTTTACTGCGTCTTGACCTGTCATAGCATCTACTACTAACAAAATCTCATCTGGTTGTACTGCCCTTTTTATATTTACAAGTTCCTCCATCAATTCTTCATCTATGTGAAGTCTACCCGCAGTATCTATAATAATTACGTCAGAGTTATGAGACCTTGCATAATCAATAGAAGCTTTTGCAATATCAACAGGGTTTGCTTTGTCCCCCATTGTAAAAACTGGTACATTTACATTAGCTCCCACAACCTGTAACTGCTTTATGGCAGCCGGTCTGACGACGTCACAAGCTACTAGTAGTGGATTTTTTCCCTGCTTCTTTAACAAGTTTGCCAATTTCCCACAAGCAGTGGTCTTTCCAGAACCTTGAAGTCCAACCATCATTATAACTGCAGGAACTTTATTCCCTATATTTAACCGGCTTTGAGTAGACCCCATAAGGGCTATAAGCTCATCATTGACTATCTTTATCACCTGTTGCCCCGGGGTCAGGCTTTCCATCACTTCTTGCCCTAAAGCTTTTTCTGTAACAGAGTTTATAAAGTCTTTTACTACCTTAAAGTTGACATCCGCTTCTAAGAGGGCAACTTTTACTTCCCTCATAGCTTCTTTTATATCTTTTTCTGTGAGTTTTCCTTTTCCTCTTAACTTTTTAAAGATTTCCTGCAGCCTTTCAGATAGGCTTTCAAAAGCCATTAAAATTTACCTCCTACAGATTTAGCTCCTCTATTTCACGAGCTATCTCCTCAATAATTTTTAAAATTTCTGGGTCTCTTTCTCTTTGCCGTATTATTTCAATGCCCTTTTTTATCTTACCCAGTCTATTCATTATTTCTTGATGTCTTTTTACCAACCCTAATTTTTCCTCAAAAAACTCTAACGAGCTTTCTGCTCTTTTTAAGGTATCATAAACCCCTTGTCGTGAGATATCCAAAAGTTCGGAAATTTCTCCAAGAGAATAATCATTTAAATAGTACATTTCAAAAATTTCTCTTTGCTTATCTGTAAGCAAAGCACCATAAAAATCATACAAAAGAGTCATAAATAAAAAATCTTCATCCACAAAAATCCCACCCGTTAAGGTCCTAACCTTTACATTAAGATTTTATATGAAGGGCTGCATTTTGTCAAGCTGTGTTTTTTCATTTTTTTACGATTTAATTTACTGAAAAATAGCAGAAACGAAAGATTTTGCATCAAAAGCTTGCAAATCCTCTATTCCTTCCCCCATTCCTATATATCGTATAGGTACATTTAATTCTGATTTTATAGCTACAACAATTCCACCTTTTGCCGTTCCATCTAATTTGGTAAGTACAATACCGGTTATATCAGAAACTTCTTTAAATATTTTCGCCTGTTGAAGAGCATTTTGACCAGTTGTAGCATCTAAAACTAAAAAGGTCTCAACTCTCGCTTCAGGATATTCCCTATCTATAACTCTGCGAATTTTCCTCAATTCCTCCATCAGATTCTTTTTATTGTGGAGTCTACCTGCAGTATCACAAATAAGTATATCTATTCCCCTTGCTTTTGAAGCTTGAATGCCATCAAAAATAACAGAAGCTGGATCTGAGCCTTCTTGGTGTTTGATAATTGGACAGTTAACTCTCTCTGCCCATATTTCTAGCTGGTCAATAGCTGCAGCTCTAAAAGTATCACCTGCTGCTAGCATAACTTTTTTGCCTTCTTTTTTGTACATATAAGCTAATTTTCCAATTGTAGTAGTCTTTCCTACTCCATTTACTCCGACGATCAATATCACCATAGGAGAAGTCAAGGTAAAAGGTTTTACATCCTTTTGCAAAATTTCATAAACTTCTTCAGCTAAAAGTTCTTTTATTTGAGATGCATCATAAATCTTCATTTCTTTTGCCTTTTGACGTATTCCTTCTATAATCTTAGAAGTAGTACTAATACCTATATCAGCCAAAATTAAAATCTCTTCTAATTCTTCCAAAAGTTCTTCGTCAATTTTTCTACCTATTGTAACAATACTATCTATTTTAGAAGTCAAATTTTCTCTTGTTTTCAATAGTCCTTCTTTGATCTTTTGAAAAAAACCTTTTTTTTCTTCAGCAGTTTCGGATTCTTTTTTAGATTTGTCAAAAAAATTAAGCATGTTTTACCAAGCCTCCTATTTTGTCGTCAGTATTAAGTTTAAGGGATAACAATTTGGAAACTCCTTTTTCTTGCATTGTTACACCGTATATCGCATCAGCCACCATCATTGTCCCTTTTCTGTGGCTTACAACTATAAACTGAGTATCTTTTGACAATTCTTTCAAAAACTCAGCAAATCTCTCCACATTTGCATCATCTAATGCTGCATCTATCTCATCCAATATACAAAAAGGAGTAGGTTTTATAATTAGCATTGCAAATAAAAGGGAAATGGCAACTAATGCCTTTTCTCCTCCTGAAAGAAGAGAAAGGGTTTGCAATTTCTTTCCTGGGGGCTGTGCTTTAATTTCTATACCTGTTTCTAAAAGATTGTCTTCGTCAGTAAGTATTAACTCTGCATTACCCCCTCCAAAAAGTCGCCTAAACGTCTCCTTAAATTGAATCTGTAGGATTTCAAAACCATCTTTAAATTTTGTTTTGATAATTTTATTTGCTTCTTCGATTACAGAAATCAAAGATTCCTTTGCCTTTATAATATCTTCCATCTGAGATTTTAAAAAATCATACCTTTCCTTTACCTCTTTATATTCTTCAATAGCATCTATATTCACATTACCTAATCCTTTTATAGCCTTTGTCAAATGATCTGCTCTTTGTCTTAATTTTGAAATCTCGCCTTCTTCAGCTTCTTCAAAAGCTCTGTCTAAGGTCAATTCATATTCTTCCCAAAGCCTATTTTTGATATTGTCAATCTCTATCTGAAATCTTTGCATTTCCATTTCTACTTTATGAAATTCTTCATTAATATTAGTAAATTCTTGTTGTAAAATCGAAAATTTTTCTTTACGTTTTTGTAAATCCTCTTCTTCTTGGAAAATATTATCTTCTAAAGAAGAAATATCTTTTTGAATTTTTTCTACTTCTTGTTGTAATTTATATATTTCTCCTTGCAACTTTTCCCTATCTAAACTCAAATTGACCTTTAAGCTTTCTATTTCTTTAATATTCTTTTCTTTCTCTACTATATTGTTTTTTTCTCTATCAAATTCTTGTCGTTTATCTTTTAAGTTATGAAGTTCATTCTGAAGCTTTTGTTCGATTTTGGCGATTTCAATTTTCAAAGCAGTGATTTCTTTGTCTAAAATTGCTAAATTTTCCTCTTCTTTATTGTTTTTTTCTTTAAAACCATTAATCAAGGCATCCAATCGTTCTTTTTCTTTTTCTAAGCTTTCTAACTCTTTTAAAAACCGGTCAATTTCTTGTTGATAATTTCTAACATTTTCCTTTAATTCGCCAATTTCTAAAGTATAACTTTCTAGTTGATTTAATAAATTTCCTATTTCTTTTTCTAATGAAATCCTCCTTTGCTCATTAGAAGTTATATTATATCTAATATCAGAAACTTCTTTGTTCAATAATTCTATTTGCTCCTCTTCATGAATTTTATCATTCATTTTTTGTCTGATTTCTTCTTCCACTATTTCTTGTTGATTTTTTAAGCTATCAATTTCTTTTTTCAGTTTAGTTATCTCTTCTTTTCTCTTAAAGATGCTTTGAAGTTTAGGTTTTAAACTGCCACCGGTTATTGACCCCCCTGGATTTATAACTTCTCCTTCTAATGTTACAATTTTATAAGCTTGATTATATTTTTTAGATAACCTCACTGCATTTTCAATTGTATCTACTATAATAACACGGCCTAGCAAAAAATTAAAAATTTCTTCTAAATTATCGTTATACTTTATTAGCTTAGAAGCAACTCCAATTACGCCTCTCTCAGACAAAATATTGCTTTCTTGCTGAGAAAGGATCCTGCCACGAATCAAATCAAGAGGCAAAAAAGTAGCTCTCCCCAAATTTTCTTTTTTTAGCCTTTCAATCAATTCCGCCACTTTATCAGAAGATTTTATAACTATATTTTGTACATTTGAACCTAATGCTACCTCAATTGCTGTGCTATAAGTATTTTCAACCTCTAAAAGTTCCCCCACAACTCCAATTATGTTTTCTTTAAAAGAAGGAATATTTTCAGAGAGTTTTAACAAGTTCCGCACAGTTCCACTATAGCCTTCGTAATTTTTATCCATCTCCTCTAAAATCGAAAGTCGTGACCTTTTTCTTTCAATTTGTTCTTTAATAATTTTTAAATTATTTTCCTTCAAAATTATTTCATTCTCAATTTTCTGCAAAGCTTGCTGTTCAGTAATCTTTTGTTGATTCTTTTTATCTAGTTCTTTTTGTAAAATTTGTAATTCTTCAACAATTTTATTTTTTTCTTTGTCTAGTTTTTCTATTCGATTTTGAATCTCCTCTATATGTTTTCTTAAGTTTTGCTGCCTACTTATTGCCTCTTCCTTTAGAGAATTGTTTAAAGACAATTTTCCTTTCACATCTGCTATGCTATTTAAAATTTCAATTATATCTTCCTTAGCCTTTTCAACTTCTTCTATCTTATCTTTTTGCTGCTTTTGTACACTTATGTATTCTTCCTGAAATTGTTTTAATTTCTCTTCTAATTCTTTTTTGTTTAGATGTAAAAGCGCTACATTAGACTCTACCCTTTTAAGTTCTTCCCTCAAAAGTTCTTCACGTTTTACAGCTTTTTTCAATTCCTCCCTGTAAAGCTCTGAGGTTTCTTCTAAATTTCTAAGCTTCTCTACTATTAATTCCCTTTTTCCTGAGACTATCTCTATCTCTCTTAACTTGTTGTGATATTCCTCTTTTTTACTGTCTAATTGCTGTTTCAGGTCATGAATTTCTTTTTCTTTATATAGCAAATTTTCCTCTTGATTTATTTTATGTATTTTTTTTACATTCAATTGACTTTTTAGGTTCTCATATTTTCCTTTTAAAGCATCGTACTGGTTCATAGACTTCTTTGCTAATTGAATATATAAACTTATATCTACTTTTCTTTTTTCCTTGTGGAGTTTTAGAAACTCTTCTGCCTTGCTTTTTTGCGTTTCCAAAGTAGTAAGCTGTTTCTCTAATTCTGCAACTATATCGTTCAAACGAATCAGATTATCATTAGCTGCTGCCAGTTTCTTTTCTGCTTCTTCTTTTTTATATCTGTACTTTGAAATACCTATTGCTTCCTCAAAAATTTGTCTTCTATCTTCTGGTTTCGCAGATAGGATTTCGTCTATTCTACCTTGTCCTATTATTGAATAGCCTTCTTTTCCTACTCCTGTATCTAAAAAAAGCTCGTATATGTCCCTAAGACGACAAGGAGTCTTATTTATAAAAAATTCACTTTCGCCAGATCTAAAAATTTTTCTGGTAATAACTACTTCCGTATAATCAAAAGGAAGATAACCATCGGAATTGTCTAAGGTAAGATTTATTTCACAAAAACCTAAAGGTTTTCTATTCTCGCTACCTGCAAAAATTACATCCTCTAACTTAGAACCTCTTAAACTTTTGATACTTTGTTCTCCCAGAACTAATCTAATAGCGTCAGAAATATTACTTTTGCCACTTCCATTTGGACCTACAATTGCTGTTACACCTTTTTCAAAATTAAGAGTTACTTTGTCTGCAAAAGACTTAAAGCCTTGAAGTTCAAGTTTCTTAAGGTACATACCACCACTCCTTATGCACCTTCCATTTTACCACATCTCCATTTAAATTTCATCTTTTATTTTTCAGTATTATACCCATTCGGCCTCTTTGCCGCAGGGGCCAGCCTCCGGGGCCCTTGCCTTCGGCCCCGTCTTCGTCTCTCGGTCTTATTAAGTTTAGCTTCTGTTCTGTCAAGTCACTTCTCTTGTGCAAAATGTCAGCTTTATTAGTCTCACCTACTCTAGTTCTCCACGTACTCTTCGTATTTCTTCTACAATCTCCTCTATTTCTTCCTTATATGAAGAAGGTGCTAATATCTCTCCCCATCATGTTAGCACTTGAAACAATCCATCATAAGCCGTATCATGATAACTTCTTATAAAATGTGGTATCTCCTTTTCTTTTAAAATGCCTTCTATCAATTTCGCTTCTATTTCATTTTCCAACACTAAAATTTTAGCGAAGTCTTCCATTAAAATCACCTCTATATAAAAATAAAACCTGCTAAAAAGCAGGTTTAGATTATCTTGGTTCTACAATAAATTTTATCGCTGTCCTCATTTCGCCGTCTATCTCAATCTCTGAAAAGGCAGGAATCGCAATTAAGTCTATACCATTTGGTGCCACAAACCCCCTTGCTATTGCAATAGCCTTAACCGCTTGATTTACTGCACCTGCCCCAACCGCTTGAATTTCTGCAGAAGATTTTTCTCTTAAGACGGCTGCTAATGCACCTGCTACAGACTTAGGTTTAGATTTAGCTGATACTTTTAGAACCTCCACTGTCAAATAACCTCCTTCATACATTATTGTGAAAATGAATACATTTATATATTTATATATTCGCTAAAAAACCAATATTTCCTTCTTTTTAAATAAAATTTTTTTAAAAATTATTTTTTATAAAATCAGTTATAGAAATGCGCATAATCTTTTTATCAGTACAAATAACTATTTTGTCCTTAGTCAGTCTATCTGATATTTTAAATTCCATTTTTACATTGTATTTTTTTTCTAAAAACAACTTGTTGAACTTTTTTTGCCCTATAATTGTGGAAATCTGCTTTTCATTACAAAAAATTGTAACATTTGTGTCCCTTATATTCTTATCTTTAAATGCCCTTATAAGAATGTCAAGAATAATACTTGACTCGACCAATTGTCCCATCGCAGGATGAAAAGGACCTGCTACTACATCTTTATTGTAATTAATATTTTCTGTCGTTTGAAGTCCAATACGAATGACATCAATATTATTCTTAATAAAAATTATATACATTTTCTTTGAAATTTCAACAGCCTCTTGCAAAGTCAAAGGAAGGAATCTTCCTTCTTTATACATTCTTTCTAGATAAGTATCTTTAATCACCAAAGTAGGATAAATCCTCACAAAATCAGGTTTCAACTCCACAATCTTATAAGCAGTATTTAAAGATTTTTCTAAATTATCCTCCGGCAATCCAATCATTATTTGCAGCCCTAATTTAAAGTCATATTGTCGAATTAGATTCACAGCTTTTACAACATCTTCACTTGTATGACCCCTTCTACTTTTTAAAAGCACTTCTTCATCCATTGATTGTACTCCAAGCTCTATTATTGAAACTTGGTATCTTTTAAGGTTTTGTAAAATCTTCGTGTCTATATAATCAGGACGAGTAGACAAACGAATAGCATCTATTTTGCCCTTATCCAAATATTCTTTTGCTATTCCTAAATAGAAATTTTGCATATCCTGCGGTATCCCTGTAAAACTTCCACCAAAAAAAGATACCTCTATTTCCGCATCCCTTGGAAGAGTTTTTAAATGACTTTCTATGGTTTGCCTTACCTCTTCTTCTGTTATCTCCCTTTGTCGCCCTGTTATCGAATTCTGATTGCAAAAAACACACTTAAAAGGACAACCTAAATGGGGTATAAAAATAGGTATTATATACATCTTCTTCTTCATAATAATTTCTACACTCCACTCAAAAGGCTTATTTTCCAGTTTTTTGCATTAACTTTTTTATGCTCTTTCTGGCACGCTTGGGCACAAACATTTTTCTTTAAAAAGTTTGTATTCAATCTAAAGTTTTAAGAGTTAAGTCTTAAGAAATACTTATAAAAACTTAAATCATCAGTAAGTTCGGGATGAAAAGAGGTAGCAAGCATATTATCTTGCTGTGCTGCTACAATTTTACCTTGGTACTTCGCAAGTATCCTGACACTATTCCCTACATTTTCTATATACGGAGCCCTTATAAAAACCGCCTCTATTTCATTATTGGAAACCTCTGGTATTATAAGTTTTGTTTTAAAGCTGTCAAGTTGACTACCATATGCATTTCTTCTAACTGAAATATCCATTATTCCAAGGTGCACTTTGTCATCATTAATTATATATTTTGCCATAAGTATCATGCCAGCACAAGTGCCCCATATGGGAATTTTCCTCTCATTTAGCTTTAAAATAGCATCTTTGAGTCCAAAATCCACAATCATTTTCCCTATTGCAGTGCTTTCGCCCCCAGGTATAATCAATGCATCTAAACTTAGCAGAGTATTTTTGTCTTTTGCCAAAACAGCTTCTACACCCATAAGCTTTAATTTTTCAATATGTTCTCTAACAGAGCCTTGAATTGCCAATACTCCGACACGCAAACTACCATCCCCTTGAAGCATATAGATCTTTTTCATCAAGTTTTCTTATATCAATGCTCTGCATGGCTTCTCCCAATCCTTCTGAAACTTCTGCCAATATTTCTGGTTTGTCGTAATAGGTTACCGCTTTTACTATAGCTTCTGCCATCTTTTCGGGATTTTGTGACTTGAATATTCCAGAACCAACAAAAACACCATCTGCACCAAGCTGCATCATAAGTGCAGCATCTGCCGGTGTGGCAATCCCTCCTGCCGCAAAATTTACAACCGGAAGTCTCCCATTTTGTGCAACATATTTTACAAGTTCATATGGAGCTTGTAGCTCTTTAGCAGCAGCCATAAGTTCGTCTTCCCTCAAAGTAGTAAGCCTTTTTATTTCAGCATTTATTATCCTCATATGCCTTACTGCTTCCACGACATTTCCTGTACCTGCTTCTCCTTTAGTCCTTATCATAGAAGCACCTTCCCCTATGCGCCTTAGTGCTTCTCCAAGATTTCGCGCCCCGCACACAAAAGGTATCTTAAATGCCCACTTATCTATATGGTACATCTCGTCTGCAGGAGTTAAAACTTCACTCTCATCAATAAAATCTATCCCAAGTGCCTCTAAAATCTGTGCTTCCACAAAATGCCCAATTCTAACTTTTGCCATAACAGGGATTGATACTGCCGCCTTTATCTCCTTTATTATTTTAGGATCTGACATTCTTGCTACTCCGCCTCTTGCCCTAATATCAGCTGGAACTCTCTCTAAAGCCATAACTGCAACAGCTCCTGCCTTTTCAGCAATAACCGCCTGTTCTGGTGTTGTCACATCCATTATGACTCCACCCTTTAGCATTTGGGCTAAATTTTTATTTAATTCATACCTTTCATTCATTGTTTTATGCCTCCTTACAATTGTATTAATATTTTGCATATCTTAATATCAATTGTATCTATTAAATCATAACAAGTCAATCATAACATTATAGATACAAAAAAGAATGCATAATAATAGGATGCTGCCAACCATTGCTCATGCTTTGAAAGAAGTGGTAGAGGTAACGCCAAAAAATCCTCTTTTCTTTTAGAGCATTAAATGTTAAACTCATATTGTGAAAGTTTCGCCTTCTATCAATGTTTTTAATTTTAACAGTTAAACATTAGAGAAATGCGACACTTTTATAGATATTTCAAAAAAACTGCTCATCTTTATTTAGCCACAAAAAACTTCGCTTCTTTTTAACAATTTTATTTGCCAATTTGAAGCTTAAATTTATTGAGGTAGGTGAACTTTTTGTTAGAACTAATAAAAAAAGCTGAAGAAACACACACTCTCACTAAGAAAGAAATAGTTGAGCTTTTAAAGGATGATCAATATAACGATGAATTATTTAAAGCTGCGGATAGAGTAAGAAAAAAATATGTGGGAGATGAAGTGCATTTAAGAGGACTTATTGAATTTTCTAATATATGTAAGCAAAATTGTTTATATTGTGGCTTAAGAAGAGATAACAAAAATATAAAACGTTATAGATTAAAGCCAGAACAGATAATTAATTTTGCCAAAAATGCCCGCAATTTAGGATATAGAACTGTAGTATTGCAGTCTGGCGAAGATGATTTTTTCAATGTTGAAAGGATGACTAAAATTATAAAATCAATAAAAGAACTCGATGTTGCAATAACTCTAAGTATAGGCGAAAAAACAAGAGAAGAATATAAGGCATATAAAGAAGCTGGAGCAGATAGATATTTGTTAAGAATAGAAACAACGGATAAAGAACTTTATGAAAAACTCGATCCTAATATGAGTCATGAAAATAGAAAAAGATGTCTTAAAGATCTAAAAGAATTAGGTTATGAAGTTGGAACCGGATGCCTCATAGGACTTCCTGGACAAACTATAGAATCTATTGCAGATGACATTCTATTTTTTAAAGAAATTGATGCTGATATGATAGGGGTTGGCCCATTTATCCCGAATCCCGATACTCCATTAAAAAATGAAAAGGGAGGTACCTTTGAACTCAGTTTAAAAGTTATGGCCATAACAAGGCTTTTGATGCCCGATATTAATATTCCGGCAACTACAGCAATGGAAAGCCTCAATATTAATGGAAGATTGATAGCACTTCGCAGTGGAGCAAATGTTGTAATGCCAAATGTTACAGAAGGGGAATACAGAAAATTGTACGCATTATATCCAGGCAAAATATGTATAAATGACACTCCAGCCCATTGCTTTAGCTGTATTACTGGTAAAATAAATAGTATAGGAAGACCAATTGCGAAAGATTATGGTTATAGGAAAAAGGTTATGTCAAAAAAGTAAGGGACGGGGTCTTCCCCGTCTTTTATGCATACATATTTCCATAGGGTCTTTTGTCTATCGGATGCAATTTGATAAAAGAATGATTCATAATCTTTTGAAAATCATAATCAAAATATTGACAAAAATTTTCAACATACTTTTGGATAAACGCGTAATCCTTGTCATCTATTTTTTCTTTAATAACTTCTTTCCCAAGTTTATAGTCTTCTACATCTCCTCTCAAATATATAACTCCCCCGTGCATACCTGTACCACAATATTCTCCGACTATATCTTCATCATTTTTTAAGTTTAGTACAATCATGCATCCACCTGCCATATATTCACCAAAAAAGTCTCCCGCACTTCCTCCAATAACTATTACAGGAACTTTATCTTTGTATTCTTTCATGTGTATGCCGACTCTATAACCAACATTATCTTTTATATAGATAGATCCACCTCTCATCCCATAACCAATGACATCACCTGCATGTCCATGTATAATAATATTCCCATCGTTCATTGTATTTCCTATTGCATCCTGTCCATTACCAAAAACTTCTATTGTAAGTCCATCCATGAAGGCTGCCATGTCATTCCCAGGTGTACCTTCGATATTTATTTTGGTAGTCCCAGATAGATTATCTCCTATATATCGTTGACCATTAACATTTTTCAAATTAATTATATCTTCACCAGACCGAACTAACTCTTTAATTATTTCATTAAGGTCTCTATAATAAATTCCCGACGCATTTATGGTTTTCATCATACCACCTCCAGGTCAAGCATTTTTGCTCTTCTTAATTCTTTTGGCAAATATATAAATCCAAAATCATCATTTAAAAAATATTTCTTAAATGGAGTTATATCCGTTTCATTTTTTATAAACCCAGTAAACAATCCAGCCCTATCAATATCATTAATTAATATAAATCCTACTAACCTATTTTCTTTTACCACAAATTTTTTATAATACTTTCTGTTATGATCAATTTTAGAGATAATCTCAAATTCCTCCTGCTGGGGATTTGTTATACCAGCCGTTATCACATTTGTATTTTTATAACCTATTGAGTTCATAGGGAAAATTCCTTTAAAACTTTTATTAATACCAATCATGTTGAACCCTGCAATTTCCCCTTGCATGTATGCATTTGGCCATATTGGCACAACCCTATTTGACTCAACAAGCATATCATAACCTTCGGCTACGTCTCCTGCTGCATACACATCTTCAGCACTTGTTTTCATAGTGTTATCTACTAAAATACCACGGTTTATAGAAATTGATGTGTTTTTTACAACATCAACGTTTGGCACAACACCTATCGCGATGATAAGATTATCGGCTTCTAATTCCTGCCCATTTTTGAGCAAAACCCCTTTAACATATTCCTCTCCTATAATTTTATCCACTGTTGTTCCCGTAATTATTTTTATTCCGTCATTCTGAAGACTTTGAGATACCAAAGATGCTCCTTCTGCATCAAGAATTGTACTTAAAATTCTATCGGCAAGTTCAACTATTGTTACATCTACCCCTAGATGGCGAAGACCTTCTGCTGCTTTGAAGCCGATTAGGCCACCCCCTACAATTACAGCTTTTGAACCCGGCTTGGCAACTTCCTTTAATTTTTTAGCATCGTCCATTTTTATAAAAGTATGAACATTTTTTTTGTTCAATCCTTCTACTGGAGGTATTATAGGTTTCCCGCCCGTTGCAATGAGAAGTTTGTCAAAAGTTATGCTATCCCCGTTTTCAAGATAAACTTCTTTTTTTCTTTCATCAATAGAAACAGCTTTAATACCAAATATAGTTTCTACCTTATTTTTGCGATAAAAGTCTTTCTCTCTATATATCATTTTGTCCTCAGACACTAAACTTCCGAGATAATAAGATATAAGAGGCCTTGAATACACATGATAGGGTTCATCCGAAATAACAACTATTTCAGAACTTGTATCATATTTCCTTATTGCCTCTACTGCACCTACCATTGCAGCAGAATTACCAATTATTACTATTCTCATACAGAAATGCCTCCTTCACTATAGACAAGTGCCTCATTAGGACAATTCTTGACACACGCCGGTTCTCCTGTTTCAGCACATAAGTCACATTTTGATGCAACCTTATTATTTACATCTCTTATGATTGCGCCAAACTCACACACAAGCACGCAAGTCCAACATCCAACACATTTATCTGTATCACAAGTTACAACGCCCGTTAACGGATCTTTTCGCATTGCTCCTGTAATACATGATTTGACACATGGTGCATCATCGCAATGCCTACATTGGAGTGAAAAAGATACAGGTTTATTTTCTTCAATAACAATTCGTGGTGTCGGCCTCTGGGTTTCCAGCTTATATGCTTTTAAAACATCTTTATACTTTGAATGAGATGTAATACAGTATACTTCACATAATCTACATCCAACACACACATCTTCTTTCACATAAACCTTTTTCACAAAAATCCCCCCTATTCGCCGGCAGCTAGAATGCCAAGTATATCAAGTTCCTTTTGTGTCATTCCTATGCCACGAAGCATTAACCTATTTCCTTTAAGACTTTCAATATCATTTATACCCATTCCACCAAGCATTTCTTTTATTTCATGACTCCATGCTTGAACAAGGTTAACAAGACGTTTATATCCGATTTCTGGGTTTAATCTTTTTACAAGGTTAGGATCTTGAGTAGCAATTCCCCAATTGCACTTACCAGTATGGCATTTTTGGCACATATGACATCCCAAAGCAATCAAAGCAGCTGTTGCAATGTAAACAGCATCTGCGCCAAGAGCTATCGCTTTGACTATGTCTGCACTGTTTCTAATACTACCCGCTGCCACCAAAGATATTGTATGTCTTATACCTTCAGATCGGAGTCTTGCATCTACAGCAGCTATTGCAAATTCAATTGGAATTCCTACATTATCCCTTATTCTTTTTGGAGCAGCCCCCGTACCGCCTCTAAATCCGTCTATTGCTATATAATCTGCTCCAGCTCTTGCTATTCCAGAAGCTATTGCCGCCACATTATTGACTGCTGCAATTTTAACACCAACAGGTTTTTGATAATTGGTAGCTTCCTTCAATGCATATATTAATTGTGCAAGGTCTTCAATTGAATAGATATCATGATGCGGTGCAGGAGATATAGCATCACTTCCAGGTGGTATCATCCTTGTTGCCGAGATATCTTCACTCACCTTTTCACCGGGTAAATGACCACCTATCCCAGGCTTTGCACCTTGACCAATTTTTATTTCAATAGCCGCTGCAGTATTGAGGTATTCTCTATCAACACCAAAACGACCTGATGCGACCTGTACAATTGTATTTTTGCCATATTTGCGAAAGTCCTTATGAAGTCCCCCTTCACCAGTATTATATAGTATTCCAAGCTCTTCAGCAGCTCTTGCCAAAGCTGCGTGAGCATTGTAACTTATTGAACCATAAGACATTGCTGAAAACATTATTGGTGTCTCAAGTTTGAGTTGTGGAGGCATTTTTGTTTTAACATTGAGGTTTTCGTCTATTTCTATCTTGTCAGGCTTCCTACCTATATATACCCTTAATTCCATAGGTTCTCTTAGTGGATCTATAGAGGGATTTGTAACCTGGCTTGCATTTATAACCATTTTATCCCAATATACGGGATAAGGCCTATCATTTCCCATGGATGACAGAAGAACTCCACCTGTTTCTGCCTGTTTGTATATATCTCTTATAGCATCGTAAGTCCAATTGGCATGTTCTCTAAATGTTTGAGGATGTTTAATAATTGTAAGAGCTTGAGTTGGACACAACACGACACATCTTTGACAATTTACACAGTTCATATCATTTGAAACCATCTTATCTAAATGTTCGTCATAGCTGTGAACTTCAAATGAGCACTGTCTCATACAAACCTTACAATTAATGCATTTATCGTAATCTCTGAGTACTTTAAATTCTGGAGTAAGGTAGCTTAAACTCATGCAGTAACCTCCTTTGTAGAGTACATTTCTTTTTCATTATCACGTATGAGCTCAGCTATAACAGGTTCTCCACCTCTAGGAATCCATACGCTTTCAGGATTTTTGCATACTTGCCTTATTGCTGACTCTTCGCTGGCTACATATATCATATCGCCTTTTTTTGCAGCAGTAAGTGGCCTTAGTTTAATCCTATCGTTTATTGCTACAAAGCCATCTTCATATGCTATTATCATTGAAAATGGACCATTTAAAAGTGCTCTACCATAAATTATTTTCAGGTTAGTGTATAAAATTTTTTCTTTTGGTGACATCCTTTCAACCTGCTTCCACAAAGGCGATGCAACTACTTTGCATGCAAGTTCTATTGGCAAACCATGTCTTCTTAATAAAAGGTCGAAAATGTATGCTGCAACTTCTGTATCAGTTTGCAAGGTGCAAATATATCCAAACTCTTCTAAATATTTACGATTAGTATCATACGAAGAAAGCTCACCATTGTGAACAACAGAGATATTTAATAGATTAAAAGGATGTGCACCACCCCACCATCCTGGTGTATTCGTTGGAAATCTACCATGGGCCAACCACATATATCCTTTATAAGATTCCAATTTATAAAAATTCGCAACATCCTCTGGGTAACCTACCGCTTTAAATACTCCCATATTTTTCCCGCTAGAAAAAACATATGCACCTCGTATGTTACTGTTTATATTAAATACAAATTTAATTGTAAATTCATTTTCATCTAGTTCTGACAATTTCAATTTCTCTGGCTTTGGTATAGCAAAATATCTGTAAATTAATGGTGCATTTTTAATATGTGTCGTTTTTCGTGTGGGTATTTTCTCTTCTAAAGCCACTATATAATTTGCTTTTAAAATATTCTCTGTTTCCTGTTTAGCTATCAAATCATCATAAAACATATGAAATGCAAAGTAATCTTTAAAATCAGGATAAATGCCATATGCAGCAAAGCCACCTCCAAGACCATTTGATCTATCATGCATTGTCGCGATGGAATCTGTTATAGATTGCCCCGAAAATAGACGACCAGTGCGATCAATTATGCCACTTATAGCACATCCTGAAGGTATTCTTACATAACCTTCCTTCAACATTTTATAACCCCCTTAAAAAATTTTTATATGCAATATTTTTTTTGAAAGTTGCATCAAGCGAAAATGTTTACTGCTTAAAATTGTCCTCAAATCGTGGCAAAACACTTATCAATCCTAAATTATAAGTGTTATGTTAATTATAATATATTTTATTAATTTTGCAATACGTTAATATGAAAAATTCATAAATTATTTTTAAGTTAATTGTACAATTAAATGTAATTGCCCTAAAAAACAATTAAAAAATCCACCTCCTTAAGTCGAAACTATATGCAGAATAACAACACCCCCACTTTTTACTTAATAAAAAGTGGGGGTGTCTTTTATCCCTGCAAGTATTCTT
This sequence comes from Thermoanaerobacter mathranii subsp. mathranii str. A3, assembly GCF_000092965.1. GTDB lineage: Bacteria > Bacillota > Thermoanaerobacteria > Thermoanaerobacterales > Thermoanaerobacteraceae > Thermoanaerobacter > Thermoanaerobacter thermocopriae. The sequence goes on from NC_014209.1 coordinate 1,320,591, forward strand.
TTTTACTGTTCTCGTTCCTTTCTTACCTTATTGTGCGTCTACGTATAAACATCCAAAAGTCGGCAAAAATTCGCCCAAAAGCGGGAAAAAACTTCCTGATTTTTTTCCCACAGCCTTTTTGTCTCTTCTTTAAGTTGATTCACTGCTTCTGGTCCAGCAAAGTCTATAAGTTCTTCTTGATAAATCTCAGCCCAATAATCAATGATTATAGGTGTAACTTCTGGGTGAAATTGTAAAGCCCAGGCACACTCCTGATAAGCAAAAGCCTGGTTAGTACAAGTATCACCTTCTGCAAGTAGAACAGCACCTTCAGGCAGTTCAAAAGTATCTCCATGCCATTGAAAAGCCCAAAACTCCTCTGGTAAATCGCGGAAAAGAAAAGCCTTTTTCCCTGCTTCTGTCAAATGTATTTTATACCACCCAATTTCTTTTATCGAGTTAGGTTTGACTGTTGCCCCTAACGCCCTAGCAATAAGCTGTCCTCCTAAACATATTCCTAATATTGGTATTTGTCTTTCTATCGCATCGCGTACAAGTTCTTGCACTTGATAAAGATATGGGTACTTTGGTTCTTCATATGCTCCCATTGGACCTCCCAATATTATCACAGCTTTATAGTCAGCCACTTTTTTAGGTAAAATAGTTCCTGGTTGATCCATTATACGAATATCTAACTTCCATCCTTTCTTCGAAAAAATCTCAGCTATAAGACCTGGTCCTTCCTGTCTTACATGTTGGATAATTAAAACTTGCATTATCCCATCTCCTTTGCTAAACAATAGGGTCAAGACTTTTACAAAGCTCAGAAATTGTAGATTTTGAAAATTCAGTATGATAGAGTTCATAAGTGATTTCTTCAGCTTTTCGTGTAGATACTTCGTTAACCACCATCTTCATTAATGCCAATAAAAAAGCCTGTTTCTTAAATGGTAGCCATTACGATAGTTTTGCCTTTCTTCCGTTCTTTCATATGGTTCAGCTTCGATTTTTAAGTAGCTTGAGCTAGTAATATTTGATCAAGTACAGATTTTAAGAGTTTGTATAACTTTACATAAATAGACATTTTTAGAGGGGTGCAAGAGGCAAGGCAGACTATCTTTCATTTGGAGGTATTTTGAATGTCTCCTATTGCCAAATTGTAAGTATGGCTCCTCCAAACTTTAAATTGCGCTTTCACCTTTTTCGCCAGTTCTGATTCTGACAGCATCTTCAACATTGTATATAAATATCTTACCATCGCCTATATTACCTGAGCGGGCAGCTTTGATGATTGTATCCACAATTCTATCAACCTCAGAATCCTTTACAATCAGCTCAAGCTTTATCTTAGGTAAAAGGTTGATATTAATCGCAACACCCCTGTAATATTCTGTCTTCCCCTTTTGAAGACCGCATCCCATTACTTGGGACACTGTCATGCCCTTTATCCCAAGTTGATTTAAAGTATCCTTTACCTCTTCAAGCTTTTCAGGCCTGATAATACACTCAATCTTTTTCATTGACCTTCACCCTTTTCAAATAAAATTTATCATAAAACCATCAAATTTAGTTTACTGCCTCAGACTTCGTTACAAAGTCACCATAAGCTGTGGCACCATGTTCTGCAACATCCAGACCTTCTACCTCTTCCTCTTCGGAAACTCGCAAACCGACTGTGAGTTTGATTATCGCAAAGAGAATAAACGCTGTCACAGTAGTCCATGCAAACGTTGAAGCAACCCCAGCAAGCTGCGCCAAAAACTGCTTTATTCCACCACCATAGAACAGTCCTCCTTCTATTGCAAAAAGCCCAACCATCAATGTTCCAAACGCACCACAAACACCATGCACAGAAATTGCACCAACGGGATCGTCTATTTTGAGCTTTTTATCAATAAACTCAACAGAAACAACTACTAAAATTCCTGCCAATCCCCCTATTATTGCAGCACCCCATGTACTTACCGACGCACATCCTGCTGTGATTGCAACAAGCCCAGCTAAAGCACCATTCAGTGTCATGCTAACATCGGGTTTTCTGTACTTTAGCCATGTATAAATCATCGCGAGGGTTGCACCCATTGCAGCTGCTAAATTGGTATTTACAGCAATATCGCCAATTTTGTCACTCATACCTGAAAGTGTTGAACCTGGGTTGAATCCAAACCATCCAAACCATAAAATGAAGGTACCAAGCGCTGCCAATGTTATGCTATGCCCTGGAATCGCATTGACCTTTCCGTCTTTTGTGTATTTTCCTATTCTTGGTCCAAGCATTTTTGCACCAATCAACGCTGCCCAACCACCAACAGAGTGAACAACAGTAGACCCTGCAAAGTCGATAAATCCTAATTTGCTCAACCATCCTCCTCCCCATGCCCAGTGTCCTACAACTGGATAGATAATGAGTGAAATTACAGCACTATAAATACAGTAAGCGGCAAATTTTGTTCTTTCAGCCATAGCACCAGATACAATTGTTGCGGCTGTTGCTGCAAATACTGTCTGGAAAATTAAAAAGGACATCAAAGGAATTGAAAGCTCTAAATGTTCAAATGAATCACTGAAGAAAAACCCTGAGGTTCCTATAAAGCCACCTGCATCTTTTCCGAACATTATTGCAAATCCTATCAACCAGAACATAACTGAACCAATTGCAAAGTCCATTAGGTTTTTCATAACAATGTTGCTTGCATTCTTTGCTCTTGTGAACCCCGCTTCAACCATTGCAAACCCTGCTTGCATGAAGAACACCAAGAAAGCTGATACAAGTACCCAAACATTGTCAATAGCTGTTGCAACTTTTTCTGGTGTTATTTGGTCTGCTGCTTTTGCAGTGCAAATTCCGCTCGCTACTACAAAAATTAAAACCATAAAGCTTAAAAATATTTTCTTTACCTTATCCATTTTTATAAACCTCCTCATAATTGAATTAAGTTTTAAGAAGACTTATAAATCATTAAGTACACCTACTTGCACCCCTCTTTTCAAATTTGAATTGATTTGATGTGATAAAACGATCTACATGTTTTAAAAAGGTTTTTTAGGGGATAATATTTGTTATAGTTTGACAGAAATTTAAGGGTTAATGATTAAAAAAGGCAAAGACAACCTTTTTCTAAAGGCGCCTTTGCCTTTTTTTCTATTTACTTGTTTACTTTAAATTACAATTGCTTTTTTTCGATTTGTCATTTGTACTTTAAAATACTAATAATCACTATAAAAAGTTAAATGTTAAATAACATGTCGGCATATGTCGGTAATGGCCACAATTCTGCATCTACAATGGTTTCGAGTTTATCGCCGATTTCTCTTAAAATGCCCATTTTTGCAAATACTACATCTCTGTAATAGCAAGCCTTGCTATAAGAATCACCATTCATATTTGAAGCTTCATTAACTGCATTTTCAAGTTCAGAGATGTTTTTCTTAAATTCACTCATTAGTGTAGAAACTTCTTCTAATAATTCAGTTTGTGCACTTATATCAGCATTTAGACCTGTTGCTTTTACAGAATTTATTGATTCTGCAATTTTTGTAGCAAAAGTTATTACAGCTGGGAGTATTTGTCGTTTTGCTATGTCTAACATTGTTAAAGCTTCAATATTAATTGTTTTTATATAATTTTCAAGAGAAATCTCATATCGTGATTCAAGTTCAACTTTGCTTAAAACACCGTGTTTTTCCATGACTTTGATATTCTTCTCTTTAATTAAAGCAGGAATAGCTTCAACTGTTGATCGAATATTTGGAAGTCCTCTTTTTTCTGCCTCTTTTACCCATTCTTCTGAATAACCATTCCCATTAAATATAATTCTTTTGTGCTTCTTTACAATTTCCTTAAGCAACAGTTGCACTTCTTCATCAAAATTTGTGGCCTTTTCCAACCTATCCGCAATCTGAGATAGACTTTCAGCAACAATGGTGTTTAATATAAAATTAGCAGTTGCAATTGATGAAGAAGAACCAACCATTCTAAATTCAAATTTATTTCCTGTAAATGCGAATGGAGATGTTCTGTTTCTATCTGTAGAATCCTTTGGTAGTGCAGGAAGAGTTGATACACCTACTTTTAATACTCCTCCTTGTTTTGAAGTTGTTGCACCACCATTTTCGATCTGTTCAAGAATATCCGTAAGCTGTTCACCAAGGAAGACTGATACAATTGCGGGCGGTGCTTCATTAGCGCCAAGACGATGGTCATTTCCTGGTGTTGCAGCAGCTACTCTGACTAAATCAGCGTATTCATCGATAGCTTTGATTACAGCACACAGGAATACTAAAAATTGTGCATTTTCGTGGGGTGTATGTCCCGGATCTAAGAGATTTTGGCCATCATCGGTGCTCATTGACCAATTAATGTGTTTACCGGAACCATTGACTCCTGCAAAAGGTTTTTCATGCAAAAGGCATACAAGTCCATGTCTTAAAGCAATTTTTTTCATTAGATCCATTGTCAATTGATTATGATCTGATGCAATATTAGCTGTATTGTATACTGTAGCGAGTTCATGCTGAGCGGGAGCAACTTCATTATGCTTAGTTTTAGCAGGAATTCCTAATTTCCACAATTCCTCATCTAAATCTCTCATAAATGCTGATATTCTTTCTTTGATAGATGCAAAATAATGATCTTCCATTTCTTGACCCTTTGGTGATTTAGCACCAAATAGAGTTCTTCCCGTAAGTATAAGATCTTTACGCTTGTCATACATCTTTTTATCAATTAAGAAATATTCCTGTTCAGGTCCTACGGTTGTAATAACTTTCTTTGCTGTAGTATTACCAAATAATCTTAATACTCGAAGAGCTTGTTTTGATAAAGCTTCCATAGAACGCAGTAAGGGTATTTTTAAATCTAGCGCTTCGCCTGTATATGAGCAGAAAGCAGTGGGGATATATAGCGTATCATCTTTTATAAAAGCCGGCGATGTACAGTCCCATGCTGTATATCCTCTTGCTTCAAAGGTAGCCCTTAAACCACCTGATGGAAATGAAGAAGCATCAGGCTCACCTTTAATTAATTCTTTTCCTGAAAATTCAGTTATTACCCTACCATCTTGAGTAGGAGAAATGAAAGAATCCCGCTTTTCAGCAGTAATTCCAGTCAATGGCTGGAACCAATGTGTAAAATGAGTTGCTCCCTTCTCAATTGCCCAATCTTTCATTGCATTTGCTACAACTTCAGCAACTGCTGGTTCTAATGGAATTCCCTCATCAATTGTTTTCCTTAAAGCTTTGTAAGTTGCCTTTGGAAGGCGTTCTCTCATGACTGAATCGTTAAAAACATTTGAACCAAAAATGTCGCTTAGAGTGTTTTGTGCCATAGTAATTCCCTCCTCTTAAATGATTTTATAAATTAACATATTAACTTGATAAATAATTAAGGTATAATATTAAAAAATAAAACAAAGGCGTCACCTCTACAATGTGAAACGCCTTTGTTTCACTTACAAACTATTAACTTTACACATTTATATAGTTAATACTAGATTTATAATAACATATTATTATTCTGATTTCAAGTATTTTTTATGTAAGTCCGTGTTAAGATCTAGTAAGTAAATTTTTAAAAATATCTTCGTTTAAATTACCTCACCGTCAGCAGATTATCGCCCTGTCCCCTTTGATATGCTAGAAGCAGCCTCTTCTCCTCTAGGTATCTCACCATATTTCAGACACACAGTCAGCAGACGCATATTTTCGTGGATTACCGTCTTTGTCTTCATTTTAATATACCCAATTTAACCAATGCTTCCATAGCAGCAGCTTGTTCAGCTTCTTTTTTACTTTTGCCATAACCTTCTCCTAAAGCTACATCTCCAATTCGCACTTTGGTGATAAAAGTTTTGTTGTGGTCAGGTCCTATTTCTTTTACAAGTTCATAAGTGATTTTCCCTATTCCCATACTTTGAACAACTTCTTGCAACTTGGTCTTATAGTCACGATAAATAAGTCCTTCTAATACTTCTTCAATGATATTTCTAAATAAATCTAAGATTATATTGCGAACGACTTCTAATCCTCCATCCAGATATACAGCAGCCAGCAGCGCTTCCATAGCATCTGCAAGAAGTGAATCTCTTTCTCTTCCTCCAGTCATTTCTTCTCCCTTACCAATGAGCAAAAAATTGCCTAACCCTATTTCTCTTGCACATCTAGCAAGAGAGGGCTCACAAACTATTTCAGCTCTATATTTAGAAAGAGAACCTTCTTCTAAATCTTTTCTATTCTTGTACAAATACTCACTTATTACAAGGCTTAGAACAGAATCTCCTAAAAACTCCAATCTTTCATTGCTAATCTTGCTATTTTTACCTTCGTGAGCCCATGAACTGTGAGTTAAAGCCTCAATAAGCAAATCTTTATTTTTAAAGCTATAATTAATTTTCTTTTCTAATTCAGACAAATTTTTTCTTTTCACTTCCATACCTCTTTTAAAATTTTTTAAAAAGTATTGTCCCATTATGTCCTCCAAAGCCAAAGGAATTAGAAATCGCATAATTTACTTCTTTCTCTATAGCCTCATTAGGCACATAATTTAAATCGCACTCTGGATCGGGAGTTTCATAATTAATAGTAGGGGGTATAATGCCATTTTTTATAGTCAAAACAGTAGCAACAGCCTCTACTGCACCTGCTGCTCCTAATAAATGACCTACCATAGACTTGATAGAGCTTACATAGAGTTTATACGCATGGTCTTTAAAGACCTTCTTTATAGCCATTGTTTCAAATTTGTCGTTATATTCAGTGGAAGTTCCATGAGCGTTGATATAATCTATCATTTCAAAACTTACTTTTCCGTCCTTTAAAGCTGCTTCCATTGCACGAGCAGCTCCTTCTCCTTCTGGCGCAGGAGCAGTTATGTGGTAAGCATCATCTGTAGCACCATAACCTATTATCTCTGCATAAATTTTAGCTCCTCTTTTTTGCGCATGTTCTAAAGATTCTAAAATTAAGCTGGCAGACCCTTCCCCCATTACAAAGCCATCTCTATTTAAGTCAAAAGGACGGGAGGCTTTTTTAGGGTCCTCATTTGTAGACATTGCTTTCATTGCACAAAAGCCTGCGAAAGACATTGGAGTTATAGCTGCTTCGGTACCTCCTGTAACTATAAGGTCTGCTTCTCCCCGTTGAATGGCTTTAAAAGCTTCTCCTATAGCATTAGTACTGGAAGCACAAGCATTTACTATAGTCTCGTTTATCCCTTTTAGTCCAAAAGTTATTGCAATTTGACCCGCTGCCATATTTGCTATCATCATGGGAATAAAGAAAGGACTTACTTTCCCGGGGCCTTTTTCATACATAATTTTTATTTGATTTTCAAAAGTTTCAATTCCTCCTATGCCTGTACCGTAAATGACTCCAAACCTGTTTAAATCAACTTTAGAAAGGTCAATTTGTGAATCCTCTAATGCCAACTTCGCGCTGGCAACGGCAAACTGGATAAACCTATCCATTCTTCTTGCTTCTTTTTTGTCTATATATAAAGTTGGTTCAAAATCTTTCACTTCTGCCGCTACCTTAGTAGGAAATTCTGACACGTCAAACTTAGTAACAGTGTCTATTCCAGACTCACCATTTATTAACGAATTCCAAAATTTTTCTACAGTATTACCCAAAGGTGTAATGACTCCTACTCCCGTTACAACTACTCTGTTCATAAGTTAAACCTCCAACATAGGGTAAAAATATATGGTATAAAGTCCCGCAAGGCGGGACCTCAACTATTCAAGATTGCTTAAGTATTCTACTACATCACCTACCGTTTTAATCTTTTCCGCATCTTCATCAGGAATTTCAATATCAAACTCTTCTTCCAGAGCCATTATAAGCTCTACTATGTCCAAAGAGTCTGCTCCTAAATCATCTATAAAAGATGACTCCATCGTTATTTCATCCGGATCAATGCCAAGTTGTTCAGCTATTATGTCCCTTACTTTTTCAAAAATCATACCTTTTTCACCTCCTCTCAAAAATTATACATTATGATAATATTACATAACCATTCCTCCGTCAACATTTATTACTTGCCCAGTAATATAATCTGAAGCAGGACTTGCCAAAAAAGCAACCAATTCAGCAACATCCTCCGGTTTTCCAGCTCTTTTTAGAGGAATGCTCTTTAACATCTTTTCTTTTATTTCATCTTTTAACACACTTGTCATATCCGTTTCAATGAAGCCAGGAGCTACAGCATTTACTGTTATTCCCCGACTCGCTAACTCTTTTGCAACGGATTTGGTAAGTCCTATCATTCCTGCTTTAGAAGCAGCATAATTAGCTTGACCTGCATTTCCCATTAATCCCACAACTGATGTAATATTTATTATCTTCCCTTTTCTCTTTTTTATCATATACTTTGATGCAAATTTTATTACATTAAACGTACCTTTTAAATTTACATCTATTACTTGGTCCCACTCGCTTTCATCCATCTTCAAAATTAAATTATCCTTTGTAATTCCCGCATTATTTACCACAACATCTATACTACCAAATTCTTCCACAATTTTATCTATTGCTTTTTCTACCTCATCGTATTTAGAGACATCACATTTGATAGCCATTGCTTCTACTCCATACTCTTTTACTTCTCTTACCACCTCTTCAGCACTTCTGTCGCTTTTGGAATAGTTGATCACAATATTAAATCCATCTTTTGCTAAACGCCGAGCAATTGCTCGCCCAATACCCCGAGATCCCCCTGTTATAAAAGCAGTTTTTCTTTCAGTTTCCATATTCTTATCCCTCCAAAGCAGAGAGAGTCTTCAAAAGTGACTCCTCATCTTCAAAATTATAAGCATCTTTGGTTCTGTCAATCTTTTTAACAAAACCTGTAAGAGTTTTTCCCGGACCTATTTCAACAAAAATATCTACACCATCCTCAATCATTCTTTTTACAGATTGTTCCCATAGCACAGGATGACTCACTTGTTTTATGAGCAATTCTTTAATTTCTTCCCTTGTAACATAGTTAGCTGTCACATTTGATATTACAGGAATTTTTAACTCTCTTATTTCTATTTTTCCCAAATCCTTCTCCAAAAGTTCTCCTGCTTTTCTTAGCATGCTGCAATGAAAAGGGGCACTTACTGCCAATACTACTGCTCTTTTTGCACCTTTTTCTTTGGCTAGCTCCACTGCTTTTTCCACGGCTTTTACTTCTCCGGATATAACTAATTGTCCTGGACAGTTATAATTGGCAGGTTCTACTATTCCAACTTGTGATGCAATACGGCAAATCTCTTCTACTACTTCATTTTCAAGTCCCAGTATTGCTGCCATAGTACCCACTCCTTGGGGTACCACTCCCTGCATATATTTCCCTCTATTTTTCACAAGTCTAACTGCATCTTCAAAATCCAAAGCTTCAGCCAATACTAAAGAGGAATACTCTCCTAAACTCAATCCTGCAGTAACCTCAGCATTTATCCCTCTATTTTGCAAAACCTTTGTTAAAGCAACAGAAACTGTTAAAATGGCCGGCTGAGTATTTTCTGTTTTTAGAAGTTCTTCTTCTGGCCCTTCAAAGCAAAGTTTAGATATACTAAATCCCAAAGCTTCATCGGCCCTTTCAAAAATCTCTCTTGCTTCCTGGTATCTTTGGTATATTTCTTTGCCCATCCCAGCATATTGGGAACCTTGCCCTGGGTAAATAAAAGCTATTTTCATTTTTTCACCTCATTTTATACAAATTGCCAATAACCTCACTGGCTTGTTTCATTATGTCCTCTATTATCTCTTTTACAGGTTTAATGTCATTTATAAGGCCAGCAATTTGTCCTGCCATCACAGAGCCATATTCTACATCACCGTCTACTACCGCTGCTCTTAATTTTCCTTCTCCTAATTTTTCTAATTGTTCCTTAGAAGCTCCCATTTGTTCTAATTTTTCAAATTCTCTTGTCAGTTTGTTTTTTAAGGACCTGACCGGATGGCCAGTGCTTCTCCCAGTAACCACAGCATCTCTGTCTTTTGCCTTTAAAATATATTCTTTGTAACGAGGATGAGCAGTACATTCAGTAGAACATACAAACCGAGTTCCTATTTGAACTCCCGAAGCACCTAAGCAAAAAGCTGCAGCTAAACCGCGTCCATCAGCAATACCTCCTGCAGCGATGACTGGAATTTTCACAGCATCCACTACTTGAGGTACTAATGCTAAAGTTGTCAATTCCCCAATATGACCTCCCGATTCTGTTCCTTCAGCAATAACAGCATCTACCCCAATGTCCTCCATTCTTTTTGCTAAGGCTACTGAAGGCACAACAGGAATTACTTTGATACCCCGCTCTTTAAGTCTTGGTATGTACTTGCCTGGATTTCCTGCTCCAGTAGTTATGACATCTATTTTTTCTTCTAAAATAACCTCCATAACTTCATCAACAAAAGGAGACAAAAGCATTACGTTGACACCAAAAGGTTTATCAGTAAGTTCTCTTGCCTTCCGTATTTGTTCCCTTACAAAACTGGCAGGTGCATTACCTGCTCCTATTATTCCTAAACCTCCTGCATTTGACACTGCAGCAGCTAGTTCTGCAGTCGCTACCCATGCCATTCCACCTTGAAATATCGGATATTTTATATTGAGCATTTCTACTATTTCCGTTTTAAACATATCTTTCACTCCTTACTTACTCCATTTTATAACACTTGAGCCCCAAGTCAAACCTGCACCAAAAGCAACTGTAAGTATAATATCACCTTTTTTAATAAGTCCTTTCCTATATGCCTCATCTAAAGCTATAGCAACAGAGGCTGCAGATGTGTTACCGTATTTATCAAGATTTATATAAACTTTATCATCGCTAAGTTTTAGCCTTTTTCTTGCTGCTTCAATTATTCTTGTATTCGCTTGATGAGGTATAAGCATATCGATATCTTCTGGTTTTAGGCCACATCGGTTTAATGCCTCAATAGTAGCGCTATCCATTACTTTTACAGCAAACTTAAATACTTCTTGTCCTTCCATAAAAATAGTATGTAAATTTTTCTTTACAGTCTCTTCACTAGCAGGCATTCTTGAACCTCCTGCGGGCATGTACAAGTGTTTTCCACCAGTTCCATCAGCTCCCAAATAAGTACTCAAAATTCCATATCCGCTTTCTACTCTTCCTACCACAGCTGCTCCTGCTCCATCCCCAAAGAGGACACAAGTGTTTCTGTCTTTCCAATTAGTAATTTTAGACAAAGTTTCTGCTCCAATAACTAATATTTTGTTATACATACCAGTCTCTACAAATTGTTGAGCAATAGCAAGACCATATATGAAACCTGAACATCCAACAGAGATATCAAAAGCAGCTGCGTTGGATGCACCCAAATTAGCTTGAATTATGCAAGCAGTAGATGGAAAATTCATATCAGGTGTCACAGTTGCAACAATAATCATATCAATTTCTGAAGGGGCAATTTTAGCATCTTCCAAAGCTTTTCTTGCAGCTTCAATTCCTAAATCAGAAGCTGCTTGTGAAGGATCTGCAATGCGCCTCTCTTTAATTCCTGTCCTCGTTGTAATCCATTCATCAGAAGTATCTACCATTTTTTCTAAATCGGAATTAGTCAAAACTTTTTCTGGAACGTAACTACCCGTTCCTAAAATTCCTGCAGCAAATTTTTTACCCACTTAACTCATCTCCCATTGACTCAATTTCTTTTTTTATGTGATTTAACACATCATTATCTACAAAATTTTTAGCCTGTTTTATCGCATTAAAAATAGCCTTTGCTTTTGAGTTGCCATGAGCTTTTATGACTGGTTTTTTTATTCCCAAAAGAGGTGCTCCTCCATATTCGGTGTAATCCATTTTTTTAGTTATTCTCTTAAGTCCCCTCATTATTAAAAGAGCTCCTATTTTAGTAAAAATATTTCGTGTCAACTCTTCCTTTAAAAGTTGAGAAATTACAGAAGCGATTCCTTCCATAGACTTTAGTATAGCATTTCCCACAAACCCATCGCAGACTACAACTTCACAGACGCCGTAGGGAATATCTCTTCCCTCTACATTTCCTATAAAATTTAGTTTTGATTTTTTAAGTTCTTCAAAAGCCTTTTTTACTACTTCATTACCTTTTTCCTCTTCTGCTCCTATATTAAAAAGCCCTACTCTTGGGCTTTTAATCCCAAACATTTTTTGTGCATAAACATTTCCCATGACAGCAAACTGTATCAAATTTTGAGCATCACAATTAGTATTAGAACCTGCATCTAATAACACAGTAGCCCCATTTAAAGTAGGAAGTATTGGAGCTAGAGCAGGTCTGTCAATTCCCTTGATACGCCCTAAAGTAAGTAATGCTCCTGCCATTAAAGCACCTGTATTGCCAGCTGATAAAAAAGCGTCCACTTCCTCATCTTTAAGAAGCTGTAGGCCTATTACCATAGAGGAATCTTTTTTCCTTCTAACAGCCGTAACAGGCGCTTCATCATTTTCAATAACTTCTGAAGTATAGACGAGATTAAGCCTTTTATCCTTTCCTTCAAGACCACGTAAAACTTCATTTCTCCCAATAAGTACTATCTCTAAGTCTTGAAAATGCCGTAATGCCTCTAAGCTGCCTTTAATTATCTCCTCTGGGGCATAGTCACCACCCATAGCATCAATCGCTAACCTCAACAGTGTCACTCCTTTTTTTTAGAAAATCCTCATCAATGGCTACTAAAATGAACTTACCTCTGAATACTTCCCTGTCCTTAACTTTTATCTTAACCCAGACAAAATATTTGTTTCCTCTTTGACGTATCACTTCGGCTTTCGCCACAAGTCTATCTCCTACTTTAACGGGAAACTTGTACTTTATGTTTGCCACTCCAATTAAAGCAGCAGAGGCATCAATAACAGACATAGCTAAAGATTCAGCCTGTGAATAAATGTATTGCCCCTTCACAATTTTTGTTTTGACAAAAACCATATCTTCTGTAGGCTCAAAAATCGAAATACCCCTTTTACCTAATTCTAAGTCTATTAGTTCTCCAACTACTTCACTTCCTGTAATAGTTCTCACTTTTTGATAATTTTCTTCTGCAACACTTTTTATACGCTCTCTAACTTCGGGGATTCCTAATTCCATCCTGTCAAGTCTTATAGTTTGTACACTTACTCCAAACATTTCTGCTAACTCGTCATCAGTATAAAAGGGGTTAGTATTTATTTTTTCTTTTAGAAGTTTTTGTCTTTCTACTTTACTCATTCGCACAGTCATATTACCAGCTCCAGATATTAGTTGTTTTTATGACCTACCCAAAATTATAAATTATTTTTTTTGTAAAATCAACTAAAAAAAGTAGTAATAGGTCTTTTCCTATTACTACTTTTTTTAGTCTTATTCTTCTACTTTTATTACCTCTCTCCCTTTGTAATAGCCGCAATTAGGACATACTCTATGAGGGAGCTTAGGTTCATGGCATCTTGGGCATAAAACGTAAGCCGGTGCAGCTATTTTATAACTATTATTCCTCCTGGTATCTCTTCTAGCCTTTGATATTCTCCTCTTTGGAACAGCCATCTTAACACCTCCTACATCTATTGCAGTAGTTTAGAAAGGACGGTAAGCCGCGGATCAATATCTTCTCGCTTGCAACTACAGGATTGATGGTTTAAATTGGCACCGCAAACAGGACACAAGCCTTTGCAATCTTCTTTGCACAAAAATTTCATTGGTAATGACAATATGACAAACTGGACTACAAAAGTAGTTAAATCAAAATTTTCATAAAAACTGTCATCTACTTTGCCGTCTACTAAATCCTCTACATATTCTCTTAATTTAAGGTCTAGATTATAAATGAACTCTTTCAAACATCTGTCACATACAGCATTTATACTGCCTGTAATATCAAGTTCTGCAAAAAAACCTTCTTTTTGTGCCGTAATAGTACCTTTTACATGTAGAGGAATTATAATCTTATATTCTTCTCCTTTAAATCCAATACTCTCAACGTCTTCCACATAGTCTATATTTATGCTGCGGCCAAGCTGTCCTTTGATTTTTAATAGATCGACTTTCATTTTTCTTCACACACCTTAAAATAATTGACATCCCTATTATACTAGCCTCACAACCCGTTGTCAAGATTATCTACTTTAAACCTTTTACCAATTTTTCAGTATCTTTAGCTATCATATATTCTTCATTTGTGGGAATAACCATAACTTTAACTTTTGAATCTTGAGTAGATATAATTTCCTCTTTTCCTCTCACCTTATTTTTTTCTTTGTCCAATTTTACACCCAAAAACTCCAAATCCTCTAAAATAAACTCTCTTATCTCCGGTCCATTCTCCCCAATTCCAGCAGTAAATACAATAACATCAACACCACCCATAACAGCTGCGTAAGAACCTATTGTCTTTTTCACCCTATAAGCAAAAACTTTCAACGCCAGCATTGCCCTTTTATTCCCTTCATTAAAGGCTGCGTTTTCTAAATCTCGAAAGTCACTGCTTATTCCTGAAATTCCGTATACTCCTGATTTTTTATTGAATATCTCTATAATTTCTTCAGCAGTTAACCCTTCTTTTTCCATTAAGAAAGTTATAATTGAAGGATCAACATTCCCAGACCTTGTACCCATAGCCAGCCCTTCTAATGGTGTAAATCCCATACTTGTATCTATCGATTTACCGCCTTTAATTGCAGCAATACTAGAACCATTCCCTAAATGGCAAGTAATGATTTTTAGCTCTTCAATAGGTCTATTTAATATTTCAGCAGCTCTTAAAGAAACATATTTATGGGAAGTCCCGTGGAATCCATATCTTCTTATTTTGTATTTTTCGTAGTATTCATAAGGAATGGGATAAATATAAGCGTAATCTGGCATTGTTTGATGGAAAGCCGTATCAAAAACCGCTGCCATCGGCACCCCTGGCATTATCTGCTGACAAGCTTTTATACCCTCAATATTAGCAGGATTGTGCAAAGGTGCAAGGTCAATACAGGCTTCTAATTTTTTAATAACCTCTTCGTCAATCAAGACAGAATCAGTGAAAAACTCTCCACCGTGCACAACTCTATGTCCTACTGCATCTATTTCTTTCATATCCTTTAATATTCCCATTTCTTTATCTGCTAAAGTCTCTAAAACAATTTGTATAGCTTCTTTGTGATTTTTCATATCTTTTTGTATCTTTATTTTATCTTTTCCCTCTACTTGATGAGTTAAAAAAGAATTATTGATACCTATTCTTTCCGCTAACCCTTTTGCTAAAACTTTTCCATTATCCATATCCAATAATTGATATTTTAATGACGAACTTCCACAGTTCATAACTAAAATTTTCATATGTACTACCTCCTTAAAGTTATTTTTACACTCCTTGAGCTTGTACACAAGTTATTGCTATAACATTAACAATATCCTCTACACTGCAACCCCTTGATAAGTCATTGATGGGTTTGGCAAGACCTTGAGAAATTGGTCCAATAGCATTAGCCTTAGCAAGTCTCTGTACCAATTTATATCCAATGTTTCCAGCTTGCAAATCTGGGAAAACAAGCACGTTTGCATTTCCTGCAACAGGACTTCCTGGAGCCTTTAACTCTCCTACTTCTTTGACAATCGCAGCATCTAATTGAAGCTCACCATCAATTAGCAAATCAGGCGCCAATTCTTTTGCAATTTTTGTTGCATTTTTCACCTTATCTACTAATTCATGGTTTGCACTTCCTTTTGTAGAAAATGATAGCATAGCGATTCTAGGCTCAATTCCAGCAAGGACCTTTGCTGTATGGGCAGAAGCAATAGCAATTGCTGCTAATTCCTCTTCAGTAGGATTAGGATTTATTGCACAGTCAGCAAAAATAAACACACCATTGCTTCCATAAGTACAATTAGGTACTTCCATTATAAAGGCGCCAGAAACTACTTTGACGCCTGGAGCAGTTTTTACAATTTGAAAAGCCGGTCTGAAAACATCAGCAGTAGCGTGAATCGCCCCAGATACCATGCCATCCACATCATCTAATTTAACCATCATGACACCGTAGTACATCGGATTTTTCATAATTTGATATGCCTGTTCCTCTGTTACTCCTTTGTTTTTTCTTAAATTATAATATTCTTCAGCATATTTTTGTAAAAGAGGCGACTTTTCAGGGTCTATAATTTCTGCTTTCGAGATATCCAACCCCTTTGCTTTTTCTTTTATTTCTTCTTCTTTTCCCAACAAAACTACATCAGCGATACCTTCTTTAATAACCGTTTCGACAGCTTTTAAAGTCCTAGACTCACTTCCCTCAGGAAGCACAATTCTTTTTTTATTTGCTTTAGCTTTTTGTATAATACTATCCATTAGCGCCATTTAAAATCTCCTTTCCTTTTTTAATTTTAAAACTGTAATATTGTATACACGATCTTCCTTTTACATTTTATCATATTTTATGTAAAATAATAAGTATATCTTAAAAAATTTTTTGAAAGGATAAGAAAGTTATATGAAAATTTTGGGAATTATTGTCGAATACAATCCTTTTCACTACGGACACCTTTACCATTTGCAAACTTCAAAAGAATTAACCAAATGTGATTATACTGTAGCAGTAATGAGTGGAAATTTCGTACAAAGAGGAGAACCAGCAATTGTAGACAAATGGAAAAGGACTATGATGGCTTTAAAAGCTGGCGTAGACTTAGTAATTGAGCTGCCAGTAGTATACGCTACCTCCACTGCAGAAAATTTTGCTTATGGAGCAGTGAAATTATTAGACTCTTTAAAAATAATAGATTGTATTTCTTTTGGTAGTGAAAAAGGTGAGTTAAGCGAACTTATAAAAATTGCTGAGATACTTTTAGAAGAACCAATTCATTATAGAAAAGCATTAAAAGAATATTTAAAAACCGGTATCACTTTTGCAAAAGCTCGCGAATTAGCATTAAAAAAAGTTACGAATAATAATGAAATAGAAAAGATTTTACAAACCTCCAACAACATCTTAGCAATAGAATACCTAAAAGCGCTAAAAAAAATAGATAGTTCTATTACACCTTTTACCATAAAGCGAAGAGGCTCTTTGTATACTTCTTTAGAACTCAAAGGAGAATTCGCCAGTGCCTCTTCCATAAGAAAGCATATTTTTGAAAAAGGTCTAGAAGACTTAGAAAAATACATCCCAAATTTTTCAAAAGAAATTTTACAAAGCTCTTTTGAAAAAAAACAGGGGCCGGTATCCTTAGAGGATTTTTCTAATATTTTAATTTATCTTTTAAGAAATCACATTCCTCTTAATCACATATTTGATGTCTCGGAAGGTTTGGAAAACAAAATTTACAAAGCTTCTTATAAAACTAACAATATTGAGGAACTTATAAAACTTATAAAATCAAAGCGATACACTGAAAGCAGAATAAAGCATATATTGACTCATCTTTTACTTAAGATAGATAAACAAATTTTTGAAGAATTTGACGGTCCTAATTATATAAGAGTTTTAGGTTTTAACGAAAAAGGCAAAAAAGTGTTAAAAGAAATTAAGAAAAAGTCTTCTCTCCCTATCATCACAAAAGTATCACAATATAAAAGCAAACTATCTAATACCAAAATGTTCGAAAAAGATTTATTTGCTACTGATACCTATACTTTAGCTTATAAAAACTCTTCTATCGCTGGCTTAGATTTTATACATCCATTAATAAAACTTTAAATTCCCCACCATTCATTTTTAAAGAACTCTTTAAATAAGATAATAATAGACAACAAAACAAGGTGGGGATAAAACTTGAAAAACACCTTTTTAAATATTTTTATTTCTTTTTTAATTTTAATGGTACTATCTTTAATACTTTTCCCTAAAGAAGCATTAGAAGCAGCTAAAGGCGGCATAAACCTTTGGCTTTTTACTATTACCCCTTCTTTACTTCCTTTTTTCATAGGTTCAGAGCTTCTTTTACAATTAGGAGTAGTGCATTTTTTAGGCACTTTTTTAGAGCCTATAATGAGGCCCCTGTTTAATGTACCGGGAAGTGGTTCCTTTGCAATGGCAATAGGATATACTTCTGGTTATCCAGTAGGAGCCCAGGTAATATCAAGACTTTGGGAAGAAAATTTATGTAAAACAGAAGAAGCTGAAAGGCTCATGTCTTTTTGCAATAACTCAGGCCCCCTATTCATGTTGGGAGCTGTCGCAATTGGCATGTTTGGTAGCCCACAAGCCGGATACATGATCATGGCTTCTAATTATTTCGCAGCTATAACCACAGGACTTTTCTTTCGATTTTATAAAAAAAATTCTCACAAAACATCTCCCACAACAAAAAAATTTTTAAATGCTACTATCAAAAAAATAAATTATACACCAGAACAGAATAAAAAAAGTTTAAGCACTATACTGTCAGAAGCTGTCGTTAAATCAACAAATACTATTATCATGATAGGAGGTTATGTTGTACTTTTTTCCGTTGTGATAGAATTTTTAAAACTGTATAAAATTTTAGATTTCCTCTCTTACTTCTTATCTCCAATATTCGTATTATTAGGTTTTGATAAAAGTTTAATACCAGCTTTCATAAGCGGTCTTTTGGAAATAACGGTAGGTTCAAACTTAATAAGCCAAGTTTCTGCGCCTTTAGAACAAAAAGTTATATTAACAAGCGCCATAATAGCATGGGGCGGAATATCAATACATGGACAAGTATTAGGAGTAATAGCAAAAACAAAAATAAAATATTTTCCTTATTTCGTTGCAAAAACAATCCAATTTTTTCTTGCAGCTTTATACTCTCATTTGTTACTCACTATATTAAAATTTCAAGAGGACAATGAAATTTCCCATGTTTTTAATCCATATACTTACAAAAATTCCTGGGACATATTTCAATTTTCTTCAATAATTTTCATAATTGTTATTTTAACCATCCTATTTTTTGCAATAGCTTTAAAACAATATTTACAACAACACTAACTATTTGTTGCCTTTTAATTCTTCTCTATTTCTCTTAATAGTTTCTAATATTTCAGACACTTGCAACTCAATTTTAGCAAGCAATTCATCAGCATATTCTCTACTTCCTAGCCTTATTTCCCTTGCATTAGCTTGGGCAGTAGAAATTATTTCTGCTGCCGTCTTTTCAGCCTTTTTAACTATCTCACTTTCACTTACCATTTCCTTAATCTTTTGTTCAGCTTCTTTTATTATCATTTCTGCTTCCTGTTGTGCCTCTAAAAGAATTCTTTGCCTTTCTTGTTTGATCCATTCCGCCCTTTTAAATTCGTCTGGCAATTTTATTCTTATTTGCTTTATTAATTCCAAGACTTCTTCTTTGTTTATTAAAACTTTGCCAGAAAGAGGAATAGAAGAACTATTTTCTATAATGTCTTCTAATTCTTCTAAAAGATTAAGAACTTCTAAATCATTAATATTCGACAAAAATAAAACCCCCTTTAATTATCTTGAAAACTTTTCCTTTAATTTTTGAGCTACAATCTCTGGTACAAACTCAGAAAGGCAACCGCCAAACTGAGCGATTTCTTTCACAACACTAGAACTTAGATATCCATACTTTGCACTAGTCATCAAAAAAACCGTCTCAACAGAAGGATTTAATTTTTTGTTGATTAAAGCCATTTGAAACTCATATTCAAAGTCAGAGACCATTCTCAACCCTTTTATTATAGCATTAGCATTTACTCTTTTAGCATACTCTACCAATAAACCGTCAAAATAATCAATCTCAACATTGGGAATATCATAAGTTACTGCTTTTAAAAGCTCTATCCTTTCTTCCACCGAAAATAAGGGCTTTTTCGAAGGATTTAAAAGCACAGCTACAATTAGTTTATCAAACAGATTTGCTCCTCTTTTTATAATATCAATGTGTCCATAGGTGACTGGGTCAAAACTCCCTGGATAAATTGCAGTTTTCATGTTACCTCCTTATAAAATGATAGTATTGTTTCTCCATACTTATTTTCTCTTATCTTTACTAGATTTCCATAAGTTTCTTTTACTTTATCATTTTTATGATGTTCTGCTATTATAATGCCGCCTCTTTTCAAAAGTTTTGCCTTTCCAAGCTTTATAAGAGTTTTTTCGGCAAGGTTTTGATAATAAGGGGGATCTAAAAATATTATATCAAACTTTGTATTATTTTGGTCTAATATTTCAATAACTTTTAAAACATCTCGATGGAGTATTTTAGCAAAAGGTATTAAATTTAATTCGGCCACATTTTCCCTTATACATTTTACACTTTTTAAACTTTTATCGACAAAATAGCAAAACTGTGCCCCTCTGCTTAATGCTTCGATGCCTATATTCCCTGTACCCGCAAACAAATCTAAAAAAACACTTCCTTCTATTTTGTTCATCAATATATTAAATAATGATTCCTTAACTCTATCGGCAGTTGGCCTCACTTCACTGCCTTCTATAGATTTTATTTTTCTTCCTCTTAGCTTGCCTGCTATTACTCTCAAAGGCAATCCCCCATTTCACCAATTATTTTAGCATATTTTTAAAAAATATCGTAAAAAATATGTATAAATTTTTTTCAAAATGGCAAATAATATTTATGGGAACAGAAATTTCCCCAAAATTCTTCCTTCAATTTCTCCTCTCCCAGTCCAGGTAGGCAACTACCTGGATTAAAATTTTAAAAGGGCAATCACAAGGATTGCCCTTTTTATTGTAAATTATCTTATTTCCAAGTTCCTTTACTGGCTATTTGGCTTTCTGCCATCTGTATCATTTTTCTTACCATATGGCCACCTACAGCCCCACAATCTCTTGATGTGAGGTTACCCCAGTAGCCATCGGCTGGAGGAGTTATTCCTAATTCATTAGCTATCTCATACTTCCACTGGCTCATAACCTGCTTTGCCTCTTTTACCACAAGAGGATTTCTGGTTTCTGAACCTACAGCCATTTTATTCACCTCCTAAATCGTGTTCCATTATTAATTTAACCCGCTATTTAGCTTATATACCTGTAAACTATTGTTATATATACCTTTTGATATAAAGAAGGATACCCACTAGGGATATCCTTCTTTATATCATATATCATTATCCTTATTATCTTTATATATATCAATATATATTTATTTCCAGGTTCCTTTGCTGGCCATCTGACTTTCTGCCATTTGTATCATTTTTCTTACCATATGGCCACCTACAGCCCCACAATCTCTTGATGTGAGATAACCCCAATAACCATCAGCTGGAGGATTTATTCCTAATTCTCTTGCTATTTCATACTTCCACTGGCTCATGACTTGCTTTGCCTCTTTTACCACAAGAGGATTTCTGGTTTCTGAACCTACAGCCATTTCAATCACCTCCATTTGTATTTGTATTATTAATTTAACCAAATTGCTTTTTTATAAACTATAAATTTGTTTTCAAAAATGTATAAAAGTGATTGAAATGGCAAATAATAAAAA
Organism: Thermoanaerobacter mathranii subsp. mathranii str. A3; assembly: GCF_000092965.1. Classification (GTDB taxonomy): domain Bacteria; phylum Bacillota; class Thermoanaerobacteria; order Thermoanaerobacterales; family Thermoanaerobacteraceae; genus Thermoanaerobacter; species Thermoanaerobacter thermocopriae. The sequence goes on from NC_014209.1 coordinate 1,341,954, forward strand.
TTTATTTTTCCTCAAAAAACACTCCTGCCGCATCAGGCCCTGCATGAGTACCTATTCCACATCCAGCTCTTGACCGTAAAAATTTAGTTATGCCTAACTCGCTTCTTAAGGCAGCTTCTATTTCATTTAAAAATTCTTCTTTATCTGTATGAATTAATCCCACTTCTCTATCTGTAAAATCTACTCCTGTATTTTTCATATAATCAATCATCCAGCGAATAACTCTTTTTTGCCCTCTAACCTTATCTACTATTTTTAATTCTCCATCATCATTCATTAAAATAGGCTTTATATTCAAAATATTCCCAATAAAAGCCTGCGTTTTAGGTAAACGCCCTCCTCTGTATAAATAGTCCAGAGAATCAAAAACCATTATATACCTAATTTTAGGAATTAAATCATACACTTTTTGAACAATTTCCTCCTTAGAAGCTCCCGCAACTGCCATTTTAGCAGCCTGAAGAACTAACATACCATTTCCTAATGTAAAATGTCTTGAATCAATAACTTCAATTCTTTTTGGATCTACCATATCTTTTGCAATCACCGCAGATTGGTAAGTTCCACTCAATTTTGATGATAAAATTATGGCAATTACGTAATCATAACTTTTTAACAAGTCCTTAAAAGTTTCCATAAACTCTACTGGTGAAGCTTGAGTAGTTGTAGGCATTTTTCCTTCTCTTAAAAGCCTATAAAATTCTTCTTTTGTTATATCTTCTCCATCTTTATAACTTACACCATCAATATTGATAGTCAGAGGAACTACAAATATTCTATAAGTTTTTATTAAATCCTCAGGTATATCAGACAAGCTATCTGTGACAATCGCTATCTTTTCCATACTACTATTCTCCTTCTCTAATTTAATATTATTCCTTCTAATTTTTGGTAAAACTGATTAAGTAAAATATTTTTTATCTTAGGATAGTTTTCAAGTTTAGGGTCTTTTTTAAGCAACTCCTCTACATCTTTTTGCACTATCTTTAAAATATCTATATCCTCCACAATGTTAGCAATTTTAAATTCAGGAAGGCCATGCTGTCTTAATCCTAAAAATTCACCAGGTCCTCTTATTTCTAAATCTTTTTCTGCAATTTTAAATCCATCAGAAGTTTGAGCTAAAACTCCCAGTCTTTTTTTGGCTACGTCAGAATTAGAATAACTGATTAAAATACAGTAAGACTGAAATTCTGACCTGCCAACTCTGCCTCTCAATTGGTGAAGTTGTGCAAGTCCAAACCTTTCTGCATTTTCTATAATCATCACTGTTGCATTAGGTACATTTACCCCCACCTCTATTACTGTGGTAGAGACTAAAATATCAATTTTGCCATTTACAAATTCTTCCATAACTTTTTCTTTCTCGCTGTCCGCCATTTTACCGTGTAAAAGTCCTACTTTAGCTTCCTTAAAAGCATCTTTATAAATTTCTCTATATACTATTTCGGCAGACATCGCACTTATTTTATCCGATTCTTCAATTAGGGGACAAACTACATAAACTTGTCTTCCCTTTTTCACTTCCTTCATTGCAAACTCGTAGGCTTTTTTTCTCACAGAAGAAGAAATAACGTAGGTTTTGACTTTTTTTCTTCCAGGAGGTAATTGGTCAATTATCGATATATCCAAATCTCCGTATAGAATAAGAGCCAAGGTACGAGGAATTGGTGTAGCTGTCATAACCAAAACATCAGGGTTTTTGCCTTTTTGTGTCAAAAGCGCCCTTTGTCTCACTCCAAAACGGTGCTGCTCATCAGTTATACAAAGTCCTAAATTGTTAAAAACCACATCATCTTCTATTAGAGCGTGTGTCCCTACTATAATATCGTAATCTCCCTTTTTGATTTTTTCTAATACTTCTTTTTTATTAGAAGGTGAAAGGCTACCAGATAAAAGTCCAATTTTTATATCAGTATTTTTAAAAAGTTCTTTTAACGTAGAATAATGCTGTTTTGCAAGTATCTCCGTTGGAGCCATCATTGCCACTTGATAGCCATTCTTGACAGCAATATACATACTGCAAGCTGCAACAACCGTTTTTCCGGAGCCCACGTCTCCCTGTACCAAACGATTCATCACCTTGTGAGAATTCATATCTGCAATTATTTCTTTTAAAACTTTTACCTGTGCTTGTGTCAATTTAAAAGGCAATCCCATAATAAAAGGCTTTAGATCTACCCGTTCAAATTTTATTCCTTTTTTTTCTTTCGCAGATCCTTTCATTAGAAATAAAGCCATTTGCAGCAAAAAAAGTTCTTGATATTTAAATCTGTATTTTGCCTGCTCTAAATATGCTTCATTTTGGGGAAAATTTATATTAATTAGTGCACTTTTTATGTCCATTAATCTTTTTTCAGATAGAAATTCTTCATCAAAAAACTCTTCTACTTCCTGTACATACTCCTTAAGAGCATTAAACATTATCTTTCTAATAGCATTTTGTGTCAATCCTTCTGTTAGTCCATAAATAGGAACTATCCTTCCTGTGTTTAACTTAAAATCTTCACTTTTTTCTATAACAGGATTTTCTACTATTAATTGTCCATATTTAAATCGTAATTTACCGTTTATTATATATTCTTCACCAATTTTTAAGTTATTCTTTATATAGGGTTGATTATACCACACTAACTCTACTGCGCCTGTTCCATCTTTTACAGGGACTTTAGTGATAATCACCCTTGAAGTCTTTATTTCTCTTGGACTACCTACAATATAGCCTTTAAAAGTTTGTTTTTCTCCAACTGTTAAGTCCTCAATTTTTAAAATACTGCTTCTATTTTCATAATCTTTAGGAAAATAAAATAATAAGTCCTCTACTGTTTGTATTCCCAATTTTTTAAGAAGTTTTGCCCTTTTAGGTCCAACTCCTTTTACGTACTGAATATCCAGATTTAAAGGCATTTCATTTCACCTTTACTCTATTGATATAACGTAATAGTAAAGCGGCTGACCTCCAAAATAAATTTCTACATCTGCCTCTACGGAAATAGAATTTTTCAATTCCTCCGCTTTTTCTTTTGTAACTTCTTCCCCATAATATATGCTAACTAATGAAGAATCCTCATCTAAAGCTTTATAAATCAATTCTTGTGCTACTTTATTATAATCTTTTCCTACTGATTCCAGGTTGTCATTTATAAAACCTAACACATCTCCTTTTTTGATTTCAAAACCATTTATTTGCGTGTCTCTTACTGAATAAGTAACTTCAATTGTCTTTATATTACTTAATATTTCTTTTATTTTAGCTACATTTTCTTCTAAACTCTTTTCAGTATCAATATTTAAAATAGAAGTTATAGCTTCACTAAAATTATTTGTTGGGATTATTTCTACTTTCTTATTTGATAAAGCTTTTGCTTGTTCACAAGCCATTATTATATTTTTATTATTAGGGAAAACTAAAATATTTTCCGCATTTATCTTTTTTATACCCTCTAAAATGTCATTTGTACTCGGATTCATAGTTTGTCCACCATTTATAATAACATCACAGCCCAGCTCTGAAAAAAGATTTTTAACTCCTTCTCCATTAGCTACAACTAAAACTCCATATTTTTTCTCAGGCTTTCGCTCTTCACTTACCAAACTTTCATGTTGTATTTTCATATTGTCAATTTTTACTTTTATAAGTTCACCTATTTTAAGTCCTTCTTCTAATACTAATCCAGGATTGTTTGTGTGCACATGGACTTTTAAAATGTCATCATCTGAAACTATCACCAAGCTATTTCCAAATCTTTCAAATTTATCTTTTAAAATAGCTTCTGCATAGCTCTTTTTTGTTTTGACTAATATTTCTGTACAATATAAAAATCTTAAATTCTCCACAACTTGCTGATTTGTTACTATCTCTTCTAAAACTTCTATAGGTTCAATTTTATTTCCTTTAAACCCTTCAAACATCCCCTTTAATACATACACAAATCCCATTCCACCAGAATCAACTACTCCAGCCTCTTTTAAAACTGGCAAGAGATTTGGAGTATTTTGTAAAGACTTTTCTGCAGCTTTAATAATTTTTGCGAAAAATTCTTCAAAATTTTCAACCTTTTTACATATTTTTTCCGCCTCTTCTGCAGTTTCCCTACATACTGTGAGAATAGTACCTTCTACAGGTCTCATAACTGCTTTATAAGCTACCTCTACACCAGCTTTCAAACCTTCTGCAAAATCGCAAGGAGTTATCTTTTTTGTATCTCTAAGTCGTTTAGAAAAACCTCTAAAAATCTGGGACAAAATAACTCCCGAATTACCTTTTGCTCCCATTAAAGTACCTTTCGAAATAGCATCTAAAACTTCTCTTATCGTATCTTGTGATTTCTCTAACTCTTTTGCAGCATATTGCATTGTATATGCCATATTAGAGCCAGTATCACCGTCTGGAACAGGAAAAACATTGAGTTTATCAACTTCTCCTTTGTTGTTAAAAAGATAATTAGAACTTGCTATCATCATGTTCTTTAAAATTTTTCCATCTAAGTACTTCAACACAACTTCCTCCTCAATTATCAACTTTAATTCCCTGAACATTTATTATTACATTTTCTACCTTTACTCCTACAAATTTCTCGACAGCGTATTTTACTTTTTCAATAGCATTCGCTGAAACAGTTTTTATATTTACGCCGTATAGGACAACTATATAAACTTCTAATATCAAACCTTCCTCTATAGTAACAACCTTGACTCCTCTTCCAGAATTTTCTGTTTTAAATATTTCTATTAATCCATTTGCTCCTTTTCTGCCTAATCCTACTATCCCATAACACTCAGATACTGCTCTACTGGTTATAGCAGCAATTGCATCATTTGAAATATGTATTATGCCATATTTGTTTTTTATTTGAACCATTAATACCCCTCCAATCTTAATTTATATTTTACCTAAATCTCTTAATAACATCAACTAAACATTTGTTGTAAAGGTATTTACATTTATAAGAGATGGTGATAAAATAATATTGTTATTTTGATTTTTATTGTGCAAGTAATTAATTTTTGATAAAATATTACTGTCTTTCAAAGGAGGTGCAACTGTGCTTAAGTGCGATGTTTGTGGAAAAGGTCCTTTGGCAGGTTACCAATATAGCCACTCTCATAGAAAATCCATAAGAAAGTGGAAACCTAACCTAAAAAAAGTAAGAGCAATAGTAAATGGTACTCCTGTTAGACTCCATGTATGTACAAAATGCTTAAAATCAGGAAAAGTACAAAGAGCAATATAAAGAAAGACGTGCATTTTTGCACGCTTTTTTATTTTTCACTTAAAATATATGTTTACATAGTAACCAGCTATTACAAGAAAAATTCCCAAAAAAATCATCCATAACCAGTAAGGAATATACCTAATAAAAATCAATACACCTAAAGCAATCAATACATATCCTAACGAATAATTTAGTTGCCTATTTAATCGCTTCAGTTTATAAAAAAATTTGTCCATAAAAACACCCCTTTCCTCTTTAGTTACTATTATACTATTCACAGGAAAGGGATTTTGAAACTATTCTCTTGGTTTTATCACTAATAAAAGTCCTTCTTCTATTTTTATAGTTGCTTTATCTTCTATAAAAACATTGCTTATACCGTAAGGCATTTCTAAATCCATACTTTGACCTGAAAGGGCATAAAACAAACCTTTAGTGTATATTCCTTTTACATCTTTAGAATATGGAAGTAAAGATAACAATTCTCCTTTTTTCCCTTCAATCTCTAAAAATTTATCAATCAAATATATCTCATTTTTTTCATTTATAATTTTACCCTTGATATTGCGATTTAATAAATACAACAAAAGGGAAAGATTTGCATAAGAGTGATCAAATCTCTCTCCAAATACCCCTGTAAAAATAATTTCCTTCGCCCCTAATTCTATCGCTTTTATCATTGCCAATTGTGTATCTGTCTCGTCCTTCATAGGAGAATATTTTTCAATTTTTACCCCTTTGTTTTTATAAAATTCCAAAACTTCTTCTTTTATTGAATCTAAATCACCCACTATCAAATGAGGTTTTAGTTTCATTTGATAGGCATGATTCGCTCCACCATCTGCACATATAACTATATCTACTTCTTTTGTCAAATTTTTATAAAAATCATAATCTTTTATATCCCCATTAGAAATAATTAAAACCCTCATCTTTTTACTGCCTTTCTAAATTCTTTTATAGTTTGGGCAGGATCCGAAGATTCAAAAATTGAAGAACCAGCTACAATTATATCAGTTCCTGCCTCAACTACTTCCTTTACATTATAAAGGTTAATTCCCCCATCTACCTCAATTTCAAAGTTTAAGCCTAAATCTTCTCTCATTTTCTTTATTTCTTCAATCTTTTTAAGCATTGAATCTATAAACTTTTGTCCTCCAAATCCAGGATTTACCGTCATAATCAGAACCATATCAATATCCTGTAATACATATTTTATACTTTCTAAAGGTGTAGCCGGATTTAAAGAAACTCCGGCTTTTTTACCATAGCTTTTTATTTTCTGTATCGTACGATGTAAGTGTATACAAGCTTCTTGGTGAACAGTTATAATATCCGCGCCCGAATTTACAAAATTTTCTATGTACAAATCTGGATTTTCAATCATCAAATGAACATCAAAGGGAATAGAAAAAAATTTTCTAAGGGACTTTACTACTACTGGTCCAATGGTGATATTTGGAACAAAATGGCCATCCATTACATCAATATGCAAAAGGTCAGCATCTTTTTCTATCTTTTTTACATCTTCTAATAAATTTGCAAAATTTGCAGATAATATTGAAGGAGCTATTTTCAATTTTTAGTACCTCCTCTTTTCTTTTTCCTTTAATTCTTTAAACAGAGAAATATAACTTACATATCTGTTTTTATCAATTAGTCCTTCTTCTACAGCCTTTATAACATTGCACCCCGGTTCTTGTATATGAAGACAAGAAGAAAATTTGCACCCTCCTTGAAACTCTAAAAATTCTCTAAAATAGTATCGAAGGTCTTGTTTTTCAATATCTAATGTTAATGCAGTAAAACCTGGGGTATCCAAAACATACCCTCCAAAATCAAGAGATAAAAGCTCTACGCTTCTTGTTGTGTGTTTACCTCTTAAAAGCTTTTCGCTTACCTCCCCTGTCTTGAGTTTTATATTTGATTGAATAGAATTAATCAAAGAGGACTTTCCTACTCCAGAAGGACCCGCAAAAAAAGAAACCTTGTCTTTTAAATAGGATTTTAATTCGTCAATTCCTTCTTTTGTAACTGTAGAAGTTGCAACTGCTTTATATCCTATTTTCTGATAAACACTCACCAAATCAAAAGCCTCTCTATCCTCTTTTAAATCCACTTTATTGATACAAACTACAGGTTCAATGTCATTACTCTCTGCCAATACAATCATTTTATCTAATAAAATTCTGTTAAGTTCTGGCCTAATAATAGCAAATACTATTATAGCTTGGTCTACATTAGCTACTGGAGGCCTTGTAAGCTCATTTTTTCGTGGTAAAATGTTTAAAATATACCCCTCCCTATCGTTTATCATTTGAATTTCCGCAATGTCACCTACTAAGAGAGTAACATTATCCTTTCTAAATTTTCCGCGAGCACGGCATTCTATAATGCCGTGCTCTGTAGCTACATAATAAAATCCAGCTATTCCTCCCACAATTTTTCCCACTACCCTCGTCAATTAAAATCTCGCCTCCACTGTGCTATACACTTCTCCATCTATATCCACCTCAATTGTAGCTTTACCTTTATATGCCGTTACAGGAACAGTAAGAGGGCTATCTTGATAAGTGTGTTGGGCAGAATATATTAAATTTTTTTGTCCGTTTTGTATTACATATACATCTACTTTCATAGTGCCCTGTTTGTTAGGCAATTCAATAATAACATTTTTAGTTTGTTGTTGTAAAGAAGCCTGGGGCATCTTGCTGACAATTAAATCTATCGTGCTTCCTTTTTGAATTTCACTATCTGGAGAAACACTTTGCTCTAAAACCACACCCTCTGGTACCTCAGTAGTCTCTTTATAAATGACTTTGCCTAACTTTAAACCGGCATTTTCTAGGGCAGTTGTTGCTTCCTCCAATGTCATATTAACTACGTTGGGCATTATCGCAGGTTGTTGACCCTTACTAACATATAGATCAATCGCTGTATTGTATTCTACCTGTACCCCTTGTCTTGGATTTTGATCAAAGACATATCCTTTAGCAAATTGATCATTGTATTGTTCTATAATGTTTGCTTTAAGGCCCATATTCTCAAGGATATTTTTAGCCTCTAAATAATCTTTGTTTATCACATTAGGCACCACAACAACTTGCCTGCCTTTACTAATTACTACATAAACTGTACTTCCAGCTTTTACTACGCTGCCTTGTGAAGGATCTTGAGATAAAATAGTATTTTCAGGTTTATCACTGTACTGTTCTTCGCTTATCTCCATATTCAAATTATGGTCTGATAAAATTTTGCTTGCCTGATTTAAAGACAAACCAACAATATTTGGAACTACTACATCATTCACTTTAAAAAAGTTATTAAGGACGTATATCGTACCATAAGATAAAGAAGCCATCAACAAAAGAATTAATAAAGCAATTGTTATTTTCTTTATGACATTTCGTCTTTTCTTTTCTTTTTCTTTTTTTTGTGCTGCTTTTTTTAACTCTTCTACATCTTTAGAAGGAATCACCCGTGTTTTTGTAATTTCCTCTTCTTTGAAATTTAGCTCTTTAGGATTTCGCAAAAAAGTATCTAAGTCTTTAAGAAAATCTGCTGCAGTTTGATACCTAAGATTTACATCCTTCTGTGTAGCTTTTAAAACTATTTGATCTAATTCTTTTGGCACCTTCTCATTTAGCCTGGAAGGAGGAATTATCTCTTCTTGAATGTGTTTTAAAGCGACAGAAATAGGACTATCTCCCTCAAAAGGTACTTTTCCCGTTAGCATTTCATAAAGGACAATTCCTAAAGAATAAATATCCGTTCTTTCATCTACTATTCCGCCTTTTGCTTGTTCAGGAGAAAAATAATAAGCAGTTCCTACCACATCTCCGGTATAAGTTATGGTAGAACCATTGGCAGCCCTTGCAATTCCAAAATCAGTAACTTTCGCCACATCCTCTTCAGTAACAAGAATATTTTGTGGTTTTATATCCCTGTGAATTATTCGATTTTTATGAGCGTGATCCAAGGCTTTGCAAACTTGTCTTGCTATTTCTATTGCTCTTTTTACTTCTAACGGTCCTCCATTTTCACTTATGAGTTTTTTTAAAGTGTGTCCATTTATATATTCCATTACAATATAGTAAATGTTTCCCTCTTGCCCAACATCGTATATACTCACTATATTAGGGTGTGAAAGACTTGCCGCTGCCTGAGACTCTCTTCTAAACTTTTTTACAAAATCCTCATCTGCTGCAAATTCAGGCCTCAAAATTTTGATTGCTACTATTCTGTTAAGGAGATGACACTTTGCTTTGTAAACCTTAGCCATTCCGCCTTCGCCAATTTCCTCTAATATTTCGTAGCGGTTACCTAATATACGTCCAATCATGATGTCACCTCCTTAACAGCGATAAGAGTTATATTATCATATCCGCCGTTAGCTTTTGCAAGATTTACTAAATTAATACAAGAGGTATTTATATCTTCATTCCTAGTAAATTCATCTAAAATCTGTTGGTCTGTCACCAAATTAGTTAGCCCATCTGTGCACAAAAGCAAAATGTCTTCTGGCATAACAGCGTCATGGAATATATCAATTTCTACTTCCTCATCAACTCCCAAAGCCCTTGTTATTATATTCTTTTGAGGATGAACTCGGGCTTCTTCATGAGTTATTTTACCCATTTTTACAAGTTCTTCTACAAAAGAATGGTCTTCTGTAATTTGCTCTATGCTGTTATCTCTTATCAAATAAGCCCTACTATCTCCAATATGTCCTATAAAAAAATGGTTTTTTTCAAAAAATAACAAAGTAAGAGTAGTACCCATCCCTGTCAATTCACATTCTGAACAGGCTTGAGAATAAACAATTTTATTAGCATATTTAATTGATTTCTCTATAAAACCTTCTATAGAGGAAATTTCTCTATCCTGTAGCTTAAAATAATTCTTTTTAAAATAATCAACAATGGCTTCAACAGCAGACTTACTTGCAACTTCACCCCCATTATGGCCTCCCATTCCATCTGCTACAATAAACAGTGGCAAATCTTTTTCTCCCGAGGCATAATAATAATCTTCATTTTTTTCTCTTACATTGCCAATATCAGTTAGGGCAGCTACAATCATAAAAACCCTACCTTTCTTTTAAATACTTTCTCCTCAGCTGTCCACAGGCAGCTTCAATATCGCTTCCTAATTCCCTTCTCACCGTACAAGATATCCCTGCATTTTCAATAATTTTTTTGAACATCATCACTTTTTCATTAGCCGCCTTTTTAAAGCCTATCTCTTTTACGTAATTAATAGGTATCAAATTAACATGGCACAGCATGCCTTGCAATAAATCCACCAATTGATATGCATGTTCTTTTTTATCATTTACTCCTTCAATTAACGAATACTCAAAGGTTATCCTGCGCCTTGTTTTTTCTATATAATACTTACAAGCTTTCATCAATTCCTCTAATGGATAAGCTTTATTTATTGGCATTAGTTGAGTTCTCAATTCATCATTAGGAGCATGTAATGAAATAGATAAATTAACCTGTAATTTTTCATCTGCAAATTGGTAAATTTTAGGAATTATTCCGCAAGTAGATATAGTTATATGCCTACTGCCTATTCCTAAACCGTAAGGGTTATTTACTATTTTTATAAATTTCATCACTTCCTCGTAATTGTCAAAAGGTTCTCCACTGCCCATTAAAACAATATTTGAAATCTTGCCATAGTCGCTGTCTATAGACATAACTTGGTCTACCATCTCTGAAGCTTTTAAATCTCTGACTTTGCCTCCAATAGCAGAAGCACAAAAGCTACATCTCATATTGCATCCTACTTGAGTAGAAACACAGGCAGTATTTCCAAACCTGTATTTTATCGCAACTCCTTCAATAATATTTTTGTCTTCCAGCAAAAAAAGGTATTTCACAGTGTTATCTATTTCAGAAACCCTTCTCGCTTCTACCTTTAATTGAGAAATATAAGCAATTTCTTTTAATTTTGATCGCAAATTTTTAGAGATATCTGTCATCTTGTCAAAATCTGTAATTTTTTTACCGTAAATCCACTTGTAAATCTGTTTAGCTCTATATCTACTCTCTCCAATATTTACAAAAAATTCTTCCATTTCTTCTAACGTCATATTTTTTAAATTGTACAACTTAATATACCTCCGTGTCCATGTTGAAATTTCGTAGGTTTCTTATCCCCATAAGTTTACTTGATAAATTCATACATGGCTATCGTTTTGCACGTTATTTTATTCTTTTTAACTTGCTTATAAAAAAGCCATCGATTCCATGCTCTAAAGGTGTAGTTTGTATATATCCTAAAGAAGCAGTTTCAATATTCAATCCACTTGGCATCTCAGCTTTTATATCAACCAATCTAAAATTAGGGTGTTCTTTTAAAAATTTCATTATTACATTGTGATTTTCTTCTACTCCTATAGTACAGGTGCTATACACTAAAAATCCATCTTTTTTTACATATTTTGAACTGGAGTCTAATATTTTATATTGCGTTTCAACTAATTGTGAAATTTCACTTTTCGTATAATTCTTTAACTTAATATCAGGTTTTTTTCTGATTATACCTATACCTGTACAAGGGACATCTGCTAAGACTTTATCTGCTTTTTCCAGATACTTGTCATTAACAAAAGTAGAGTCAAAGGCTTCTGCTTTTACATTTGTAATTCCTAATCTTTTACAATTCTCTTTTATCAACTCTAATCTATGAGGATGTAAATCAAAAGCTACAACATTACCAGTATTTTTCATCAATTGCGCTATATGGGTCGTTTTACCACCAGGAGCAGCACACACATCTAATACCGTCTCTCCTTCGTTAGGATTTAAAATTTTAGAAACCAACATAGAAGCCTCATCCTGAATGTAAATAAGCCCTTCTTTGTACAATTGATGACTTTCAGGGTTTTTAATATCTATATATAGCGCTTCTTCTAGATAATAACCTTTTTTATAAACAATACCGCGAGAAACTAATAGCTTTTTCAAATCTTCTATATCAATCTTTAGTGTATTAACTCTGTAACAAATTTTGGGTTTTTCATTTAAACTTTTTAAAAGAGCTTCTGCTTTTTCTTCATCATAATTATTTAGTAATCTTTCCACAATCCAATCAGGATAAGAATATGTTACCATTAAATATTTCCTTAAATCCCTCTCTTTATCAGGGAAAATTACTTTTTCTTTTTCTCTTTCATAGCTTCTTAGAACTGCATTTATAAAGTTTGCCCTTTTTATTCCCAATACGTTTTTAGCTATATTAACTGTTTCATTTATAGCCGCATAAGATGGAACTTTATCCATGTACAAAAGCTGATATAATCCCATTTCAAGGAAAATCTTACTTTTTTCATCCGCGGGCTTCTTTACAAAAAAAGAAAGTATAAAATCTAGCGTGTACTTTCTTTCAATAACACCAAATACCAACTCTTTAGTAAAACCTCTATCTATTTCTTTTAATTCTTGTCCTTTTAAATACTTATTAAAGGTAATATTCGCATAAGCTTCTTTTGACAACACTTCTTGAAGTATTTTATAAGCTATTTCTCTTGGTTTCATTTATCGTATTTTTCTCCTTTACTCTCTGCTATTTCTTATAATAATCAATCTCAATAGTTGCATAATAGAAACTAATGCTGCAGCTACATAAGTCAATGCAGCAGCTTGTAAAACCTTCCGAGCGGGTTCAATATCTTCTCTTGTAAAAAGCGCATTTGATTGAAGGAGCGCTATTGCTCTATTGCTTGCATCAAATTCTACAGGCAAAGTAATAACCTGAAAAAGCACTGCTGCACTAAAAAGAAGTATACCTATATTTATCAAATGTAATCCAGGAGCACCCATGAAAAATCCTAAAATTACTAAAGGCCAAGCTAAATTAGCTCCTAAATTAGCTACAGGAACAAGACTGTTTCTTACAGTCAAAGGTACATAACCTTTCGCGTGTTGTATCGCATGCCCTGCTTCATGGGCAGCTACTCCTATTGCAGCTATAGATTCACTCCCATAAACAGATTCAGAAAGTCTTAACACTTTTGCTCTTGGATCGTAATGGTCAGTTAAATTCCCCGGTATCCTTTCAATTCTTACATCATAAAGCCCCACACCGTCTAATATCTTTCTAGCTATTTCCTCTGCGGTATACCCATATCTATTTCTGACGCGAGCGTATTTGCTAAAAGTGCTTTGCACTCTAGCTTGCGCATACATTGCGAATATTAAAGCTGGTATTAAAAGTATTATTGTAGTATCCCAAAACATACTATTCACCCTCCATTTAACAATTTTTTTATGGTTTTTTCAATTTTTGATACATCTACACGAGTATTAAAACACGGCCCATTAGGTCTGTCATTTATTATACCATACACAGGGATTTTCTTCACATCCTGCATGCCACTTGTCAAATCTCTTTCACAGGCAATCGCTATTATAACTTTTGGCCTTGTATCTTTCACTACCTTTCTCGCCATAGTACCACCCGTAGCAACTGCCACATTTACGCCATATTTCTCCTTGAAATTTACCAAATCATTGATTTGGCACTTTCCACATCGTCTACAATTATCTATATCATAAGTCACTTTAAATTTACAGTTGCTATTTTGTATGCAATGAGGTGACAATATCAATATGTCTTGTGGGGCATATCTCTTTATATTTTTATTAAATAAAAAATTCTTTATTTCAATGTAAGACTGCTCTACCTTTTCAATTTTTAAATCCAAAACTCTTGCTACAAAGACCACCAAAGGATAAAAAAGGTCTAAAAAATTTGCTATGAAAGAGTTTAAAATTTTGTTAGATTTTTTACCAACCACCACATAAAAAGTCGCTCCAATAACAGCCACAATTATAGCCATCAAAGATAGAACAAAAATCATTAACGTAATAAACAAATATCTATAAAGTTCAATTTTCCCTCTATTTATTACGTATAAAATTCCCAAAACGACTAAAGTAAAAACCAAAAAGGTAACTGCCAATATCCCCAAAAAAATTCTTTTTTTCCCCTTCAAAAGTTATTCTCCTTTTTAAAAATTATCTTAAAATTGTCCCTTCAGGTATATTGTGACCTATTAAATATTCCCTAATACTCATTTTTTTAGAACCTTCTTGTTGAATCTCTACTATCTTTAGGGCGTCTTTATCGCATTTCACAATTAAGTCGCCTTTTGACTTTAAAACTGTTCCATTTTCTTCTTTCCCATTGTATTCGACTATCTCTCCTTTCCAAATTTTTAACATCTTATCTTTATAAAACGTGTAACAGCCAGGCCAAGGTTTCATTCCCCTTATCAAATTTCGGATTTCTTCCGCCGTTTTATTCCAATTTACGTGCCCCATTTCTTTAGTAAGTATTGGGGCATAAGAAGCCTCCTCTTCATTTTGTTTAACCGGCGTCAAAGTGCCTTTTTCCAATCTTTTTAACGTTTCTATTAAAACTTCTGCTCCTAATCGAGAAAGCTTATCATGAAGTGTTTCCGCATCATCTTCCTCTAAAATAGGAATAGATTTTTTGATAAGAATATCTCCTGTATCCAATCCCTTATCCATAAGCATTGTAGTAATACCCGTTTCTTTTTCACCATTGATTATAGCCCAATTAATGGGAGCTGCTCCTCTGTATTTTGGCAAAAGAGAAGCATGGACATTTATACAACCGTACTTAGGAAGAGCCAAAATTTCTTCGGGTAAAATCTTTCCATAAGCTGCAACAACTATGACGTCTGGATTTATCTCTTTTAATCTTTCTAAAAACTCTTTATTGTTTTTTATCTTTTCTGGCTGTAAAATTTCTACTCCCTTTTGCAATGCCACTTCTTTGACAGGAGAAAATCTAAGTTTCATCCCCCTTCCTTTCTGTTTATCTGGCTGCGTAACCACTGAAGCTACATTGTATCCTTCTTCAAAAAGTTTTTGCAAAGAGGGGACGGCAAAGTCAGGCGTCCCCATAAAGACAATTTTCAACAATCATACCTCCTTGACATTTTCTTTCTCTTCTTCATCTAAAAATCTTATAGCCTTATCTATAAAGAGAACTCCGTTTAAGTGGTCTATTTCATGGCATAAAGCTCTTGCCAATAAATCCTCTCCTTCGATCTCCCTCTCTTTACCTTCTCTATCTAAATATTTTACTTTTACTTTTTTAGGCCTTTTAACTTCTCCTACTACTCCTGGAATGCTCAAACATCCTTCTGCTCCTACTTGTTCACCTTCTTCATACACAATTTCAGGATTTATAAGTTCTAAAAGTCCTTCTCCTATATCTATCACTATTAGTCTTCTCAAAATACCCACCTGATTTGCTGCCAAGCCTACCCCTTCGTTGAGATACATCGTTTGTACCATATCATCTAATATAGTCAAAACATGAGAATTTATCTCTGTAACAGGTTTTGCTTTTTTTCTTAAGACCTCATCCCCAATTTTTCTTATATACCTTATTGCCAAAATTAATACCTCCTTAAATTTACATTATATTCAAAGGGTCAATGTCTATTGATATTCTTATATCTTTAGGATATTTCATCTTCTGGATTTCTTCTGCTATTTCCGCCAAAATACTTCTATCTTCACTTTTTAAAATGACCTGCCATCTATATCTATTGTTTATCTTACTTATAGGAGCAGGAGCAGGTCCTAGTATTTTATTATAACTCTTATTTTGAAGTTTGTTAATAAGTTTTTGACAAGTTAAATAAGCATTTGCGGCCATATTTTTAACCTCTTCATCCTTTTCTCCTGATATCACTACATTCATCAGATGTGAAAAAGGAGGATATTTAAATATTTCTCTGTATTTAATTTCTTCGTTGTAAAACTTTCCATAATTTTGCTGTTTTGCAGCAATTATGCTGTAGTGGTCTTCTTCATAAGTCTGTATAACAACCCTCCCAGGCTTTTCACCTCTTCCTGCCCTTCCAGCTACTTGAGTAAGCAGCTGAAAAGTCCTTTCACTGGACCTAAAATCAGGAAGATTTAAAGTTATATCTGCAAGTATTACTCCCACCAATGTAACATTTGGAATGTCAAAGCCTTTAGATATCATTTGCGTACCGATTAAAATATCTGCCTTACCATTTCTAAAATCATAAAAAATTTTCTCATGAGAACCTTTTTTCCTTGTAGTATCTACATCCATCCTCAAAACTCTTGCATTAGGAAAAAATTTTTTTATATCGTTTTCTACCCTTTCAGTCCCTATACCTAAATACCTAATTCTTTTACTCCCACATTTAGGACAAGTATCTTTCATAGGCTCTTCATAACCGCAATAATGACAAACTAATTTTTTATCCTCAAAATGATAAGTTAAAGAAATATCACAATTGGGACATTTAGGCACATAGCCACAATCTCTGCAGGAAACAAATGAAGAATATCCTCTTCTGTTTAAAAAAAGAATAGTTTGCTCTCTCCTTTTAAGATTTTCTTTTATATAGGAAAATAATTTACGACTAAATATTGAAGTATTTCCACTTGCCAATTCCTCACTCATATTGACAACTTCTATCTTCGGCATAGAAACATTAATCCTTTTTGTAAGCCTTATAAGTTTATATTCTCCTTTATTAGCTTTATAATAGGTCTCTAAAGAAGGAGTAGCACTTGCCATAACCAGAACTGCTTTTTGTATTTCACACCGCTTCTCTGCCACTTCTTTAGCATTATATTTGGGTCTTAAGTCTGATTGTTTATAGGTAGTCTCATGCTCCTCGTCAATTATAATAAGGCCAAGATTATTAAAAGGAGCAAAAACTGCATTTCTCACACCAACTACTACGTCCACTAAACCATTTTTTACTTTTCGCCATTCATCAAAACGTTCTCCCGGTGAAAGGCCACTGTGTATTACAGCTACCCTATTGCCAAATCGGCTTACAAACCTTTCAATTGTCTGAGGCGTCAATGAGATTTCTGGTACTAAAACTATAGCGCTTTTGCCTATTTTTATAGCTTCATCTATCAATTGAAGATAAACTTCAGTTTTGCCACTTCCCGTAACTCCAAAAAGCAAATATTTATCAAAAGTACCTGTCAAGATAGATTTTTTAACTTCTTCTACAGCTCTTTTTTGTTCCTCTGTCAAAGATAAAGGTTTAGTCCTTTCAATATCTTTTATATTAAATCTCAAAACTTCCTCCTCATAAACCTTTATATACCCTTTATTTTGTAAATTTTTTATAACTGAATAATCTATATTCAGGACTTTGACAAGCTCAGAAAGCCTAATAGGACTTCTATTTTTTAAATATTGTAAAATCTCGTATTGCTTTGGCGCTCTTTTAGAAAGTTGGAAAGGTATCTCATCAATATTTATTTTCACAACCTTTACCTTCTTTTCCCCTTGCTTTATCCCTACAGGCATTATAGTCTGAAGAGCTTCAGAAAAATAACATTTATAATAATCCCTCATCCACTTAGCCAGTTCAATCATTTTTTCATCAAATATGCTGTAGCTATCTAAAATCCTATAGATATCCTTTATTTTATCCACCGAGTAAGACGCCTTGTCAGTAATACTTATTACATAACCCTCTATATACCTATTATTAAAAGGAACAGATACTCTCATCCCAATTTTTACATTCATTCCTTCAGGAATATGATAAGTATATACCCTGTCAGTATTAGAAGATTTAATGTCTACAACGACCTCAGCAAACATAGCAACCTCCGCCTGTTAAATATTTACCAAATAAAAAAAGCCAAAAGGCTTTACAATAATTTAGCTACTTCATCTAATATCACATGGGCAGCTTGTTCTTTTGTCATCAAAGGATACTCCTTTATGTTTAAATCTTTATCTATGATTTTTATTATATTAGTATCTACTTCAAAACCTGCTCCCTCTTGAGAAACATTATTTGCAACTATTAAATCCATATTTTTCTCCTTTAACTTTTTTTGTGCATATTCTACTAAATTAGTAGTTTCAGCGGCAAAACCTATCAAAATCTTGTTTCCTTTTTTCTGTCCTACTTCATACATTATGTCTGGATTTTTAACCAATTCAATAGTTAATTTCTCTTCATCTTTTTTTATCTTTTCTTTTTTTATCTCTTTAGGTCTGTAGTCAGAAACTGCCGCAGCCCCTATGACAATGTCTACTTCATTAAGGTGTATCATGACAGCATTGTACATATCTGCTGCTGTTTCTACAGGAATAAATGTTACATTTTTAGGAGATTCTATATAAGTAGGCCCAGAAATTAAAATCACTTGTGCTCCTCTTTCTACCAAAGCTTTTGCAATCTCATATCCCATTTTACCCGAAGAGCGATTTGTAATGTATCTTACAGGGTCAAGAGGCTCACGAGTGGGCCCTGCTGTTACTAATACCTTTTTCCCCTCAAAATCTCTTTTTTTCTCATTGTGCAATAACTCTAAAATAGCTTTTTCAATCTCCTCTACATTAGCCAATCTTCCTGCACCATAAGTTCCACAAGCAAGCCTTCCTGTACCCGGCTCCACAAATAAAAAACCATATTCTTTTAAAATTTTAATATTCTTTTGAGTTACAGGATTGGTATACATGTTTGTATTCATGGCGGGAGCAATTAATACAGGACTTTTTGTAGCAAGAATAGTAGTAGTTAACATATCGTCTGCAATCCCATGAGCAATTTTAGCGATAATATTTGCGGTTGCAGGAACTATTGCTAAAACATCAGCTTTTTTTGCTAAAGAAACATGTTCAATTTCCCAATATTTCCTATCTGCAAACATGTCAACAACTACTTTATTGTTAGTTAAAGCCTCAAAAGTAAGAGGGCTTATAAAATTTGTAGCTTCCTTTGTCATTATGACATCCACATTTATGTCTTTTTTTACTAGTCGAGATGTAAGGTCAGCAGCTTTATAAGCTGCTATACCTCCTGTAACCCCTAACACTACATTTTTTTTGCTTGTATTCATTTCAACACCCTCTATTTTATTCCATATTTTTGCGGTCTTTGATAAGTAATAAGTCCATTATTTACTTCTTCTGTAGCAATTGTTACAGGTTTATCAGAATTTATGTCTACTAATTTAGTGTCACCAGCAATAAGCTGTCTTGCTCTTTTGGCAACTAAAGAACACAAAGTATACTTGCTATCCATTTTTTCCATCAAATCTACAATTGATGGATATAAAATCATGTCAATCCCTCCCTGATTTCTAAGTACAAATCCTTATTTCTATCGACTCTGCATTTTTCTGCAATAATTATAGCTCTAATTTTTTCAACCGCTTCTTCTATACTGTCATTTATAACTACATAATTGTACCTGGAAACATAATTTAATTCCTCATACGCACTTTTAAATCTTTTGATTATCTCTTCTTCTGTCTCTGTCCCACGTTTTTTAATTCTATTTTTCAATTCTTCCATTGAAGGAGGCAATATGAAAATAAATATTCCTTCTGGAAACTTCTCTTTTATTTTTAAAGCTCCTTGAATATCTATCTCTAACACCACATCATTTCCTTCATCTAAATTTTTTAATACAAAATCCTTTGGTGTTCCATAGTAGTGGTCGTATACCTTTGCCCATTCTAAAAAAGAATCATTTTCTATCATTTTCTCAAATTCCTCTTCCGTTTTAAAAAAATAGTTTTTTCCTTCTATTTCCCCGCTTCTTGGCGGACGGGTAGTGGCAGATATACTCAATTTTAAATCTTTCTCTTTTTCCATCAAAGCTTTGCATATAGTCCCTTTTCCTGCTCCTGAAGGTCCAGAAAGTACAATAAGTAACCCTTTTTTCTTTTTCGACAACACAAATTCCCCCTACTCTTCTTCTTCCTCTTCATCTAAAGCATCTTCTAATATTTCCTTGTTGGAATTGAGACGATTAGCTACGGTCTCTGGTTGAACAGCAGAAAGTATTATGTGGTCACTATCAGTAATTATAACAGCTCTAGTTCTTCTACCATATGTAGCATCAATAAGCATACCTCTATTTTTTGCCTCTTGAATTATTCTTTTTATAGGCGCAGATTCTGGACTAACTATTGCCACCAATCTATTAGCCGAAATTATATTGCCAAAACCAATATTTATTAATTTAATCGACATACTTTTTCCTCCCTACTCAATATTTTGAACTTGTTCTCTAATTTTTTCAATTTCATTTTTCAAGTTAATGACTTTATTAGAAATTCTATAGTCTATTGACTTTGAAGCAATCGTATTAGCTTCACGATTCATTTCCTGAACTATAAAATCTAATTTTTTACCTACAGGACCTTCTTCTTCTAAAGAATCTTTAAATTGAATAATATGGCTTTTAAGCCTTGTAATTTCTTCAGCAATACATGACTTGTCAGCAATAACTGCTATTTCCATTGCCATCCTATTAGGATCTATATCTACCCCCAATTCTTTTATACGCTGTTCCAATCTTTTTCTATAATCTTCTACTACTACAAAACTCAAATCCTCAATCTCTTTTACTATCTCTGAAATTTTGTCTATCCTATTAACAACATCATCGTATAATTTTATACCTTCTTTGTTTCTCATGTCAACGAGGTTATTAATAGCTTCCCTCAATGGCAGTTTCAATAATTCCCATATTTCTTCCAAATCCAAATCCTCATTTTTTACTTTGATAACTTCTGGTAGATACACCAAATCACTTACCTTTATAAATCCTTCTAATTCAAATTTAGTCTTTACATCAGTAAAAACTCTAAGATATTCTGACAAAAGATTCTCATCAATTTCTATAACATTAATACTTCTTTCATACACTTCAAAGCCAATATTTAATTCTATTCTTCCTCTCGCAACATGCTGCGAAACAAATTCTCTCACTTTTTCTTCAAGCCCATTTAAAAGTTTATTCATCCTGCAATTTATATCTAAGAATCTATGATTTAAAGATTTAATTTCCACAGTTATATAATAACCTTTTTCCTTAATCTCACCTCTTCCATAACCAGTCATGCTTTTTATCATCATATCACCTTTTTCTTATTATAGTCAAATTCTCTCTGTATTAAACTAAAGCTCTATCTCGCCCCTAAAAACTTCTTCCACCTTACCAGATAAATAAATGCTGTTGTCCTCAAGCCATTCTACAAAAAGTTTTCCCGCTTTAAAATGAACATTGACATTTCGCTCCGTCTTACCTAATACTGCTGAAGCTACTGCAGAAGCGCAGGCACCACTTCCACAGGCAAGAGTAAGTCCTACACCTCTTTCCCAAGTCCTTACAAAAATATTTTCTTTATCTTCTACTTTTACAAAATCCACATTTGTACCTTGAGGGAAAAGAGAAGACTTTTCAATTTTAGAACCTAACTCTTTAATCATATTTTCATCTAAGGATTCTACAAAAACAATAGTATGAGGCACTCCTACTCTTATAGAAGTTAATTTATAAACTTTCCCATCTATTTTTACCGGCTCATTAATAAATTTTTGCTTATCCGTTTTTATAGGTATTTTACTAGTTTCAAAAATAGGATTACCCATGTAAACTTTTACACTTTCTACTTTCCCATTTTTCACAAAAACTTCTGGCATAATCACTCCAGCTAAGGTTTCCACAGCCATTTTCTCTTTTTTTACTATCCCTCTTTCATAAACATATTTTGCAAAACATCTAGAACCATTGCCGCACATTTCTGCTTCGCTGCCATCTGCATTAAAAATTCTCATCCTAATATCTGCAATTCCTGAAGGCTCAACAACTAAAAGGCCATCAGCCCCTATGCCAAAATGCCTATCACAAAGTTTAGCAGCTAATTCACTATAATCTACATTTTCTAGAGCCTCAATTACTATAAAGTCATTCCCCAATCCATGCATTTTAGTAAATTTCACCTATATCACTCCATTTTCTAATCTTCAAGGATATTATAACACAAAAAAGGCTAATTTGGTTAGATATTTTAAGAAAATGTGAGGAAAACAATCATAAAACGATCATAAGGCCAATAGCAGCCAAAACTCCCATAATTCCGCCAAAATAAAAAGGTGCAGTTACTCCCAATGTATCCCAAAGTATTCCCGCTATAAAAGACGCCGGTAAAAGGCCAATACCTGTAAAAGTAGCATGAAGCCCTATGACTGTAGCTTTTAAATGGGATGGAGAAATTTCCGCAACTAAAGCTTTTTCAACCCCTTCAGTCAAGGCTATGTACAAGCCGTAAACAGAAAATAATATCCACATAGCACTTTTAAAGCCAAAAACAGCAAATCCCAAATACACTATTCCGTAAAGGAAATAACCAATAATGAGAAGTTTCTTTCTCCCTATTTTATCAGACAACCTTCCCATAGGATACGAAAAAATCATATAAACTATGTTGTACACCAAATACAAAAGTATAACATCTGACTCGCTAAATCCCACATTTTTCGCCCTTAAAAGCAAAAACTGATTAGAAGAATTACCTAAGGCAAAAATTAAAATAACTATTAAAAACATTTGAAGGCGTCTATCAAGACTTCTCCAAGAAAAAGAAAGTTTTTTTGAAAGTTCATGTTTTACTGTGCTTTCCTTAGCAAAAAACAGCACAATAACTCCTAAAAAAGCTGGTATCAGAGAATACATAAAAACTGCTTTATAATCCCCTCTATAAAAAGTCAAAAAATAATACGCTAAAGCAATTCCAATCGTTGCGCCTAAAGTATCCAATGCCCTATGAAGTCCATATGCTCTCCCAATGTTTTCTTTATCTACAGCTTCAGCAATCAAAGCATCTCTTGGAGCTGTTCGTATTCCTTTTCCAAACCTGTCACTGGTTCTACCTAAAAACACCCATCCCCACGAAGTAGCAAAATACAAAAACATTTTTCCTATAGTAGAAAAAGAATATCCAGCTATAGCTAAAGGCTTTCTTTTACCTACTTTATCAGATATGTATCCTGAAAAAACCTTAAGTATACTAGCTAAACTTTCTGCAAACCCTTCAATGATACCTACTATTGTAGGGCTTGCCCCAAGTTGAGAAGTGAGAAAAAGTGGAATCAGAGGATATACCATTTCAGTAGATATATCTGTAAGAAGACTTGTCAACCCTAAAATAATTACATTTAACAATCAAAATACCTCCCATCATTCTTTATTGTTTTCATAAACCAATGAAGCAAAATATTCAAAGTCTCGACTGGCTTTTTCTAATAAATCCTTAACCTCTTTTTTCATTTCACACTCAAACACATCTCTTTGGGCTACTTTTTCAAACCACTTATATAACTTATTCAGCTCATCTTCATTTTCTTCTAATTCTGCAAAAGTAAAATTTTTTCTCGCTATCTCTTTTTCAATCTCTTTAAAAAACTCTTCACATTGTTCCTTTATTTCACTATATTCTTCCATCCTTTGATGATTAAATTGTTTTACCACATCTTTCTCTATTTCTTTATCAAGGGCCACTACTTCAAAGGCTTTAAAATCTCCTCCAAAACCTTTAATTTCTTCTTTTAACTTTTCTATTTCTTTTAAAAACCTTTCTATATAAGGCACAATACATACAGACTGTTGTAAATACAAAGCACCAATTTTTTTTATTCTTCTCCAGATAGTAACTCTAGCTGTTGACGAATCACTTGGGACCTTATACACAAAAAGCAACCACTTCAACTTTCCACCTCCTCTATCTTTCTTTCTCTTGCTTTTCAACTTTCTACTTATGGCAATTAAACTTTAATTCCTATTTTTACATTTTGTTTTATTGTAACAAATGTTACAACTAAAATCAATACAATCAATTTTTCACTATTAAACCCTTCGATTTCATGGTATACTTTTTATATACAATAAAATCTGGAGGTTATAACTATGGCTTTGGACGGCATAACTTTACATGCAATAACAAAAGAATTAAAAGAAGAAATTATTGGTGGAAGAATTGATAAAATATATCAACCAGAAAAAGAAGAATTAATCTTTATAATACGAAACAAAGGTAAAAACTATAAACTGCTATTGTCTGCTAATGCAAATTATCCAAGAATATATCTTACAGAAGAAAATAAAGAAAATCCTGCTGAGCCTCCAATGTTTTGCATGCTTTTGAGAAAATTTCTTCAAAGCGGCAGGATAATAGATATAAAACAAGTAGAATTTGACAGAATAGTAAAAATCGATATAGAAACAAAAGACGAATTAGAAAATCAAACAATTAAAACTCTAATTATTGAAATAATGGGAAGACACAGCAATATCATATTAATTGACAAAGCTAATGAAACGATAATAGATAGCATAAAAAGAATATATTCCGATATGAGTAAAGTAAGAGAAGTACTACCTGGGAGGCAATATGTCTACCCACCACTGCAGGAAAAGTTAAATATAAATAATCTCTCGCTACCTTCTTTTAAAAAAGCTATTAATAACTACAAGTCAAAAAAAATTGAAAAAACTCTAGTAGATATTTTACAAGGATTTAGCCCCACTTTAGCAAGAGAAGTTGCTTTTAGATGTAATATATCTGACAGATTTGTAGAATCAATAGAAGATGAGCAAATTGAAAATCTATATCAAAACATAAAAAAAATATATGAAGATGTTTTAAGCTTAAATTTAAAACCTTGCATTGCTTTTCAGGAAAATGAAGTAATTGACTTTTCTTGTATTGATTTGACTCAATATATTACAAAAACTTTTTTCCCTACAGTAAACCAAGCTGCTTGTAAATTTTTCAGTGAAAAAGCAAATATAATAAATTTGCAAGCAAGGTCCTCGGATTTAAGAAAAATCATCAGCAACAATTTAGAAAAACTTTATAACAAACTAGATAAACTTCAACAAGAATTAAACGAAGCAAAAAACGCTGACACTTTTAGACTTTACGGCGAACTTATAACAGCAAATATGCACCTTCTAAAAAAAGGAATGGAAAACTTGAAAACTATAAACTATTACACTGGCGAAGAAATTGAAATACCCATTGACAAAAAATATTCCCCTTCAGAAAATGCCCAAAGATACTTTAAAAAATACAGCAAGTTAAAAAATGCCAATAAAATAATAGAAAAACAAATATCCGATACTCTCGAGGAAATAACTTATTTAGAGGGTCAATTAGTGAACCTGGAAAACTGTACATTGCCATCAGAAATAGAAGAAATAAAAAATGAACTATTTGAACAAGGGTATATACATAAGCAACAAAAGAAAAAAATATCACGACAAACTCTTTCTCAACCATTGCATGTAGTATCCTCAGACGGGTTTGACATATATATAGGAAAAAATAACACTCAAAACGATTATCTAACGTTAAAATTCGCAAATCCTAACGATATATGGCTTCATACAAAAGACATACCAGGGTCCCACGTCATAATCAAGACAAATAACAAACCAGTTCCTGAAGCAACACTTATAGAAGCTGCAAAATTAGCCGCTAAATATAGCAAAGCGAAACATTCTTCAAATGTACCCGTTGATTATACCTTAAAAAAATATGTAAAAAAACCTTCTGGTGCAAAACCGGGCTTTGTAATATACACAAACCAAAAAACCCTTTATGTAAATCCAGAGTAAGATGCTTTTTAAGCATCTTACTTCTTATCTTAAAGGCACACTAAATATAGGAATATATTTTCTTCTATTTTCTTGTATAACACTCTCATACAAAAAAACTGTATCGACCAAAATATCATTTTTCTTTTGTTTTTCAAAAAGATTATTTACTTCTTCTATTCCAATGTTTAAACGTATATCTCTGGCAATGGTAATGTGGGAAGTAAATTTTCTCTCATCTTTTTTAAATCCAATTTTATGCAATTCCTCATCTATATTGTCATGCAATTTATTAAGAAAAGGATTTTCTTCTGTACCTACCCACAATACTCTCATGTCTTTATTACCTTTAAAAAAACCTACTTTATCAAATTTTATATAAAAGGGGTTAATACTTTTTGCAGCAACTTTAACAGCATCTTCTATTTCGGTTATGCTTTCCGCCTCGATTTCTCCTAAAAACTTTAAAGTTATATGGAAATTATCTTTATGAGTCCATCTTCCTTTTATCGTATAATTTTTCAGTACCTCCTGAAATCTCGATAATTCATCTGTAGCTTTTTCACCTAACTCGATCCCAATAAATGTCCTCATGTTACTCCTCCTTTGCCTATTTCCTTGGAAATAATTGTATTGGAATTTTTGTTGTGCTTATTAAAATTATAACAAACAAAAACAGAAAAAAGTCCATCCTAATGGTCTACTGCTACTTTCTTTTTCACAATTTATTCTTCTGGCATATGTCTAAATATTTCCATTATATCATTATTGAAATCTAATTCAAATCGTAGTATAATGCTATTCAGATTATCGTTCATAAGAGGCAATCTCTTTCTTTGATTTTTGTTTTTTACAAAAATTTGCACTTACACCATGATTTTTTGACCTATTGACAAAAGTCCAGGACAATGCTAATATTCTAATTAAATTGTTTAAAGTGAATAATAATATAAAAACTCTTATCGAGAGCAGGTGGAGGGACTGGCCCGATGAAACCCGGCAACCGGTGGCCGAAAGTTTTATACTTCCGGCTGCACGGTGCTAATTCCTGCAGAACGTTGAGTTCTGGCAGATAAGAGGATTTCAAAAACCTCTTCGCGCTGTCAGAAGAGGGTTTTTTATTTTTATTTTGGAAAAGGAGGGCTTTCTTTGATCCGTATCAGAAATCTCACAAAAATTTACCACTCAAGTTCAGGAAATGTCAAAGCGCTGGAAAATGTCAACCTCAACATAGAAAAAGGTGATATTTTTGGAATTATAGGCCTTAGCGGCGCAGGTAAAAGTACTCTTCTGCGCTGCATAAACATGCTTGAAAAGCCCACTTCCGGCTCGATAGAAATAGATGGTGTTGAAATGACTCGGCTTTCTCCCTCTGAATTAAAAGAAATGCGGAAAAAAATAGGCATGATATTCCAGCATTTTAATCTGTTATCATCCAGAACTGTCAGAGGCAATGTAGCTTTCCCTTTAGAAATTGCCGGCCTGGACAAAAGGACAATCGATAAAAAAGTAGATAATCTTCTGGAGCTAGTAGGGCTTTCCGACAAGTCTGACAACTATCCTTCTCAGCTTTCAGGCGGTCAAAAACAGCGGGTAGGCATAGCACGAGCCTTAGCAAATGATCCAAAGGTTCTGCTGTGTGATGAACCAACTTCAGCACTGGACCCGGAAACAACTCTTTCTATTTTGAACCTTTTAAAGGATATCAATAGGCAGCTGGGAATTACCATAGTGCTGATAACTCACGAAATGAATGTCATTAAACAAATTTGTAACAAAGTGGCAGTCATTGAAAAAAGCCGTGTGGTGGAACAGGGTCCTCTTCTCGAAATATTTAAAAAACCTCAGACAGAAACCGCTCGCAATTTTTTGAAATCTATAACTTTATCAGAAATTCCTAAAGAACTAAAAGATAGGATTAAAAATCTGTCTCACGGGTACTTGGAAGGCAAGATTGTTAAAATTGGCTTTTTGGGAGAAATTACAGCAAAGCCCATTATATCCAATATTGTAAGAAAATTTGACGTTGACACCAACATACTTTACGGAAACATTGACCACATCCAGGGCACTCCCTACGGTACTCTCGTGGTTGAACTCCGAGGAAAGAACAATCGAACAGATGATGCCCTGGAATATCTAAAAAAGCTGGGACTCGATGTGGAGGTGATTGAAAATGTCTGAAACTATAAACTTATTGCTGGTCGGAACGTGGCAAACTATATACATGGTAGTGGTATCAACGTTCATAGCAACGATTTTCGGGGTACCACTTGGTGTGCTTCTGATGGTAACTGACAAAGGTCAGATACTGCATAACGAACCTTTAAATAAAATACTAGGCACTATTGTAAATATTTTTCGCTCTGTTCCTTTTGTAATACTTTTAATCGTGCTTATACCTTTTACACGATTGCTTGTAGGGAAAGCTATAGGGACCACAGCAGCGATTGTTCCTCTTTCGGTAGCGGCCATTCCATTTATGGGAAGGCTTACCGAAACAGCATTGAGAGAGGTAGACCGCGGCGTTATTGAAGCAGCCAAGGCTATGGGTGCTTCACCCCTTCAAATCATAACCAAGGTGCTAGTCCCCGAGGCTTTACCTTCAATAGCCGCAGGGATTACCATAACTACTATAAATTTAGTAGGATATTCTGCAATGGCAGGTGTTATAGGAGGTGGTGGACTGGGAGATTTGGCAGTAAGATATGGATATCAGCGATTTATGCTCGACATTATGCTTTATACAGTAGCAATTCTAGTTGCTATGGTACAACTAATTCAATTTCTAGGAGATATGTTAGTAAAACATCTGTCAAGAAACCAGTAAATTATCTTTAAAAAGGAGGAAATTAAAGTGAAAAAAATTTTAACTATAGTTCTACTATTCAGTCTTATAACACTTTTTATCTCAGGATGTGGAGCAAAACAAATATCCCAATCCCAAACCGAGGACACATCAAAGATAACCATCAAAGTAGGAGCTACTCCAGTGCCCCACGCCCAAATTTTAAACGTCGTAAAACCTATACTTGCGAAAGAAGGAATTAATTTAGAAATTGTAGAATTTACAGATTATGTACAACCTAACCTAAAACTTGCTGAAAAAGAATTAGATGCTAATTACTTTCAGCATATTCCTTATCTTGAAGACTTTTCAAAGGAACACAATCTCAATTTAACATACATTGCTAAAGTTCATATCGAACCTATGGGAATATATTCCCAAAAAATTAAAAATCTCAGTGAATTAAAAGAAGGCGCTACCATTGCCATACCAAATGATGCTACAAACGGCGGAAGAGCTCTGTTGCTACTGCAGTCAGCCGGAGTGATAAAGCTGAAACCAGATGCAGGCATCAAAGCGACGGTAAGCGACATTGTTGAAAATCCTAAAAAAATTAAGATTTCCGAGCTGGAAGCCGCCACTTTGCCTAGGGTATTGTCAGATGTAGATGCAGCGGTAATAAACACCAACTACGCCTTGGAAGCTGGACTTATACCCACCAAAGACGCGCTCTTTATCGAATCAGCAGATTCCCCCTATGTCAATGTACTGGTGGTCCGCAAAGGCGATGAATCAAGGCCTGAACTTATGAAGTTAGCCGAAGCCTTGAATTCTCCAGAAGTTAAAAAATTCATCGAAGAAAAATATAAAGGTGCTGTCGTACCCGCCTTTTAAGCAGGAGATGATTCTATTGTCAGGATCTGATAAAATTATCGGCGTCATCGCTAGTACACCAGTAGATACTCAAATGAGAGTTGATTTTGTAAGAAAAAAGGGGCTTGAAGCGGTGGGAATCCTTGCCGCTTCAAGCCCCGATGAACAAAAGCGGCTGGTAATTTTGACTACCAATTTCAGAGATAAAAACAGAAAAGAGATAGTCCATTTTAAAAACAGACTACCTCTTTTTAAATATGTATAAAATTTTACCGGCAGCGACCTACTCTCCCGCGAAAGCAGTACCATCGGCGCTGGAGGGCTTAACTTCCGTGTTCGGAATGGAAACGGGTGTTTCCCCTCCGCTATCGCCACCGGAAATCCTAGACCCTCAAAACTGCACAAAGCCTTATGGTCAAGTCCTCGACTGATTAGTACCGGTCAGCTAAGAGTGTTACCACTCTTACACCCCCGGCCTATCTACCTCGTCGTCTTCGAGGTGTCTTACCCCCTTACGGGTGGGAAACCTTGTCTTGAGGCGGGCTTCGCGCTTAGATGCTTTCAGCGCTTATCCCTTCCGAACTTGGCTACCCAGCTGTGCCCCTGGCGGAACAACTGGTACACCATCGGTTCGTCCACCCCGGTCCTCTCGTACTAGGGGCAGTCCCTCTCAAGTTTCCTACGCCCGCGACGGATAGGGACCGAACTGTCTCACGACGTTCTGAACCCAGCTCACGTACCGCTTTAATGGGCGAACAGCCCAACCCTTGGGACCTACTTCAGCCCCAGGATGCGATGAGCCGACATCGAGGTGCCAAACCTCCCCGTCGATGTGGACTCTTGGGGGAGATCAGCCTGTTATCCCCGGGGTAGCTTTTATCCGTTGAGCGACGGCGTCCCCACTCACTGCCGCCGGATCACTAAGCCCGACTTTCGTCCCTGCTCGAGGTGTCCCTCTCACAGTCAGGCTACCTTCTGCCTTTGCACTCTCCCGCGCGATTCCCGTCCGCGCTGAGGTAACCTTTGGGCGCCTCCGTTACCCTTTAGGAGGCGACCGCCCCAGTCAAACTGCCCACCTGCCATTGTCCCTACGCCGGCTCCTCGGCTATAGGTTAGAATCCCAGTAGTCCCAGGGTGGTATCCCACCGCCGACTCCAGTAAGGCTCGCGCCCTACCTTCTACGTCTCCCACCTATCCTGTACAGAAACT